>CAXUJF010000302.1:0-7544 GCA_964250865.1 uncultured Streptosporangiaceae bacterium
CCCGCCGCCCGCGCGCCGCGCAGACCGCCAGCGCGGCCAGCACGGTCACCCCCGCCACCAGCGCGACCAGGGTCAGCGCGTAGTGCGGGATGATCTGGTAGTGCGTGGACGCCGACGGCCACGTCTTGGTGAAGGCCACGTCGGCCAGCGGATCGGTGGCGAGCACCACACCGGCCACCGCGGCCACCGCCGCGGTGGCCAGCCGGGCGCCGAATCGCACCGCAGCCCCCCGTGCCACCTGCTCAACCAGGCCCCAGGCCAGCAGCAGCGGCGCCACGAGCTGGGCGGACAACTGGATGACCCGGAACGTCCAAGCCTCGAAGCCGGTCGCGTAGCCGATGCCCTGGGCCAGCAGAGCCACGGCGATGGCGGACATGCCAACGGTCCAGGCGATGAGACTGGGCCGGGGCCTGCGGACGCACCGGCCGGTAAGGAGACCAGTGCCTACCGCGGCGACCAGTGCGCCTGCGATCGCGACCAGCACGGAAGTAGACATTGACGCCTATGGTGCCTGACGCGGCGGGATGGCGCGACCCGTAAGCGTGCCAGCGTCAGGAGTCCCGGGCTGGTTACTTCTTGTTACGGCGCTGGATACGAGTCTTCTTCAGCAGCTTGCGGTGCTTCTTCTTCGCCATCCTCTTGCGACGCTTCTTAATGACTGAACCCACGAAACACCCTCACTCGAACTGTACGGAAAGGCGGCCACGCACCGTGCCCACCTCGAACGAGGGCGGCTGGGCGATCGACCCGGTGTAGAAGGTTACCGCGCCGACCGGACCATCCCGTGACAGTGCTGGCCAACGAGGCCAGCAAATGGGCCAGCCAGGAGCCCCGGCGAGGGTGTCAGCCGGTACCGACGAAGGCATCCCTGAGGTACGAGTTGACCGCCGCCTCCGGAACCCGGAAGGAGCGGCCGACCCGGATGGCCTCCAGCTCGCCGGAGTGGACGAGACGATACACGGTCATCTTCGACACGCGCATAATCGTGGCCACTTCCGACACGGTGAGAAATCGGACGTCGCTAAGGGGAGTTGTATCCGCAGCCATCCCTGCCCCACTTCCGCACGGAGCCGTGCACGCTTAACCGGATTCGGCGCACCAGTCACGTACGTCTCCAGAGTAAGTCGCGCACGGAAAAGAGCAAGAGACGAGATCAGGCGATCACGCCGCGTGCACGGCGCTCCCGGCCCCTAGTGGCGGCGAAGCCGCAGGCCACGGGGTGTCTCGCGTTCCTGGTGGGACCAATGGTGCGCACTGATAATTATTTGTTCTAAGAGGCTTGGATAACCAATAGTCCGTCCTGATGGCGGCGGGCGGCCCGGAGATCACGAGGAGATCAAAGGCCCGGCATCAGGCCGTGTGACGGAAACACCGCATTCCTGGTGGCCATGATGGCGCGGTCGACCGGATCGGCCGGATCGAAGCCCGCTTCGAACGGAGTGAAATCATCAGACGCGCCGTCGGTCATCAATTCGGGTGGCTCGGTGCCGGTCCGGCGGCGCACCAGCTCCCGCCAGGCGGCCGGGGTGGGCTCGGCCCGGTCGACCGGCCGGCCGCTGGCGATACCCAGCAGATGGGTCCAGGACCGGGGCACCACGGCGGCCAGCGCGTAACCGCCGCCGCCGGTGCACAGCCACCGGCCACCCGCGGTCTCATGCGCCAGCTCGTGGACCAGGGACTGAGCCCGGCGCTGCCCGTCCACGGTGACCTCCAGGTGGGCCAGCGGGTCCAGCCGGTGGCTGTCGCACCCGTGCTGGCTGACCAGCAGCTGGGGCTGGAACGATCGCAGCAGGGGCGGGACCACCGCGTCGAAGGCCCGCAGCCAGCCGGCGTCCCCGGTGCCGGCCGGCAGCGCGACGTTGACGGCGTAACCCTCGCCCGGCCCGGCGCCGGTCTCCGACGGCCGGCCCGTCCCCGGGAACAGCGTGGTGGGGTCCTCGTGCAGGCTGATGGTCAGTACCCGCGGGTCGCCGTAGAACGCGTCCTGCACCCCGTCACCGTGGTGCACGTCCAGGTCCACGTAGGCGATCCGGTCCGCGCCCTGCTCCAGCAGCCAGGCGATGGCGATGGCCGGGTCGTTGTAGACGCAGAAACCGCTCGCCGCCCGGCGCATCGCGTGGTGCAGGCCGCCAGCCACGTTGATGCCGTGCGCGGCCGCGGACGTCCAGACGGCCTGGGCCGCGGCCAGGGTAGCCCCCGCTACCAGCGCGCTGGCCTGGTGCATGTGCGGGAAGACCGGGTCGTCCGCGGTACCCAGCCCGAAGAACAGCGAGCGCGGATCGAGCGGCTCACCACGGGCGGCGAGGTCACCCGCCCGCTCGACCGCGGCCAGGTACACGTCGTCGTGCACCAGCTCGAGCAGTTCCGGCGAGGCGGCCTCGGGCGTAATCATGGATACGCCGGGCGCGTCCAGCAGGCCGAACTCACGGGCCAGGGCCATGGTCAGCTCCACCCGGACCGGGGCGAGCGGATGGCCGGGGCCGAAGTCGTAGCTGGTGAGCCGGTCGTCCCAGCTCACCGCCAAAGAGCACGTCATTGCGGTCTCTCCCGGTGAGATCTCAGCCACCTGCGAGCTCGCGGCTCCGGTCCCGCGCGGACTCGATCGCGGCGATGAAGGCCGCCCGCACGGCATGGTTCTCCAGCTCCCGGATCGCGGCGATGGTGGTGCCCGCCGGCGAGGTCACCGCCTCGCGCAGAATCACCGGATGCTCGCCGGACTCCCGCAGCATGGTGGCCGCGCCGAACACGGCCTGGGTCACCATCTCCAGGGCGGTGGCCCGGGGCACGCCGAGCAGGATGCCCGCGTCCACCATCGACTCCACCAGGAAGTACAGGTAGGCCGGCCCGCTGCCGGACAGCGCGGTGGCGGCGTCCTGCTGCGATTCGGGGATCCGTAGCACCTTGCCCACCGGGCGGAGCAGCTTCTCGGCCCGGCGCAGGTGCTCCTCACGCGCGTGCGGGCCCGCGGAGATGACGCTCATCGCCTCGTCGACCAGCACGGGCGTGTTGGACATGACCCGGACGACCGGGATGTCCCCGGCCAGCCGGTGCCCGATGAACGCGGTGGTGATGCCCGCGGCAACCGAGATCACCAGCCGGTCGTCGGTGGCGGGCACGAACGCGGCGATCTCGTCCAGCAGCGTGCCCATGTCCTGCGGCTTGACCGCCAGCACCAGCGTGTCCGCGACCTTGGCCGCCTCGGTGGCGTCCGGGGTCTGCACGCCGTAGCGCTCCTGCAGCTCGGCCCGCCGTTCCGGGCGGCGCGCCACCGCGAGCACCTCCGCCGCCGGGTGCCCCGCCCGCAGCAGGCCAGACAGCAGTGCCTCGCCCATCTTGCCGGTGCCGAGGATCGCGATCATCTGGGTGTCACCCCTTTGTTAGCTAGCGCTGCGGTTGCCGCCACGACGGGGCGAGTGAGCGCAGGAAGAAGGCGAGGTTACCGGGCCGCTCGGCCAGCCGGCGGACCAGATAGCCGTACCAGTCGCTGCCGTAGGGCACGTACACCCGGACCTGCGACCCCGCGTCGGCCAGCCGCTGCTGTTCGGTGGGCCGGATGCCGTACAGCATCTGGTACTCGAACCGGTCCGCGGACCGGCCGGTGAGCAGGGCCAGCGCGGTGGCGATGTCGACCAGCCGGGGGTCGTGCGTGGCCAGCATCGGATAGCCGGAGCCGGACATGAGCAGCTTGAGGCACCGGACGTAGGACAGATCCACGTCCTGCCGCCGGGTGAAGGCGACGTCCGGGGGCTCGTCATAGGCGCCCTTGCACAGCCGGACCCGGGCACCGCTGGCGGCCAGCCGCTCGCAGTCCGCCTCGGCCCGGCGCAGCCGGGACTGGACCACGCAGCCGAGGTCGGGAAAGTCGGCCCGCAGTTCCTCCGCGATCCGCAGGGTCGGGCCGACCGCGGTGTGTTCCTCGGCGTCGAGGGTGACGGTGGTGCCGGCGTTACGCGCCGCGGTGCAGATCCGGGCGATGTTCTCGGTCGCGGTCTTCGCACCGTGATCGGGCAGGAACAAGCCGACCGCGGTGGCCTTGACCGACACCTCGCACCGGCCGCCCCCGGCCAGCCCGGCCTCGGACAGCTCCCGGAGCAGGCCCACGTAGGTGGCCGCGACCTCGGCCGCCTGGCCGACGTCGTTGGTGTCCTCACCCAGGTAGTCCAGCGACACCAGCAGGCCGGACGACCGCAGGGCACGGGCGGTGCGGACCGCGTCGGCGGTCGTGTTCCCGGCCACGTAGCGGTCGACGATGGCGCGGGTCTGCGGAGCCGTGATCACGGCTTGGTGCAGCCGGCCGCTGGAGGCGGCGGCCAGCAGGGTTCGGCGCAGCAAGAAGGAGACCTCCGTCGCAGTCTTCGGCCAGCCCGGGCCGGGTTCAGCGGCGCGCGAACGCCGCCCGGTCGATGGTCACATTAGCGCCCGCGTCCGGCGGCACGATGACTTCCTGGGCGGCAGCCACCCCACCGGCCAGCAGCGGCTGGTCCACCGGCACGGTCCGGCGGACCAGGGCCAGCCCGATCGGCCCCAGCTCAAAGTGCCGGGCGGCGGAGCCGACGAAGCCGGCCACCTTGCCGTCCAGCTCGACCTCGTCGCCGTGGGCGGGCAGCCGGTCCACGCTCCCGTCCAGATGCAGGAACACCAGCCGCCGGGGCGGGTGGCCGAGGTTGTGCACCCGCGCCACCGTCTCCTGGCCGCGGTAGCAGCCCTTGGACAGGTGAACGGCCGATTCGATCCAGCCGACCTCGTGCGGGAGGGTCTTGTGGTCGGTGTCCAGCCCGTACCGCGGCTGGTGCGCAGCGATGCGGAACGCCTCGTAGGCCCAGATCCCGGCCAGCCGGGCCCCGTCGTCCTGGGCGGCCGCGGCCAGCGTGGCCACCTGCTCGCGGGGCACGAGGTAGTCCGAGCCGACCGCGCCCTCGGTCTGGCCCACCGCGGCGGCGGCGATGGCCCGGGCGGCGCTGGCCGTGTCCGGGCCGGCCACCGTCAGCACCGCGTAGTCGCCGGTCACGTCGGCGACCTCGACCCGGAGCATGAACCGCATCGAGTCGAGGAACTCCACCAGCGGTGCCGCCGTACCCGGCTCGACGTGGATCCAGGTCGTGGTGCCGTCGTCGGTCAGCGTGAGGTGGTGCTCCACGTGCCCGTTCGGGCTCAGGATCAGCGCCTGCGCGGTCGGCCCGGCCGGCAGCGCGTCCAGATGCTGGGAGGTCAGGCTGTGCAGCCAGCTGAGCCGGTCCGGGCCGGTCACCCGGACGACACCGCGGTGCGTCCGGTCCCCCAGCCCGGCGGCGCGGGCCCGGGCGCGCGGCGCGCGTGCCGGGTCTCCGTAATGGGCGGCCACACCGGCGTCCAGCCCTTCGGCGTGGACGGCTCCGGGAGTGGCAAGAAGCGGGCTGTTCATGGTCTTAGATTACGCGTGGTGCAAGCCGGGCTGGCCGCGGCTCAGGCGGTCACCGGGCGGCAGTCCGCGCAGCGCCCGAACACGGTCAGGTGGCCGACGTCGGTCTCGAAGCCCTGCTCGGCATCCAGCGTCGCGACCAGCGGCCGGGCCACGTCCGGGCTGATCTCGGTGATCTTCCCGCAGCCCCGGCAGACCAGGTGGACGTGGTCGGCGTCCTCGGCCAGGTGGTAGGTGGGCGCCCCGTGCCCGAGGTGGGTGTGGGTCACCATGCCGAGCTGCTCCAGCAGCTCCAGGGTCCGGTAGATGGTCGAGGTGTTGACCCCACGGGCCGCCTGGTTGACCCGGGCCCCGACGTCTTCCGGAGTAGCGTGCCGCAACGTGGCCAGGGCCTCCAGCACGAGCTGGCGTTGGGGCGTGGCCCGGTAGCCACGGGCCCGCAACTGCGCATCCCAGTCGTGCGGGGCGCGTTCGGTGTCCCGGGCTTGCGCCATGCCCGCAGTTTAGTCGGGCCGGCCGCAGGACGGGACGGGTGAAGCGGGTGCTTTCCGGGGCCGCGAAAATCATCTTGCTTCGGGAGCCTCCTGTGACGTAGCGTGCGTTTTACACGGGAAAGGAGGTGGTCCACAGCATGCATAAACGTTGGACTCGTGAGGTGGCTGTCCGCTAGCCGCTGACCCGCCGACGCGCGCACCGCGGCATAAGGCGCCGCACGCGCGGGCTGGTTACTGGTCTCTCCTTTCCAAGGGACCCCTAGTGACCGTGCCCAGACGTCCTGTGGGACGGCGGTCGGCAATTCTGGACAGACACCGGCCCCCCGGGCCGATCGGCAGTGTCCAGCCGGTCCCCGCCATCGTGCGGGAGCAGCCCGGGGGGTTTTTACTTCCCCCGCTCAGCCGATCCGCTTGAGCTGCGCCGAGAGGTGCGACTGGAGCGGCTGCCCTTCCGCAGCCATGTCATAGGCCCAGCCCAGGTCGTCACCGATCAGTCCGTACAGCCGTCGGCCGGCCGTGTATTCCTTGGCCGATTCGGTCCGGGCCACCACGTCGGTGGCCAGGTCGACCCGGGTCCCGGAGACTTCGCCCAGGTAAATCTCGATGATGCCGGTGGGGTGCGCGAGCAGCAGCTCGACCTGGCCCTCCGGCTGCGGCCGCCAGAACCCGGTCTCGGTGGCCAGCGGCAGACCGAGGTGACCCTCAGCGTCAAGCCGCCAGGTGCGGCTGGTGTAGCTGAGGAACGGCTTCCCGTTGTGGCTGAAGGTCATCTCCTGGCCGAACTGGTAGCTCTCTATCGTCGGGTAGCCACCGACCCCGGCCCCTTCCCAGCGGCCCAGCAGGAAGGCGAGCGGCGCCAGGTCCGGGTGCAGCGGCGTGTCCTGGTCGCCAGGGATCGTCCCGTGATCATCGTCCATGCCGGTCAGGGTAGACCTTGTCAGGACCGGGAGCGGCCGGAGCTGTCCAGGACGTAGATCCGGGCACTTCCGGGTTCGGGCTCCTCGGCGCCTGTCCCGGCGCCTGTCCCGGCGTCTGTCCCGGCGTCCGTGCCGGCCGCTGGCCCGCCGCCGGATGGTTCCCCGCCGGTCAGCTCGGCTCGTGCGGAGGCGGGCCCGGGTGCGGCCAGCGCGGGTGGTGGCGGTGCGGCGGCCGGGAGCGCGGGTCGGCCGGAGTCTGTTATAGCGGCGACTGGCTCTTGATCGTCACCCTGAGTGGCCTCGACCGGGGCGAATCCCGGGTCCTCCAGCACCGTCAGACCCTGCGGGACCGCGACGGGGGGCGCATCCGGTGCTGTTTCCGGCGCCTCGGCCGGGGTCGCCGCCGGGGTGCTCTCCGCGGTCGCCCCCGCCGCCCCGGCCCCGGCGCGGCCGGCCCCGACCACCACGGCGTGCAGCACGCGCGGAGCGCGGAACTGCCACACGATCTCCTCGTCGGTCGGCGACCAGGTGGCGCGGCCACCGAGGAGGCCGCCCGTCAGGTCGTGCAGCAGAATGCCCGCGACGCGGCCCGGCGGGATAGGCACGGCGCCGACGCCAACGGAGATGACCACCGAAACGACGATCAACGCGAGCAGCGCGAGCAAGAGCGCGCCGAGGGGGACGGCCCCGAGCAGGCCCATCGACCGTGCGGCCGGCGCCCGCCCGGCCCCGAAC
>CAXUJF010000303.1:0-6171 GCA_964250865.1 uncultured Streptosporangiaceae bacterium
GACGTGGACTGGGTGGCCGGCTCCGGGCCGAGCTTGACGCAGGCGGCTACGACCACGGTGGCGCCGTCGGGTTCGGCGCTGCCGCCGATCCCGCTGGTGTCCACGAAGTAGTGCGGCCAGGGCAGGTGGGACGCGGTCCAGATGACCCGCTGAGCGCTGAGGTCGTACCCCCAGGCCTCGCCGCTGGCTCCCTGGTCGAGGCCGAGGGCCACGCCGCCGCGCACCGCGAACATCCCGGCCGAGCCCGCGACAGCCGAGCCCGGGGCGCGGGCCGTGAGGTGACCGGTGAGCGGGTCGACGGCCAGCAACGAGGTGCCCTGGGTCAGGTTGAAACGGCCCTGAGCCGCGTCGGTGCCCTCGGGTACCACCCCGGCCAGCGACCACATCCACAGCCCGGTCAGCCCGTCATAGGCGGTCACACCGGTGGCGCTGGAGAACAGCACCACGTTGCCGACCACGCCGCTGAGCGTGCCGGAGAACGACGAGGCCGACGGCCGGACGATCGTCTCCCGGCCGGTGCCCATGTCGATGCGGCGCAGCGCGGTCACCGGCTCGGTGCCCAGATAGCCGTCGGCGGCCACGGTCACGTACAGATCGGGGCCGTCGGCCTGCCAGGCCTGATCGGGGGTCCCGGTCGGCTGGCTCCAGCGCACCCGGCCGGTGGTGGTGTCGTAGGCGGTGACCGCGCCCGGCCCGACGACCACGGTTGTCTGTGCGGTGGCGGACACCGCTCCGCCGAACGGCGTGGCCGGATGCCAGCGGTACTCCTGCCCGGTGGCGCTGTTGATCACGATCTCGGCCCGTTTATTGCCGCCGGGGCCGTAGGTCACGCCCGCGGTGACCACGCCCGGCCAGACCCGGACCGATACGATGGCCGAATCCGCCGGGAACCCGTGCAGGGCCAGCTGCCACTGGGGCTGGCCGGTGCGGGAGTTGTAAGCACGCAGGTCCATCCCCAGCCCGACCGCGGCGACCCCGTTGCCCACCGCGACGTAGGCCTGCCCGCTGACCGGGACGGTGCCGGTCAGCCCGCCGCTGGCCGTCCAGGTACCGGGCAGCTCCCGGCTCCAGAGGATCTTCCCGGCGGTCCCGGTCTGACCGCATTTCGGATGGCACGGGGCGGCGGCCGGGGTCGACGCCGAGCCGATCACCGGGTACGGCACGAGCGCGACGGCCAGCAGCGTCGCGGCCAGGACTCCCCGGCGGGCCCAGGTGAACGACTTGCGCGCCACCACGCCCTCCGTTCCCGGCCCGATGGTTCCCGGCCTGATCCCCCGTAGCCCGGCTGCCCCGGCCGGCGAAATTAACCCCGCAACCACGCTAGAGGTAAACGATGCTCGTGATGGCAGAGATAACCGGAAATGGACTTGATCATCAGGTTACTTTCAGGCACGGGCCAGGGGCGGGCTGGAAGTGCGCGGACGTCCGGCCGAGCCAATCAGGGAGACGGGTGCCGAACCTGCGCCGGTAACATCCGCGTATGCCCGATAGCGGAGCCCGACAGCGGCGTTTGTGGTTCTGGCCGGTCCGAGTCCCGCGAGATCTCCAGCGGGAAGCTGATCGCCGGGCTGGCGAGCTGCTAGTTTCGCTTCTGGATCAGGAGGGGAAGGCCGAATTGCAAGCCTTGCTCGCGGGCGGGCAGTTCATACCCGCCGTACGCCGTGTCCGGGAGCTGACGGGCTTGCGCTTGATCGACGCCAAGAGGCTGGCTGAGTCACTTCAGCCCTGATCAGCGCACACAGCTTCAACGAAGCGCCGCAGCGTGACCACCCTGGGCAATGGCTTAGTCGGGTGTGACTCATGCGTCCGCCGGAATTGCTCCCGTGACTGATGTGACTGGATGGGCGGCGACGCGGGGATCTGGGGACATTTTTGTGCAGGATTTGCTTATTACTGTCCCCAGCCCCCGCAGTAACCCCGCAGTGGGCAGACTCACGCGGCGAGTGTGACGTGGGGGGCTAGGTGGGGCGCGCCGAGCACACGGGTGCAGCCTCGCCGGAGGGGACTCATGCGGTGGTGAGCTTGGCCAGGCGGTCGCGGGCGGCGGCTATGTCGTAGCGGTGCCGGGTCATGCCCGCCCAGGGATCGTCGGTGCTGGCCAGGCGCTCGGGGACGGTGCGCGGGGTGAAGCGCCCGGGGGTCAGGGCCGGATCCTCGACCTCGGCCCAGTGCAGCGGGGTGGCCACGTGGGCGCCGGGGCGGGCGCGAACGGTGAACGGGGCGACGACGGTCTGGGCGTAGGCGTCGCGCATGACGTCGGCGTAGACGCGGTGGCCGCGGGCCTGGACGCGCTGCTCGACCGTCACCACGTCCGGGTGCCGGGCCGCCAGGACCTGGGACGCCTCCCGGGCGAAGGTCCGGGTCTCTTCGAAGCCCTGCTTGCGGTTGAGCGGAACGTGCACGTGCAGGCCCTTGCCGCCGGTGGTCTTCACGTAGCTGGTCAGGCCCAACTCGTCTTCCAGCAGCGCGCGCAGCCAGAGCGCGCAGTGGCGGGCCTGGTCGAAGCCGTCGTTGTCGGGCGGGTCGAAGTCGACCACGACCTGGTCGGCGCACTGCAGGCTGTCGACCCGGGACAGGAACACGTGGAACTCGATGACGGCCTGGTTGGCCAGGTAGAGCAGGGTGGCGGCCTTGTCACAGACGACGTGCCGGAGCGTGCCGCCTTCCTTCTTGACCTCGACGCTGGTGATCCAGTCCGGGAAGTACTTGCCGGGGTTCTTCTGGAAGATCCGCTGCTTGGTGATGCCGTCGGGGTACCGGGCCATGGCGATGGGCCGGTCCTTCAGGTACGGCAGCATCGCGTCCGCGACCCCGGCGTAGTACTCGACCAGCTCGCCCTTGGTGATGCCGTCGGCAGTGCCTTCGATGGGGAAGAGCACCTTGCCGGTGTTGCTCAGCTCAAAGCTGACCCCGGATGCCTCGACGTGCTTGCCGTCGATCTTCACCGAGCTCACGTCGGCACCTCCCGGACCACCTCGGACGCGGCTTTGTCGCGGCGCAGGCCCTGGAACCGGGGGTGGCGCAGCTGGGCGTCCCGGGTCCACTCGGAGAACCCGATCTGGGCCACCAGCTGCGGCTGGACCCAGTGCACCCCGGACCGGGGCAGGTCGCCGTGGTCGAACGGCGTCTGGTCCTGCCCGATCTCCTCCAGCTCGGCCAGCAGGCTGCGCAGGGTCTTGGTGTCGAACCCGGTGCCCACCTTGCCCGCGTAGGCCAGCTTGCCGTCGGCGTCGTAGTAACCGAGCAGCAGGGCGCCGAACGCGATCCGGGACCGCTGCGGGTCGGTGTACCCGCCGATGACGAACTCCTGGTTGGTGTCGCACTTGAACTTGAGCCAGTCCCGGCTCCGGCCGGCCCGGTACGGGGCGTCGGCGCGCTTGGCGATCAGCCCCTCCCAGCCGGCCTGGCAGGCCTCGGCGTAGAACGCCTCGCCCTCGGTGTCCCGGTGCTCGGTGAACCGCAACGGGTCGCGCAACGACAGCACCCGGTGCAGCAAGTCCTTGCGCTCGCGCAGAGGCTGCGGGCGGACGTCCCGGTCATCGGCGTACAGCACGTCGAAGATGTAGTAGAACACCGGCACCGTACGCAGCAGTTTCTCGCTGGGGCTGGTGACGTGGATCCGCTGCTGAAGCAGTTCGAACCGGGTCTCGCTACCCTTGAAGGCGACGATCTCCCCGTCCACGATGAAGTCACCGGAGCTCTGTTCGCGCAGCGCGCCTGCGACCTCGGGGTAGTTGTTGGCCACCTCCTTCTGGTTGCGGGTCATCAGCCGGATCGAGTCCCCCGAGCGGAACGCCAGGCAGCGCTCGCCATCCAGCTTCCGCTCGAACAGCCAGCCCGAATCGGAGAACCGCTCCTGGGTGAGGGTGGCCAGCTCAGGTTCGAGCCAGTCCGGCTGCTTCCCGTTCCTCGTCCCTGGCCCCGTGCTGCTCATCTCGCCGCACCTTCCCTGGCCGCGGCCGGTCAGTGCCGCGTGTCGACCTCCCCGTCCGGCTTACCCGGCACCGAGTTGCTGACGGTGCGCACCGGCCCCGGACGGCCATCTTGATCATCGTCTCCCGGAGCGTCCGTCGTCGCCACCTGGACCCCCGGCGCGTCGGGCACGTCGCCCTGCGGGGCCGGCCCGGACGGCATCATGTCCTGCACGGCCTTACCCGGCCCGGTCTCGTCCGGCGCCGCCGCCATCGGCTGG
This sequence comes from uncultured Streptosporangiaceae bacterium, assembly GCA_964250865.1. GTDB lineage: Bacteria > Actinomycetota > Actinomycetes > Streptosporangiales > Streptosporangiaceae > Bog-532. The sequence goes on from CAXUJF010000303.1 coordinate 4,193, forward strand.
GCCTCCTGGACGCGTTGCAGGGGCGTGTTCCCGCCGCCGCGATCGTCGTCGTGACTGGCCGGGATCGGCTCGTCCCGGGCCTGGTTGGTCTGTTCGCCGTCGTACGGTCCACTGGCTTCGCTCATAGGCAACGCTCTACCCGCACGTTTGAAAGCCGAACACACAGGTAGGTGAAACGTCTCGGGGGTACGAGAAGAAAGGCCCGCAGATGGTGGTCAAGGTGGAGCAGAGCGGGCGCGTCCGTGAGTTCCCCAGCGACGTCATGGTGATGGGCCTGGCCGCGCGCCCGCCTACCGTCCAGCGCGAGCTGCTGTGCGGGCTGGAGGACCGCGACCTGCTGCGCATGGTCCACACGCTGCCGCGCGAGGCCGACCTGCGCGCCCGGGCCTGCGAAACCCTGATCGGCCGGTACCAGAAGCTGGTGCGGTCCTGTGTCCGCCCCTACCAGAGCAGTCCGGAGTCGGCTGAAGAGCTGATGCAGGTGGGATACGTGGGCCTGCTCAAGGCGATCAACAACTTCGATCCCGACATCGGCGGCAGCCTGCCGGCCTACGCCCAGCCCTGCGTGAGCGGCGAGATCAAGCGGCACTTCCGGGACAAGCGCTGGCAGCTCCACGTGCGCCGGTCGGCCCAGGAACTGCTGCTGGAGATGCGCCAGGCCACCGAGGACCTGACCCACTCGCTCGGCCACACCCCGAGCGAGACCGAACTGGCCGGGCACCTCGGGGTGGGGCCGGACGACCTGGGCGAAGCCCGCCGCGCGGACCTGGTGTTCCACACCTATTCACTGGACGCGCCGGTCTCTGGCCACGAGGACCAGCTGCAGCTGGCCGACCTGCTGGGAGCGGACGACGAAGGCGTCGAGCAGGCGGTGGACATGGCGGCCGTCAGCACCCACTGGCAGGACCTGCCCCGGCGCGAGCAGCGCATCTTGACCCTGCGGTTTTACGGCAACTTGACCCAAACCGAGATCGGCGAGCGGCTGGGCATCTCGCAGATGCACGTGTCCCGGCTACTGGCTCAGTCGCTGGGTTACCTGCGGGAGCAATTGCTGGGAAACGGCGAAACCGGATCAGGGGCGTAAAAAGCGACCTGACGGGAAGGCTCACGGCACCATGGCCACAATTTTTCCGGCCGCCGCGTGCCAGCCCCCGACCGCGGCGCCGATTCGATACCCTTCCGGGCATTCGGGGTACACCTATCTGCGGCCCAGCCTGAGCGCGCGACCGCTAGAGCATTCTCCTGAGAGGGGAACCCCATGAAGACCGGGATCTGCCTGTTCTGGATCGCCGTCGGGGCCATTTTCACTTTCGCGGTCACCGCGAATACCTCGGTGTTCAATCTGCATATTTTCGGCGTCGTGGTGATGATCGTGGGCATCATCGGGCTGGTCACCCCGCGGCGCGGCTACGAATGGCTGGGACGGCGCGTGGTCGTGCGCCGGACCCGGAGCGGCGGAACCACCCGGGTGGACCAGCGCGCCTACCCCCCGTACGTCCTGCAGAACCCGGGCCGCGGCAATGCCGAGGCCGGGATTCCGGACCGCCCCAGCCTGGAGCCGGACGAAGAGGTGGGCCGGCTGCAGAGCCCGGAGTCCGAGATGGACCCGGGCGAGGAGTCGACCCACGCCCGGACCCCGGCCGAAGAGATGGCCACCGAGCGGGCCAACACCTACTTCGCCGAGCCGATCGACCCACCTGAGCCGCCCGCGGCCCCGCCCCAGCGGCTCGCTCCCGGCGACACCGAGGTCATCGAGGACGTCTACGAGGAGCCGCCCGCTTAGCCGCCCGGCTGCTCAGCTACCTAGCGGTCTAGCTGTCGCTGGGTGGGTCGAGCACCCGCAGGGCCAGGACGGTCAGGTCGTCGCGCAGTTCTCCGGCGGAGAACGCCTCCGCCCGGGCCTGGATGCCGGCCACTACGTCGCGGGCGGCTCGGCCCGCCCCCGCCCCCAGCGAGCGCCTCACCGTGCCGGCCAAATC
>CAXUJF010000303.1:6181-7221 GCA_964250865.1 uncultured Streptosporangiaceae bacterium
ATGCCGTTTCGCCGTCCACCACACCCCCCTGCCCGACCCTCGGGCCCGGCCGCGGGGGCCGCGCCCCCCCCGCGACACCAGCTCGTCGGCCAGCCGTTCCTCGAAGTAGCGCATGTCGGCGCTGCGGGTCTCGGTCAGGCCGTCGGTGAAGAAGAACAGAGTGTCCCCCTTGGCCAGGTCGATCTCCTCCAGGCCGGGCTGGGCCTCGGGGAACAGGCCCAAGGGCAGCCCGCCGCCGCCGGTCATCTCGACCCGGCCGTCGGCGCGGACCACGGCGGGGCCCGGGTGGCCCGCGGTGCCCAGGGACACGTGCAGCAGGCCGCCGCGCCAGGTCAGCTGGGCGGTCTTGGCCGTCACGAACCGGCCGCTGCCCTCGGCCGACAGCAGCACTTCATTGGCCCGGCGCAGCACCTGGATCGGGTCGGCCTCCCAGTGGGCGATGACCCGGATCGCGTACCGGGCGGCGGCGGTGAGCGCGACCGCTTCCTCGCCCTTGCCGGTGACGTCGCCGATGGCCAGGCCCCAGCCGCCGGGGATGGGGTACACGTCGTAGAAGTCGCCGCCGACGTCCAGCCCCTCGGTGGCGCCCATGTACGCCGCGGCCAGCTCGATCCCGGGCACGTCGGGCAGCACCCGGGGCAGCAGGCTGGCCTGCAGCGCCTCGGCCACCTCGGACCGCCGCCGGAACAGCCGGTCGACCCGGATGGCCACCGCGAGCTGGGCCCCCAGTTCCTCGGCCAGGGCCAGGTCGGCGATCTGGAACGGGCCCTCGCTGGAACTGCGGCACAGTGTGATCACGCCGTAGCCGTGCTGGCCTTCGGCGATCGGGACGCTCAGCACCGAGGTGGCCCCGAGCTTCATCAGCAGCGGCACGCCGTCCGGGCCGGCGCCCAGCATGCCGGTGTCGTCGGAGCGGGCCTGGAGCTGGGACTTGCCGGTCTCGTAGACCTGGGCGGGCAGTGAGCCCGGCTCCGGGTCGGCGCCGCGGACGTCCCGGGCGGCCAGCTGGGACTCCTCTCCCGGCGGCCCCACCGCGACCT
>CAXUJF010000303.1:7231-7523 GCA_964250865.1 uncultured Streptosporangiaceae bacterium
GGCCCCGGGCCCGCCCGGGGGCGCCGCGGGCGCCCCCCCGCCCCCCCCCCCCCCCCCCGCCGGGGCGGGGCCCCCCCCGGCCGCGGATGACGTCGATGAGGACCCAGGACGCGAACTCCTCGGCCAGCAACCTCCCGCACCGCTGCATGGTCAGCGACTCGCTGAACGTGCTGTTCTCCAGCAGCAGCCGGGTGATCGCGGTCAGCAGGTCCATCCGCTGCGCCATCGTCCGCACGGCCTGCATGGAGGCGGTAGTGGGCCGGCCGGCCGTAGCCGGGGCCGGGGCCGGTGG
>CAXUJF010000304.1:0-7516 GCA_964250865.1 uncultured Streptosporangiaceae bacterium
GGGTGGAACTGCAGGAGTGGGACGGGGACCGGTTCCGTCGCCGGGACCTGGCCCCCGGCCTGCACCTGGTGGTCAACAGCGGCCTGGCCGGTGAACTGCGGCCCGATGCCGGGGAACACGAGATCGAGCGCATCGGCTACTACCAGGCCCGGCTGGCCACCATCCCGTTCCCGCAGCCCAAGCCGGGGGTCACCATCGAAGACGCCTGGAGTGGCTGGCTGCCGCTGCTGAACGGCGCCGGGCTGAGCCCGGACGACCCGCGGGCGCTGATCGTGCGGCGGGACCTGGGCGAAGGCCGGATCTGGGGCACGACCTCGATCTCCCTGGTCGCGCTGACCCCGGACGGGATCCGGTACGACTTCACCGCCCGCCCCGGCGACCCGGCGGCCTGGTACCCGGTACCGCTGGAGCCGGTTCCGCTCGGATAGGGTCCGCGCATGATCTGGCATCTGCTGCCGCTGCCGTGCTGGCAGTCTTCTGGTGACGGCCCCTTCGTACCCGGCACCGAGGACACCGCGGGACGGGACGCGGCGCCGTTCGTGCACGCGTCGCCGGACGAGTCCACCCTGCTGGCCGTGGCCAACGACCGGTTCGCCGACTCGGCCCTGCCGCTGGTCGCGCTGGCCCTGGACGAGTCGCGGCTGTCCGCCCCGGTGCGCTTCGAGGCCGCCGATCCGGCTCCGCCGCCCGGGGTGGCCGCGGGCACCCTGTTCCCGCACGTGTACGGGCCGGTAGAGCTGACCGCGGTCACCGAGGTCCGGTTCGCCCGCCAGGACCCGGCGGGCCGGTTCACCGCGCTGGACCCCCGGCCGCCCACGGCCGAGGTCCTCGACCTGATCCCGCACCCGGAGGGCGGCTGGTACCGCCAGACCTGGGCGGCCGGCCCCTCGTACCAGCCGGACGGCTACCCGGGACGCCGGGCCGCCGCCACCGGGATCTACTTCCTGCTCACCCCGGGCACCGAATCGGCCTGGCACACGGTCCGCTCGGACGAGGTCTGGCTGTGGCACTCCGGCGGCCCGCTGACCCTGTTGCTGGGCGGCGCCGGGCCGGCCCCGGTACCGGATCCGGCCTCGGTCACGCTGGGTCCGGATCTGGCCACGGGCCAGACCCCGCAGCACGTCGTCCCCGGCGCCCACTGGCAGTCGGCCCGCCCGGCCGGTGACCAGGAGGTCCTGGTCAGCTGCGTGGTCGCCCCTGGCTTCGACTTCGCCGACTTCGCGGTGCAGTGAGGGCCACAGCACTCCGGCGGCCAGCCCGGCCGCTCACCACTGGTACGGCAGGAACTTCCCGTTCAGCGTGACCACCACGCGGTCCCCGGCCGGGTCCGGCTCGCGCGCGATGTCCATCCGGAAGTTGATCGCGCTCATGATGCCGTCGCCGAACTCCTCGTGAATCAGTTCCTTGATCGTGGGGCCGTAGACCTGGAGCACCTCGTAGAACCGGTAGATCGTGGGGTCCGTCGGCACCGGGGTGTCCAGCGCGCCCCGGGTCGGCTGCAGCCGCAGCGCCACCTCGGTGTCCTGGTCCAGCTCGAGCAGGACGGCCGCGGCGGCCGCCTCGCCGTCGCTCATCGGGTGCTGGCCCAGCAGCGCGGTCGTGGTCCACGCGACCGGCCGCCCGACCGCCTCGGCGATCTGCGCCCAGGTCAGGCCCAGCCGCACCTTGGCCGCCCGGCCGGCCGCGGCCGCCTCCTGCTTGGTCATCGCCGGTCCGTGCCCGTTGTCGGCCATCCGCGTCCCCTCGCCCTCAGTACCTGATCGCGATCTCCAGGCCATCCTCCCCGGTCTGCGGGGGATCCGGCAGCACCACGGCCTGGCCGGTCGCGATCCGCCGTGCGGTCCAGGCCACCGCGGCCGCATCCAGCACGTCCACCGTGGCCCGCCGCCAGGCCGGATCGTCGGTGAGGACCAGCCCCGCCGCAGCCAGGACTGACCGCCGCAGGGCCTGCCCGGCGGGCCGGCTCTTCGGTTCGGGCAGCGGCGCCCCGGCCATGGTGGCGAAGGACAGTTCCGGATGGACCTCGTACAGCCGCTGCGGGCTGTGTGCGCGGTAGCCGGCCGCCTCCCGCAGCTTGCCGCGCAGTCCCCACGCCTGGACGCTGAACCCCTGGCCGGTCAGCCGGCGGCACACCGCCAGCGCGGACTGATAGTCCGGCTGCTCCCACACCGCCGCGGGCGGGATCGCGAAGATCGAACTGCGCCGGACTCCCAGCCGCTGCCGCGCTTCGGCGTCGGCGGCCCGCCACCCGCTGGCCCGCAGCCCCAGCGGCATGTCGATCCCGACCACCTGTCCCGGTGCCGCCCCGGCCAGCAATTCCGCCAGCGAGCCCGCCACCCGGACCGAGGACCACCCACTGCCCTCATCGGCGTCGAGGTCGACGCCGGCCCACCCGCCCCGGCAGGCGTCCACTCCGGTCACTCGCACCCCGCCAGTCTGGCCGGCCCTGCGGTCCGCGCCGCTGGCCGGCCTCGCGGTCCGTGCCACTGGCCGGCCCACCGGTCCGCCCCGCGACCTGGCCCCTCGCTGACCCCCAGCTCTGTCCATCAGCGGTCCTCCGCCGACAGCTCACGTGTATTGGCCAGCGGCCTTTCGCTTTCTAGCCGGGATTTCAGTCATAAGTGTCCGGACGATCATGGGGGCGGGATCCCATGTTCAGGGAAAGGGTGCTTCGGAGTCCTTGCCGGCGCAATTTTCAGGCTAAAGTTGCCTTAAGGTCGGGGGCCGATTCCTAGTCCAAAATGGAGGCCCACGTGGCCGGAGAGGATCCTTTCCGCCCCATTAGCAGGTACCCACCCCCTGGCGTCGATGCCCGGGCGCCCAACATCGCCCGGGTCTACAACGCCTTCTTGGGCGGCAAGGACAATTTCGCCGCCGACCGGCAGGTCGTCGACTCGGTCCTGCGGGTGACGCCGGATGCTCCGGCTATCGCCCGCGCCAACCGGGACTTCTTGCGCCGGGCCGTCCGTCACCTGGTCGGCGAAGCCAAGCTGACCCAGCTGCTGGACATCGGGTCGGGTCTGCCCACGGCCGGCAACGTGCACGAGATCGCGCACCAGATCAACCCGTCGGTGCACACGGTCTACGTGGACAACGACCCGGTGGTTCACGTGCACGGGCAGGCCCTGCTGGCCGATGCGGTCACCACCGAGGTAGTGACCGCTGACCTGCGGCGGCCGATGGAGATCGTCGATCACCCGGAGGTAAGGAAGTTCCTGGACTTCAGCCAGCCGGTAGGCCTGCTGCTGACCGCGGTCATGCACCACGTGGACGATGAGGACGACCCAGGCGCGATCATGGCGCTACTGCGGGACGCCCTGCCCCGGGGCAGCTACCTGGTCATCTCCAGTTTCGCCCGGCCTGGCCCGGAGTACCCCGCAGAAGAGGAGCTGGTCGAAGAGGTCGAGCGCATCATGCACGACCAGCTCGGCTCCGGGCACTGGCGGGAAGCCGACGCGGTGCGGAGCTGGTTCGGCGACTGGACCCTGGTCGAGCCCGGTCTGGCCCCGCTGGCGCTGTGGCGGCCGGACGAAACCGATGGGCCGCCCGTGATCACGCACGGCTTGATCGGCGGTGTCGCCAGGAAAGACTGAGTCGCGGCAATGGCCAGCCAGCCGCGGCACGATTTACCGTATCCCTATCGGTACGGGAAAATTGTGCCGCGGCTGCTTTCGGTTGCTGGCGTGTCAAGCCAATTCAGCTCCGGTAAACGAAACGAACGCATATAAACGCCCGCCCCGCGTTATCCAGCAGAAGCCGCCGTTTCACGCGTCACCTCGGCCAACGCGCCGGCAATGGTCCCGTCAGTAACCACGGCGTTCGCGCCTGCGCTCGTCGTGCCAGGCGTGGCGTTCCTCGTGCCGCTGGTCTTTCCAGGCCCGTCGTTCGTCCTTCCAGGCCCGCTTTTCGTCCTTGCGACCCATACGGTCGTCCAGCGGCGGCGGGGTCCCGCTCCGATCGCCGCTCCGGCCGCCGCGGGGGCGACGGCCGCCGCGGCGGACGCGGATCCCGCCGATCACCGAGAACGCCCGGATGTGGATGGTCGGCGCGCCCGGTCCCGGATCCAGCGCGTTCTCCACGTCGGTGCCGCCGAGCAGGTTCACGCCGGACACGTCCACCCGGATGCCGAGCGGGATCCGGGCCCGCATGCCGCCGATCACCGACACCTTGGTCAGCGTGACGTCGCGGGCGGCCAGTTCAGCCTGGCTCAGATCAAGCCGGGCCCCGCCGATCAGGCTGATCACCACCAGATGCCGGCCCATCCGCCACGGGCCGGAGACGTTCAGCCCGCCGATGGGGGAGACGTGCCAGGACGGTGGCCCCGACCCGCCTACGGCCACCGTGCTCCCGCCCGGCCCGGCGCGGCCCACGTCGGTGCTGGCGGGCAGGTCGGTCAGCAGCCGGTCCAGCTCGGCCCGGGCCTTGGCCGTGCTGGCCTGTTCCATCCGGTCGCTGAACTCCTCCCGCGTCAGCCGTCCCTCACCGGCCGCCTCCCGGAGCCGTTCCACGGTCGCATCCCGCTCGGCGTCCGACGCGCGGATCCCGCCCGCTTCCCCGCGGCCTGGTGCTTGGCTCACTGCTGCTCCCCCTGCCGGCTGCCCGCTCGCGACCACAATAACGGTCACGAGCCCGGGCGCATTTGCCGCCAACGGCGCACGAATCAGCCTGCCCGGCCCATCCTGGTGGCCAGTCCGGCTCGCCCTGGCCCGAGGCCCGGCACGCCCCGGTCAGACGCGGTCCGGCTCGCGCGGCTGAGCCGGGTTGACCTCGGCGTCGTCCGCGGTGGCCGGGACCGGCGACCCTTCACCGGCCCGGACCAGCGCGATCCCGGTCAGGATGAACGCCCCGCCCACGAACTGGATCGGCGTGGGCAGCTGACCCAGCGCCAGCCAGGCGAACAGGATGGCGAACAGCACCTCGGTCATCCCGATGAACGAGGCCAGTTTCGCCCCCAGCCGCCGGGCCGCCGCGATCCCGGCCACGTACGCGAAGGCCGCCGCGATCAGCGACAGGCCGAGCACGGGCACGATCCAGCTGACCCGCATGTTCAGCAAGCTGACGTCGGTCGCCTTCGCGTGCAGCGGCAGCGCCCCGGCGACCCCCAGCAGTGCCAGCGCCACTGCGCCGACGCACATCCCACCCCAGGCCATCGCGATCGGCGGCAGCGGCTCGGCCCGCACCGCCTTATTACCCGGCTCACCCTCCGCCCCGGCCTGTGGCCCCGACGCCGACAGCACGAAGTAAACGGCCAGCCCGCACGCGGCCAGCAGCCCCCACATGACGCCGATCGGGTTGACGTGGGTCGAGCCGGTCAGGTTGAGCACCATGACCAGCCCGGCGACCGCCGCCACCGACCCGAGCACGGTCAGCCAGCGCGGCAGTTCCCCGTGCCGCAGCCACACCCAGCCCACCACCAGCACCGAGCCGAGGTATTCGAGCAGCAGGGCCACGCCAACCGGAATGCTCTGCAGCGCGTTGAAGTAGAACAGCTGACAGCCCGCCACCGCGATCAGCCCGTACGCCGCCACCCACCGCGCGTCCCGGCGCAACAGGGCCCATCGGCCCCGCAGCGAGATCAAAGCCGGGATGGTCAGGAACAGCGCCGACAGCGAGATCCGGACCGTCACCGCCGCCGCCGGGCTCCACCCCGCCTTGATCAGCGAGTCCGCGAACGTCCCCGAGGTCCCGAACGTCCCCGCCGACAGCACGGCCAGCCCCAGCCCCGCTCCCGCGAACCCGGACGCACGCTGCTTCCGCACCACTGCCACCGCTGGCTCCCGCCCCTGATCGCCGCAGATCCGCCGGATCCGCCGGACTCCTCAGCGACGCTAGCCAGCTCTCATGTCAGCAGTCAAGGAAGTTTTACTCCTGACCTGACGCTTGCCTGCTTGGTCAGGCGTAACACGACAACGGCTTCCCGCCGTTGAACGTCACCATGTCGGCCAGGGCCCCCCGCAGGTCCACCGTGTCGACGGCGCCCAGGTCCTTGTAGGCCCGGTGCAGGTTGCCCACGATCCGCTCGCGGTCCAGCCAGCCGTCGTACTCGCCGAGGTAAGTCTCGCGCGCCAGGTCCAGCGGCGACAGCCCGGCGTCGATCCCCTTTTGTGCCGTGGCCAGCACGAACCCCAGGTAACCGACGACGGTGGAGATCAGGCCGTGGTCGCACGGCGCCCCGTGCCCGGGCACGATGACCCGGGCCGGGATCGGGGCCACCACCGTCTCGAGCACCTCGATCGCGCCCCGGACCGAGCCCATCAGCAGGAACGGCGTGCCCCCGTTGAACAGCAGATCGCCGCAGAACAGGACCTCCCGTTCCGGCAGCCAGACCAGGCTGTCGTTGGAGGTGTGCGCGGCCTGCCCGACGTAGCTGACCTCGATCGGCTGGTCGTCGGACCAGAGCCGCACCCGGTCGGTGAACGTGAGCGTGGGCGGCGCCACCGTCACCCCGCCCCAGTCCACCGGCTCCCAGATCCCGGTGTCGCCCGGGAACCCGTAGGCCAGCAGCTCGTCCCGGCAATTCTCCTGGGCGATGATCGTGGCCGGCCGGAACAGGTAGTTGCCGTAGGTGTGGTCGCCGTGATGGTGGGTGTTGATCAGCATCGACACCGGCGCCGGCGTTACCGCCGCGATCCGGTCCAGGTAGGCCCGGGTCCGCCGCTCCGTGGAGCAGGCGTCGACGCTGATCACCGAGTCATCGCCGACCACGAAACCGGTGTTGTTGATGTACCAGGTCCCGTCCGGCTGGACGTAGGCGAACACCCGGTCCGCGACCTCGATCAGCTTGGCCGGCCCCAGCTCGGGATGCTCATGACTGCTCGCACTCATATGGCGCAGCCTCTCAGACGGTGCCTTCAGATGGGGGCCGGGACCCACAGGCCCGACTCGGGGGGAGTGCGGTGCCACAGCGCGAACAGGTCCTCACCCGGCCCGGCCGTGCCCCAGCGGTCGGCGTACTCCGGCGAGGCCGGCCAGACCCGCGGCACCCAGGCGTCCTCGTCACCGATCCGTTCCAGCGCGGTGGTGTATTCGACCACGAAGTCGTCCGGCCCGGCGAAGTAGGAGTACACGTTGTCACCGGAACTGTGCCGCCCCGGTCCCCACAGCGGGGCGTGCCCCTGCCGCACCATCCGGCCCGTGCCGCGCATGTACTCGTCGATGTCGCGCATCTCGAACGAGACGTGGTTGAGCCCCGCGACCGGCCCGGCCGCGATGGCCAGGCTGTGGTGGTCGGCCGAACAGCGCAGGAACGCCATCCGGTCCTCAAGCCAGTCCGACAGCCGCAACCCGAAGTAGCGCTCGTAGAACGTTACCAGGCCGGGCGCGTTGGGCGAGTTGACCACGATGTGGCTGAGCTTGCGTGGCACCGACTCGCCCGGCTCGATCTCCCGGAACGGCTTGGCCGCCACCTCGGCCGAGACCTCGACCAGCCGGCCGTCCGGGTCGAAGAACCGGAATCCGTACCCGCCGCCGGGCCCGGTCAGCGGGCCGGGCTCGGCCGCGAGGCGCACCCCGTCCG
>CAXUJF010000305.1:0-7483 GCA_964250865.1 uncultured Streptosporangiaceae bacterium
AGCGTAGTGAATCCCCTGTTTGCTGGCGTCGGTGATCCCGCAACGGCAGATATTCCCAGGCAAATACAGCTGGCACTCAGATTTATATTCTGATTTCTTAAATCCAGTCCTTCAGATGCCTTGCACTCTGAAGGGCTTGCCGGCCCAGAAGGGCTCGCACGACCGGCTGGCCCGCCGCCCCGGCGTGCGGGAGCTGGTCCGCGAGCTGAGGCTGGCCACGCCCGGCGCGGACATCGCCCGCCAGCTGCGCGCGGCGGTCAGCCGGCTCACCGCGCTGACCCGCGGCGCCGAATCGGTCGACATCCTGACCGCGGGCGAGGTGCTGGCCCCGCTGGCCGGGCGCTGCGGCGACGACCTGGAGCAGTTCCTGACCGAGATCTCGCTCGGGGCCGAGGCCGACGCGCAGGACCCGCGGGCCGACGCGGTGACCCTGCTCACCCTGCACGCGGCCAAGGGCCTGGAGTTCGAGGTGGTGTTCATCGCCGGCTGCGAGCGCGGCCTGCTGCCGCTGCGGTGGCCCGGGAGCGCGCCGTCCGCGGACACGGCCGAGGAACGACGGCTGCTGTTCGTCGGGATGACCCGGGCCCGGAACCGGCTGCTGCTCAGCTACGCGGCCTCCCGCGGGCGCGGTGGCGGCGGTGCGCACGACGCGGCCGGACCCGGCCGCGGGCGGTCGGCGGGGGCGTCGCCGTTCCTGACTTCGATCGACCCGGCCCTGCTCAGCCGGGCCGAAACGGCCCGGCGCCCGGCCCCGGACCGGCAGCTCCGCCTCCTGTGAGCTAACGCAGGTGCAGCAGCATCCGGGTGTTGCCCAGGGTGTTGGGCTTGACCCAGTCCAGACCGAGGAACTCGGCCACGCCCTCGTCGTAGGAGCGCAGCAGTTCGTGGTACACGTCCGGAGCGACCGGAGTGCCGAAGATCTCGGTGAAGCCCAGGCTGGCGAAGAAGCGCACCTCGAAGGTGAGCACGAACACCCGCTGCACGCCGACCTCACGGGCCCGGTCCAGCAGCACGTTGGCGATCCGGTGACCGAGGCCGTGGCCCTGGCAGTCGTCGCGGACGGCGATGGTGCGGATCTCGGCCAGGTCCTCCCACAGCACGTGCAGGGCCCCGCAGCCGGCGATCAGCCCGTCGGAGTCCTGCTCCGCGACCCAGAACTCCTGGACGTCCTCGTACAGGGTGACGTTGGCCTTGCCGAGTAGCCGTCCCGAGGAGACGTTCGCGTCGACCAGGGCCCGGATTCCCGGTACGTCAGCGGTACGCGCCTGCCTGACCGTGTATCCCATGGCGGGTCCACGATAGCCGCCGCCAGCCGTGGTCCGGCGATTTGCGGTCCGGGTTGACCGGAATTGTCCTCGTGTCTAAAAACACGGGAACAGTTGGGCCGTTCCGGTTGGCACGCCGTTCGGACATCCAATAATGTGCTTCGCTGTCGCCCCAGATAGATGGCCGTGCCAGCAGCCGCTGGCCGATGACTGACCCGGATAGCACCAATGTCACAGGCTGTCCGCGAGAGGAGACCTTCTGTGCGGCGTTCAGCCGACGGTGTGCAGGGCACCCGGAGACTCTCACCCGAGCGGGTGAGGGCCACCGTGTCCCGCTCCTGGCGTGCGGCGGCGCTGGTCACGGGCGCGACCACCGCACTGGCCCTGCTGGCGCCGGCCGCCACGAGCGACGCGGCCAAGTCGCCCTCGCTCAACTCCCTGGTGGCCCAGGCCAAGCAGCTCACGTACCAGATCAACGCGCTGAGCGAGCAGTACGACGGCCTGCGGGTCGAGCTCTCATCGGCCAAGACGGCCGCGAGCAAGGCGCAGAAGCAGGCCGCGGCCGATAGCGCCGCCCTCAAGGCGGGCCAGGCCGCGGTCGGCCAGATCGCGGCGGCCAGCTACGAGAACGCCGGCTACGACCCGACGCTGCAGATCCTCACGACCAACCACCCGGACCAGTATCTGAACCAGGCCTCGATCATGGAGCAGCTGGACCAGACGAACGGGACCCGGGTGGCCGACCTGTCCAAGGCCGAGGCCGCGGACAAGCGGGCCAACGAGACCGCGCAGCAGCAGATCACCAAGGTCACCGCGCTGGAAACCGCCATGAACGCGAAGACCAAGCAGATCCAGGCCCAGGTCAACAAGGTCAACAGCTCGACCATGACCCAGGCCATGGCGGTCTTCAACCAGACGGGCAGCTACCCCAACATCACGGTCCCCGGCGGCAGCAGCGTCGGGGCCAAGGCCCTGGACGCCGCCCTGACCCGCCGGGGCGACCCGTACATCTGGGGCGCGTCGGGTCCCAGCGAGTTCGATTGTTCCGGCCTGGTCATGTGGGCCTACGAGCAAGAGGGCATCCAGCTCGACCACTACACCGGCGACCAGTGGACCGAGGGCGAGCACGTCTCGCGTGACCAGCTCGAGCCGGGCGACCTGGTGTTCTTCTACGCCGACATCAGCCACGTCGGCCTGTACCTGGGCGACGGCCTGATGGTCGACGCGCCGTCCTTCGGCCAGGACGTCATGGTCCAGAAGATCGACTGGGGCATCTTCGTAGGCGCCGTCCGCGTCAAGTAACCCCCCTGGCCGGGATGTCGCGGCGCCGGGCCCGTTTCATCGCCGCGGAGATCTGGGCGCGGGTCAGCCTCCGGGCCCGGGCCGGGTCCGGGGCCTTCCCGAGTAGCTCGAGCGTGTCGGGAGCGTCCAGCAATTCAGCTCTCCCGGCAACCGGCAGGGGCGCGATCTTTGCCCAGGGCTCGGAGCCCGGGTAACACCAGTGCTCACCTGCCGGCGGCCACCAGGCACCAAGCCTGCCGCACAGCCGACCCGGCAACCCTTATTAGGTAACTTTCCCTCCCTGAGCAGGGGGAGGCTGAATGGGGAAAAGGATGTCCTGCTCGTCGGCTGGTATTCGAGCAGACGATCCAGCTTTGACCGGCTCCCCGCCGCAGTAAACCATGCGGCGAGAAAGGACCACCCGCAGCGCGCGGCGCCGGGTGGCGTGAAGGAAAAGGCGGCGTTCGGATGAGTATGAGTGATGTGACGCCCGCGCCGCAAAGGACCCTCATGATCCACAGCTCCGCCAGATCGGACGCACCGCTCGATGACGCCACGGTGCTTCAGGCGTCGGGACGTGAGCCGGAGCGGTTTGCCGAGATCTTCCACCGGTACTTCGCCGAGATCCATCGGTACGTCGCGCGCCGGCTCGGGCCTGATACGGCGGATGACATCGCGGCGGAGACCTTCCTGGCCGCCTTCCGTAAGCGGGAGAAGTTCGATCCCGCCCAGGGAGCGGTACGCCCCTGGCTCTACGGTATGGCGACCAATCTGGTCGGTTCGCACCGGCGGGCGGAGACGCGGTACCTGGCCGCCCTGGCCAGGACACCGGTCATCGGAGCGGTCGAAGATCACGGGGAACTGGTCGCCGACCAGATGATGGCCAGCAGCCATCGGTCAGCGTTGGCCGCGGCTCTGGCTGATCTGCAGGCCACGGACCGGGATGTGCTGCTGCTCATCGCGCTGGCCGACTTCAGCTATCGCGGCGTGGCCGAGGCGCTGAGCATCCCGGAGGGCACGGTGGCTTCCCGGCTGAATCGTGCCCGGACAAAACTGCGCGAGGCGCTGGGGGGAGCCGACCCCACCCGGCACGTAGAGGAGGAACTTCATGAATGAGGTGGACCTGGTCCGGGCGTTGCTGCCGGAGCATCAGGGACCTACGGCGACGGCCACGCAGAAGGCGCAGGCCAAGCTGTCCGCCGACATCTCCCGTTCTCGCCGGACCCTGGGCCGCCCGTGGTGGGCACGCCGTAACTTCCCCGGCCGGCGGCGGGCCGCTTGGGCGGCGGCGGCGGGGGCGGCCGCGATCCTGGTCGTGGCGCCCGCTACCCCGCATGGCAGCAACCAGCCGGCGGTGCTGCTCGCCGACCACGCCGTCGCCGCCACCACAACCCAGCCTGCCATCCCGGACCACCAGTGGCTGTACCAGAAGGTGGTCGCCAAGAACCCGGACGGCACTTTTCACACCGGAGTCTCTTGGATCCAAGCGGGGACCGGGGTAGTGGCAGAGCAGGGGGCGGACGGTGCGGGATTCGGCAGCGGATACCAAATTGCCACCCAGGATTTCGGCCGGCTGCCCAGCGAGCCGCAGGCCCTGATCCGGTATCTTGCCGCCCTGGCCGGGTCCGGCCAGGGTGACGAGGGAGCGTTTCTCATGATCGAGGGAACGTTCGTTGGCGACGCGCCGCCGCCGGCGGTAGCCGTGAAGCTGTACCGAGCGCTGGGCGATATTCCTGGCGTCACCGTCAACCATGACGCCGTCGATGTGGCCGGGCGGCATGGCGTGGCCTTCGCCCGGGGCGGACAAGAAATCATCCTCAGCAACGGCAGTTACCGGTTCATGGGCTTCGTCACCGACGGTGCACCAGGCCACCCGGTCCTGGACGGCGAAGCCATTCTGCAGCGGGTACCGGTCGCCGGTGCCTTTGTGCTCCCGTGATTGCTTTGGCCGACCGGTTTCCCGGTCTCTAATCGATCTACCGGATTGTGACGGCCAGGGCTGGCCAGCAACCGGGTCAGGTCGTCGGCGTCCCCCGGCCCAACGCACTCGGGGCCGGCCAGGCCAGACGCGCGAACATGGGACCGGCCCGCCGCGCCGTCTGCAGCGCATCACGCACCAATCCCTGATCCAGCCCGGGCAGCACCTCAGGTGGCACTTGTGACTCGTGAGGTGAGAGAAGGTGCAGCGCCTGTGACCGCGAGGGTGGCGGGCCGGGCGCAGTGCCGGTGACTCGCGGGCGGGCGGCAGTCGCGGTGCGGGGGTTGCCTACGGGGCCGGTTCTTCCCGGGCTTTGCTGTCGGGCGCGGAGGTGCCTGCCTGGCCGGCGCCGGGCACG
The DNA here is from genome assembly GCA_964250865.1 of uncultured Streptosporangiaceae bacterium. Classification (GTDB taxonomy): domain Bacteria; phylum Actinomycetota; class Actinomycetes; order Streptosporangiales; family Streptosporangiaceae; genus Bog-532. The sequence continues at coordinate 4,883 of CAXUJF010000305.1, forward strand.
TCGGGCTTGACGAAGGGGAACAGGACGGTTTCCCGGATGGACAGGCCGGTGAACATGATCATGATGCGGTCGACCCCGACGCCGACGCCGCCAGTGGGGGGCATGCCGTACTCCAGCGCGCGCAGGAAGTCCTCGTCCAGCTGCATGGCTTCCGGGTCACCCCCCGCGGCCAGCAGGGACTGCTCGGTCAGCCGCTTGCGCTGCTCCACCGGGTCGGCCAGCTCCGAATACGCCGTGCCCAGCTCGGCCCCGAACGCCACCAGGTCCCAGCGCTCGGCCAGCCGCGGGTCGTCGCGGTGGGCCCGGGTCAGCGGGGACACCTCGACCGGGAAGTCACGGTAGAACGTCGGCTCGACGGTCTGCTTCTCCACCAGCCGCTCGTACATCTCCAGCACGATCTGGCCGTGGTTCCAGTTCGGCTCGACCGGGACGTCGGCGGCGGCGCACAGCTTGCGCAGCGCGTCGATGCTGGTGTCCGGGCTGATCTCCTCGCCCAGCGCGGCCGAGACCGCGGTGTAGACCGGGACCGAGCGCCACTCGCCGCCGATGTCGAGTTCGGTGCCGTCGGCCCGGTGCAGCACGGTCGTGCCCAGCGCGTGCCGGGCCGCGCCCTGGATCAGCTCCCGGGTCAGCGTGGCCATCGTGTCGTAGTCGCCGTAGGCCTGGTACGCCTCGAGCATGGTGAACTCGGGGTTGTGGGTGGCGTCCACACCCTCGTTGCGGAACACCCGGCCGATCTCGAAGACGTTCTCGATCCCGCCCACGATCAGCCGCTTCAGGTACAGCTCGAGCGCGATCCGCAGGTACAGCTCGCTGTCGTAGGCGTTGCCGTGGGTGATGAACGGCCGGGCGTTGGCCCCGCCGTGGATGGCCTGCAGGACCGGCGTCTCCACCTCCATGAAGCCGCGGTCGTGCATCTGGTCCCGCAGCGACCAGACCACGTCGCTGCGCAGCCGGGCCAGCCGGCGCGCCTCGGGGTTGATGATCAGGTCGACGTAGCGCTGCCGGACCCGCGACTCGACGTCACTGAGTCCCTTGTGCTTCTCCGGCAGCGGACGCAGGCTTTTGCTGATGACCGCGAACGAATCGGCCAGCACCGACAGCTCGCCACTGCGGGAGGTGATCACCTCACCGTGCACGCCGATCTGGTCGCCCAGGTCGACGTCCCGCTTCCAGGCGGCCAGCGCCTCGTCGCCCACCTTGGCCAGCGACACCATGACCTGGAGGTCGCCGGCGCCGTCGCGGACGGTGGCGAAGCACAGCTTGCCGCCGATGCGGGACAGCATGACCCGCCCGGCCACCGCGACCTCGTCCCCGGTGGACGTGTCGGCCGGCAGCCCCTCGTACCGGGAGCGGATCCCGGCGATGGCCGCCGTCCGCGGGTAGCCGACCGGATAGGGGTCGCGGCCCTCAGCCAGCAGGGCCTCCCGCTTGGCCATCCGGACCCGCGTCTGCTCCGGGAGGTCGCGGTCGTCGGTGGGGCCAAGGGGCTGGTTGTCGCTCACCCGCCTGAGGCTACCGGGGCCGGTCAGTGGCAGGCACACCGATTTCCGGGGTGGTGTTGCGCTCGAACACCAGCCGCAGGCCGATCAGGGTCAGCCACGGCTCGTGCGCGTCGATGACGCTGACCTCGTTGATGACCAGCGAGGCCAGGCCGCCGGTGGCGATGATGGTCACCGAGTCCGGGTCATCCGGGGCGAGCTCGCGGGCCATCCGGCGGGCGATGCCCTCGACCTGGCCCGCGAACCCGTACACGATCCCGGACTGCAGCGCCTCCACGGTGTTCTTGCCCACCACCCGGGGCGGCCGGGTCAGCTCGACCTTCAGCAGCTGGGCCGCCCGGCGCGACAGCGCGTCGACCGAGATCTCGATGCCGGGGGCCAGCGCCCCGCCCACGAACTCACCGCGGGCGCTCACCGCGTCGAAGTTGGTCGAGGTGCCGAAGTCCACCACGATGGCCGGGCCGCCGAACAGGTGCACGGCCGCCAGCGAGTTCATGATGCGGTCGCTGCCGACCTCCTTGGGGTTGTCCATGCGTATCGGCACCCCGGTCTTCACGCCCGGCTCCACGATCACCGCTGGGATCTCGCGGTAGTAGCGCTGGCACATCTCCCGCATTTCATGCAGAACGGACGGCACCGTCGAGCACAGCGCGATCCCGGTGATGCCGTCGCCGCCGCCGTTGGTCTGCTCCTTGATGACCGCGCTCTGGTCGAGCAGGCCCCGCAGGACCACGGCGATCTCGTCGGCGGTCCGGTCCGGCACGGTGGCGATCCGCCAGTGCTCGATCACCTGGTCACCGTCGAAGACGCCGAGCACCGTGTTGGTGTTGCCCACGTCGATCGCCAGCAGCATCTGTTACCTCACTTCCCGAACCCGACGATCACGTTGTCGATCAGGCGCGTGCCCCCCACCCGGGCCGCGACCAGCAGGAGGGCCATCCCGGTGTAACCGGGACCGGCCGGCTCGAACGTCTGGGCGTCGACCAGGGCCAGGTAGTCGACGGTCAGCGGGGCCGGGTCGAGCACGGCGCGGGCGGCCGCGAGCACGGCCTGGGGGGGGGGCCCCCACTTCTGTGGTTAACCGCCGGGGACGGGTACC
>CAXUJF010000306.1:0-6176 GCA_964250865.1 uncultured Streptosporangiaceae bacterium
CCCCAGCGACTGCCTGCCCCCGAGACCCCGCACGTCCCAAAGGCCCCGCACGTCCCAAAGGCCCCAACGGCCCCGCATCAGTCGGCCGGTGCCGGAGCCGGTTCGCGGCCACCGCCGCGCCGGCGTTGTTGAACCCCATCCGGTTGATCAGCGCCCGGTCGGCCGGCAGCCGGAACATCCGCGGTGGCGGGTTCCCCGGCTGCGGCTGGGCCGTCACCGTCCCGACCTCGACGAACGCGAAGCCGAGCGCGCCCAGGGCGTCGGCGCCGCGGGCGTCCTTGTCGAACCCGGCGGCCAGCCCCAGCGGCCCGGGCAGGTCCAGCCCGAGCGCCCGCACCCGGAGCACCGGATCCTGCGGCGCGAACCAGCTCCGCAGCATCCACCGGCCACCGGGGATCGCCCCGGCCAGCCGGATCAGCCCGAACGCGGCCCGATGGGTGCCCTCGGCCGGCAGCCGCCGCAGTACCGTCCGGTACGCCAGCCCGTACATCTCAGTCCGCCGCCCCCCTGTGTCGCCGCTGGCACACCCTGTTCATCCTTGCGTCACGTTCCGTCGGTCTGGCGCCCCGTATCATAAGCGAATGAAAGCGGCCCGGAGTTGTGCGCAGTGCGGCGTTGTGTTCGAAGCCCGCCGCGAACATGCGCGTTTCTGCTCTGGGGAGTGCCGGGTCCGCTGGAACCGGGAGCATCTGACTGACGCGGTCGCCGAGGAACGCGCGCTGGAGTGGTCGCTCGCGGGCATGCGCGACGTCACCGAGCGGCTGGTGCTGTGCCGTCCCGAAGTGGACGGCGTGGTGGCCTTCTCCGCCGTGGCCGAGGCTGTCTGGTGGGTCACGATCATCGACGCCCGGCTGATCCGGCAGTACATGGACGTCTACGACGTGGTGCTGGCCGACCATGACCCGGCGCAGCGCGCGATGGTCGAGGGCACGCTGGCCGGCCTGCGGTTCGTCCGCAACCAGACCAGCAACGACACGATCAGCACCGACTTCATCAGGCCGCCCGGGGGGACCAGGGGCCAGGGCTACGGGGTGCCCGCCGCCTGGCGCTGGAACCGGATCCCCGAGCCCGCCCTGGACCAGCTCCCCGAAGCGGTCCGGTCCTGGGAGCACACCCGGTACCGCGAGTACCAGGCCTGGCTGGCCGACAACATCGTCGGCGACGTCTTCCAGCGCGCCACGGCCTTCCTCGACCTGGCCGCCGCCCGCGTCACCGCCGTCTCTACCCATTAGCCCGCCCGGACCCCCGGCGCCGACCTGTTCATCGCCGAGGCCTACTACTTCGACGAGGTCGTGCCGTATCACCTGCGGCACGCCGACCTGCTGGCTCATCGGACGAGCTGACCTGCCGCCGCCTCGTCCGCACCCATCCGTCCGCCGACATGCTCGCCCATCGCGCGCAGTCGGCGTTCGAACTGGCCCACGATGGCCTCGCCATCGAACTCTGATCTGCGCTCAGGCCACCAGCTCGGTGTCGCCGATGAAGGCCTCCCACAGGCCGGCGTAGACCCCGCCCGCGGTGACCAGCTCGTCGTGCGAGCCGATCTCCGCGATCCGCCCGCCGTCCATGACCACGATCCGGTCCGCGGCCGCGGCCGTGGTCAGCCGGTGCGCCACCACGATCGTGGTCCGGCGTGCGGTCAGCTGCTCGGTGGCCCGGTTGACCACGGCCTCCGAGGCCAGGTCCAGCGCCGCCGTCGCCTCGTCCAGCAGCAGGATGTCCGGGTCCACCAGCTGCGCCCGGGCCAGGGCCAGCAGCTGCCGCTGCCCAGCCGACAGGTTCCGGCCCCGCTCGGTGACCTCGTGGTAGTAGCCCGCGGGCAGCCGGGCGATCATCTCGTGCGCCCCGACCGCGCGGGCCGCCGCCTCGATCTCGGCGTCCGTGGCCGACGGCCGCCCGTAGGCGATGGCGTCCCGGACCGTGCCCGCGAACAGGTACGCCTCCTGCGGGACCACACCCAGCCGGTGCCGGTACGACGCCAGGTCGTAGGAGCGGACGTCGACCCCGTCCACCAGCACCGCGCCGCCGGTCACGTCGTAGAACCGGGCCATGAGCTTGACCAGGGTCGACTTGCCCGCGCCGGTCTGGCCGACCAAGGCCACGTTTTCACCCGGCTCGATCACCAGCGAGACACCCTCGATCGCGTCCCGGTTGGCGGTCTCGTACCCGAAGTGCACGTCCCGCAGCTCGATCCGGCCTTCCAGCCGGGACACGAGGATCGGGTCCGGCGCCTCGGGCGTGGACGTCCGCAGCAGCAGCAGGTCCTTGATCCGGCGCAGCCCGACCACGGCCTGCTGGTAACCGTCGAATACCTGGGACAGCTCCTGGATCGGCGAGAACACCAGGTCGATGTAGAGCAGGTAAGCGATCAGCGCGCCCGCGGTCAGCGCGCCGCTGCGCACCTGGCCGGTGGCCACGATCAGCACGATGGCCCCGGCCACCGTGGACAGCGTCTGCACGAACGGGAAGTACAGCGCGATCAGGCGCTGGGCCCGCATCCGGGCTTCCCGGTAGGCGCCGCTGCGCTCGGCGAACTTGGCCTGGTTGGTGGCCTCCCGGCGGTAGGCCTGAGTCACCCGCAGCCCGGCCACGTTCTCGGCGAAGTCCGCGTTGACCACGCTGACTTTCTCCCGCGCGTCCTGGTAGGCCCGGGACGCCCGCTGCCGGAACAGCACGGTCAGCACGATCAGGATCGGCAGGATGGCCAGCACGACCAGCCCGAGCTCGACGTTGATGATCAGCATCGCGATCAGCACGCCGAAGAAGGTCAGCAGCGAGCTCACCATGGTGACCAGCCCGGTCTGGAAGAACGAGGACAGCGCGTCCACGTCGGTGGTCATCCGGGTCATGATTCGCCCAGCCAGCTCGCGCTCGTAGAAGTCCAGGCCGAGCCGCTGCAATTGGGCGAAGATCTTCACCCGCAGGATGTAGAGCAGCCGTTCGCCGTTGCGCCCGACGACCAGCGTCTCGGCGATGTTGACGATCCAGTCCGCCCCGACGATGGCCAGCCCGATCAGCGAGACCAGCAGCACCGCCCCGAATGCCTTGCCCTCCACGCCGTTGTCGATGCCGTTCCGGATCAGGGCGGGCAGCGCCAGCGTGGCCAGCGCGTCCAGACCGTCCAGGATCAGCCCGACCAGCATGGCGAAGGCCAGCGGCCGCAGCAGCCGGCGCAGCGTGAAGTGCCGGTCTCCGGCCCGGGCCGCAGCCTGGTTCACCTGCGGCACGTCCCGGGCCGGCGGCAGCGCGGCGACCTGGGCCAGCAGCTGGGGAGAGGGGGGCACGCTGGCGATGGCGCCCTGGTACCCGCCGCCGGGCCCGCCGGCCTGCCGGCTCTCCCGCGTCACCCCAGCCGGGGCCTTGGACTTGTCCCACAGGTCAGCCGTGACCCCAGGGACCTCATCAGCACCAGAGGCACCAGCAACCCCGGCAACACCGGAAACCCCAGAAGCCTCATCAGCCCCATCGATCTCAGCAGCCTCGGCGTCCTCGTAGTAAGCCAGTTCCCCGGCGTCGATGCCTTCCACGTCGTCACCCGGCCCGGACAGCAGCATCCGGTACAGCGGTGAGCGCTCGGTCAGCTCCTCATGCGTGCCCACGTCGGCCACCCGGCCGCCGTCCAGCACCGCGATGCGGTCGGCCAGGTTGAGGGTGGAGCGCCGGTGCGCGATCAGCAGCGTGGTCCGGCCGCGCATGACCCGGTGCAGGGTGGCGTGGATCTCCGCTTCCAGCCGCGGGTCGATGGCCGACGTCGCGTCGTCCAGCAGCAGCAGCCGCGGGTCGGTGATCAGCGCGCGGGCCAGGGCCACTCGCTGCCGCTGCCCACCGGACAGGGTGAGTCCCTGCTCGCCGATCACGGTGTCGTAGCCGTCCGGCAGTTCGCCGATGAACTCGTCCGCCTCGGCCGCGCGCGCCGCCGCGCGAACCTGCTCGTCGGTCGCGTCCGGGCGCCCGTAGGCGATGTTCGACCGCACCGTGTCGGAGAACAGGAAGCTGTCCTCCATGACCAGCCCGATCGCGGAGCGCAGCGAATTCTCGGTCACGTCGCGGACGTCGTACCCGCCGACCCGGACCGCGCCTCCGCTGACGTCGTAGAACCGGGGCAGCAGCAGGGACAGCGTGGACTTGCCCGACCCTGAGGTGCCGATCACGGCCATCGTCTCGCCCGGTGCGACCCGGAGCGACAGGCCCCGCAGCACCGGCTCGGACGGCACGTAGCCGAACCGGGCGTCGTCGAACTCGATCCCGGCCACGTCGCGCGGCAACGGCTTTGCGTCGGGCTTGTCGCTGATGACCGGGCGGGAGTCGATGACCTCCAGCACCCGGATCACGCCGGCCCGCGACTCCTGCCCGATGGTGACCAGCGCAGTCAGCATCCGCACCGGCCCGGACATCTGGGCCAGATAGCTGGAAAAGGCCAGGAACGTTCCTAGCGTGATGTTGCCCTTGATGGCCAGCCAGCCGCCCAGGGCCAGCACGCCGACCTGCCCGAGCGTGGGCACAGCCTCCAGCGCCGGGTTGAACCGGGCCATCAGCCGGGCCAGCCGGACCCGCGCGGCGTACAGCGCCGTGCTGGCGCCCTCCATCCGCTCGACTTCCTGCTCTTCCTGCCCGAAGCCTTTGACCACCCGGACGCCGCCGACGGTCTCGTCCACGATCGCGGCGACCTCGCCCGCCTGCTGCTGAGCCGCCCAGCTGGCCGGGAACAGCTTGCGCCGCGACCGCAGGGCGATGAACCACAGGGCCGGGGCCACGGCCAGCGCCACCACGGTCAGCAGCGGTGACAGGAACAGCATGATGACGATCGACACCACGAACAGCAGTGCGCTGCCCAGCGTGATGGGCAGGAAGGACAGCAGCGACTGGATCATGTTGATGTCGGAGATCGACCGGCTGACCAGCTGCCCGGTGTGGATCTCGTCCTGCCGCGCGCCGTCCAGCCGGGACAGCGCCCCGAGCATCTCGGTCCGCAGGTCGTGCTGCACGTCCAGCGACAGCCGCCCGCCGGACCAGCGGCGCAGGAACGTGGCCCCGAAGTTTGCCACCGCGATGGCCAGCAACCCGATGGCCAGCGGCCAGATCGAGTCCTTGTGGGTCACGATCACGTTGTCGATGATGGTGCGCTGCAGCAGCGGGATGATCGCCGTGAAGACGGTGGCCAGCAAGGCCCCGGTGAGCGCGAAGATGAAGTTACGGCGGTACCGCCAGCAGTAACCGGTCAGGCGTCTCAGCCAACGGTCCTGCTGTGTCTCGGGCCCCCGTGCTTGTTCTGCGTCAGACCCCCGAGCCAGGCGCCCACCTCGGCCCAGGCGTCGCAGAATGTTTGCCAGTCTCATGGTTTCGCTAGCTAACAATAATCTTGGCCCCCGCTAAATTCCCGTGGTTATTGGCCGGGCGCCGCGCGCTCGGGCATGAACAGGACAGGAACCGGACAAATCACCCTGTGCATTGGGTGTGTCGCGCTGCGGCTGTCAGACCTGGCCGCTAGGGTCCGCAAGCATGCGGATGCTGCACACGTCCGATTGGCACCTCGGCCGCACCTTGCACCGGGCCGACCTACGTCAGGCTCAGGCCGCGTACCTCGATCACCTGGTCGACACGGTCCGGTCCGAGAAGATCGACGCCGTGCTCGTCTCCGGCGACGTCTACGACCGGGCTATCCCCCCGGTGGACGCGGTGGCGCTGTGTGAGGAAGGCCTGTTCCGGCTGCGGGACGCGGGCGCCCGCGTCATCGTCATCAGCGGCAACCACGACTCGGCCCGCCGTCTCGGCTTCGCCAGCGCGCTGGTCGACTCGGCCGGCGTCTACCTGCGCACCCGGGTCGGCGCGCTGGCCCAGCCTGTGCTGCTGGAAGACCGGCACGGGCCGGTCGCCGTCTACGGCGTCCCCTTCCTGGAGCCCGACGCCGTCCGCACCGACCTACCCTCCAACCCCGAAACTGCCGATGACCCCCCGCCCCGCGGGCACCAGGGCGTCCTGACCCGCGCCACCGACTGCATCCGGGCCGACCTGGCCACCCGCGGCGGGGCCCGGTCCGTGGTCATGGCCCACGCCTGGGTGGCGGGCGGCGAGGCCAGCGAGTCCGAACGGGACATCTCCATCGGCGGGGGGGGCCGCGGGGCGCCCCGGGGGTTGGGGGGGGTGGGGTTCACCCCCCGGGGGGGCCGGCCCCGGCC
>CAXUJF010000306.1:6186-7472 GCA_964250865.1 uncultured Streptosporangiaceae bacterium
GGGTTGTTCGACGGGTTCGGTTACACCGCGCTGGGGCACCTGCACGGGCCGCAGACCCTGGGGGAGCGGCTCCGCTACAGCGGCTCGCCGCTGCCGTACTCGTTCTCCGAAGCCCGCCAGGCCAAGGGTTCGTGGCTGGTCGACCTCGGTCCGGACGGAAACGTCCAGGTCGAACGGCTTCCAGCCCCCGCGTTCCGCCGGCTCACCGCGCTCCGTGGCCTGCTGGCCGACCTGGTCGCGTCGGCGGCCTACACCGAGTTCGAGGACGACTTCGTGTCCGTGGTACTGACCGACACCGGCCGCCCGGAAGGCGCGATGGACCAGCTCCGCCGGCGTTTCCCGCACGTCCTGGTGCTGGCCTTCGAGCCGGAGGGCCGCGACGCCGGCGCGGCCAGCTACCGGTCCCGGGTCGCGGGCCGCGACGACCTGGCCGTTGCGGCCGAGTTCGTCGGGCACGTCCGCAACAGCCCGGTCACCGAGGGGGAACGCAAGCTGCTGGCGGCCGCGTTCGACGACGCCCGCCGGGCCGAGGCCGCGGACGGCGACGCCTGATGCGGCCGCACCGGCTGGAGGTCACGGCGTTCGGCGCGTTCGCCGGCCCGGTCGAGGTCAGCTTCGACGCGCTGGCCGACGCGGGCCTGTTCCTGCTGCACGGGGAGACCGGCGCGGGCAAGACGACGCTGCTCGACGCGATCGGGTTCGCCCTCTACGGCCGGGTGCCGGGGGAGCGGGGCAAGACCCGGCGGCTCCGCTCCGACCATGCGTCCCCCGACGTGCGCACCGAGGTGGTGTTCGAGACCACCATCGGCCCGCGGCACCTGCGCATCACCCGCAACCCGCAGCAGACCCGGCCCAAACGGCACGGAAACGGCGTGACCACCGAGCCGGCCCGGGTACTACTGGAGGAGGAAACCGGCGGCCACTGGCACGCGGTATCCACCCGCGCCAACGAGGCCGACCGCGAGATCGCTGACGCCATGGGCATGTCAGCCGAGCAGTTCTACCAGGTCGTGCTGCTGCCCCAGGGCCAGTTCGCGCGCTTCCTGCACGCCGACGCCGAGGAGCGCCGCGCGCTGCTGCAGAAGCTGTTCCGCACCGACCGGTTCCGCAACGTGGAGGACTGGCTGGCTGACCTGCGCAAGACCACCCGCGACCAGATCAAGGGGGCCGAGCAAGACCTGAGCGTCCTGACCGCCCGCATCGAGCAGGTAGCCGGCGTCCTGCTCACTCCCGACCCGTCCGCCCCAGCCAAAGCCGACTCACCCGCCACCTCTGACCCACAGGCC
>CAXUJF010000307.1:0-7463 GCA_964250865.1 uncultured Streptosporangiaceae bacterium
GGACCGCCCGGCAAGCGCGGCGCACCAGCCAGCAGGACCTGCCAGTGGCCCGGCGCGGTCGGCTCCGAGCTGAGCGGCTCGCAGGCCTCGATCCGCAGGTCACCGAACGTCCGGCGGGCGGCGTCCTGGGCGGTCTGCTCCAGGAACCGGTAGGCGCTGCGTCCGCGCAGGCCGGCCAGCATGGCCCGGCCCGCCCGGTATTCGTCGACCAGCTGGCCGACGTCCAGGACATCGGCCCGGCCGTAGTTCATGCCGTGCGGGAACAGCAGCAGGGTGGCCGCGAACCGGTCGCCGCCGATGTGCGAGCACTCCCACACCGCCCGCCCTTCCCGCCGGGCCAGCAGCGTCGCAGTCCCCGCCTTCCTCGGACCAGGCGAAAACGTTTGGGGGATCGCTCACCCGCTGGGCTAGCCTGCCCGGGTGGCACACCTCGAGGCGGCGCACGTCGATTACTACCTGCCGGATGGCCGGTTGCTGCTGGCGGACGTCTCGTTCCGGGTCGGCGAGGGGCAGCCGACCGCACTGGTCGGCGCGAACGGGGCGGGCAAGACCACGCTGCTGCGCCTGCTCACCGGGGAGGCCGCGCCGGACGCGGGCACGGTCACGGTGAGCGGCTCGCTCGGGGTGATGCCGCAGTTCATCGTCTCGGTGCGGGCCGACCGCACCGTCCGTGACCTGCTGGTTTCGGTGGCGCCGCCGCGGATCCGCGACGCGGCCCGGGCCGTGGACCGGGCCGAACTGGCCATCATGACCACCGACGACGAGGCCGCCCAGCTGGCCTACGCGCAGGCGCTCAGCGACTGGGGCGAAGCGGGCGGGTACCACGCGGAAGCGCTGTGGGACATCTGCACCATGGCCGCGCTGAGCGTGCCGTACGAGCAGGCCCAGTGGCGCCCGGTGACCACGCTGTCCGGCGGCGAGCAGAAGCGGCTGGTACTCGAGTCACTGTTCCGGGGCCCGGACGAGGTGCTGCTGCTGGACGAGCCGGACAACTACCTGGACGTGCCGGGTAAGGAATGGCTGGAACAGCAGCTCAAGGAGACCCGCAAGACCGTGCTGTTCGTCTCGCACGACCGGGAGTTGCTGGTCCGGGCGGCGCGCAGGCTGGTCAGTGTCGAACCGGCTCCCAGCGGCAGCACCGTGTGGGTGCATGGCGGCGGGTTCGGTGCGTACCACGAGGCCCGGGCCAAGCGGTTTGAGCGGTTCGAGGAACTGCGCCGCCGCTGGGACGAGAAGCACGCCCAGCTCAAGCGGCTGGTGGCTGACATGCGTGGGTACGCCGGCCGCAGCGATGCGATGGCCTCCCGGTATCACGCGGCCCAGACCCGGCTGCGCATGTTCGAAGAGGCCGGCCCGCCGCCGGAACCGCCGCGTCCGCAGGACATCACGATGAAGCTGCGCGGTGGCCGCACCGGCCTGCGCGCCATCACCTGCCAGCAGCTGACCCTGACCGGCCTGATGCAGCCGTTCGACCTGGAGGTGTTCTACGGCGAGCGGGTCGCGGTCCTCGGGTCCAACGGGTCCGGCAAGAGCCACTTCCTGCGCCTGCTGGCCGGGCAGGACGTGGCCCACGAGGGCCAGTGGAAGCTGGGGGCCCGGGTCGTGCCGGGTTACTTCGCCCAGACCCACGCCAACCCCGGCCTGACCGACCGGCCGCTGGTGCAGATCCTGTGGGAGGACCACGCCAAGAACCGCGGCGCGGCCATGAACACGCTGCGCCGGTACGAGCTGGACCGGCAGGGTGACCAGCCGTTCGGGAAGCTGTCCGGCGGCCAGCAGGCCCGGTTCCAGATCCTGCTGCTGGAGCTGGCCGGGGCGACCGCGCTGCTGCTGGACGAGCCGACCGACAACCTGGACCTGGAGTCGGCCGAGGCGCTGCAGGACGGCCTGGCCGCCTTCGACGGCACGGTGCTGGTGGTCACGCACGACCGCTGGTTCGCCCGCTCCTTCGACCGCTACCTGGTGTTCGGCTCCGACGGCCGGGTCCGGGAGACGACCGGGCCGGTCTGGGACGAGGGCCGGGTCAGTCGCCCCCGCTAATGAACCCCCATTAATAGGCTCCGGAGCCCCGGAGCACCGCGGAACACGTCTTCCACAGGATCTGCAGATCCAGCGCGACGGACCAGTTTTCCACGTAGCGCACGTCGAGCCGGACCGCCTCGTCGTAGGGCAGGTCGGATCGGCCGCTGACCTGCCACAGGCCGGTGATGCCGGGTTTGACCATGTGCCGCCGCTGCATGTCGAAGCCGTACTTCTCGGCCTCGGCGGGCAGCGCTGGCCGGGGCCCGACCAGCGACATCTCGCCCAGGGCCACGTTGATCAGCTGCGGCAGCTCGTCCAGCGACCAGCGCCGCAGCCAGCCGCCGACCCGGGTGATGCGCGGGTCCCGGCGCATCTTGAACAGCATCCCGCCCGCCGACTCGTTCAGCTCGGCCAGGCGGGCCTGGCGCGCCTCGGCGTCGACCACCATGGTGCGGAACTTCCACACCTGGAAGTTGCCGCCGTTCTTGCCCACCCGGGTCTGCTTGAAGAACACCGGCCCGTGGTCGGTGACCCGGATGGCCACCGCGATGACCGTGAACGCGGGGGCCAGCGCCAGCAGGGCCAGCCCGGCCGCGACCCGGTCCAGGCCGCCCTTGATGATCCGCTTGACCCCGCCCAGCTCGACCTGGTCGAGGTGCAGCAGCGGGAGCCCGGCCACCGGCCGGATCGTGGTCCGCGGGCCCGCGACGTCCAGCAGGGCCGGGGCCACGTACAGGTCGGTACCGGTCGTCTCCAGGTCCCAGCCGAGCTGGCGCAGCCGGGTGCCGTCCATCTCCGGGCAGGAGAGCACGGCCACGGTGTCCGCGCTGAAATGGTCGACCGCGTCGGGGATCGTGCTCAGGCCGCCGAACACCGGGACGGTCCCGACGGCGCTCCCGACCGCGGCCGGCCGGCCGGAACCGGCCAGGCAGGCGCCGACCACGGACATGCCGTGGTGGCTGCTGCGGCTGAGCGTTGCGGTCAGCTCGGCCACGGCCGGCGCGTGGCCGACCACGACCACCCGGCGCAGGCAGTGGCCGGCCTGGCGCACCTTGTGCAGGTGCTTGCGCAGCCAGTAGCGCATGGTCAGGTCGAGCACCGCGGTCGAGGGCATGGCCACCGCGACGTAGCCGCGGGCGATGTTCAGCTTGAACACGTAGGAGAAGATCGCCACGGCGGCGGTCAGGCTGACCGCGGCCTGCAGAATGCGCCGGAACTCGTCCGGGCCCACCCCGATGAACCGGGAGTCGTAGCCACCCGCCAGCGCGACCGAAACGGCCCACAGCAGCGGCAGCGCACAGGTGAAGGCGACGTACTCGACCGGCTGGATGCCCTGGCTCACGAACCGGGCCTGGACGGCGACGACCCCGGCGAGAACGCCGCAGGCGAGGTCGCCGACGGCGGCGCGCCACAGGTAGGCCCGGGTCCAGGCGGCGGAACTCTGCGCCGCCAGCAGAGCCTGACGGCCGGGCAGCGACCCGGCGACGGCGGACTGACCGGCCACGCCTCACCTCCCCCCGCGTAGGTCATTTCGGCCCACGTCGTGGCAAATGGAAATCAGTCAGAGGACCCGCCGCGGACCGCTGGTGATACATCCGAGCCCGGCTTTACCGCTATCTCTTTCTGCATTCATTTAATGACGCTGCGTGAATGCAGACCCTCAGCTCAATGACATTTGAATTCGCATAATGACTGTGAGTAATTGACGTCCGCGCGTATCACCGGCCCGCGCTCAGTTCTCATATGCGCAGGTTCGGTGGGCGATCCGCCTGCGCCAGAAATCAGTCGGAGGACGCATGAAGGTAGCGGTGTTCGGTCTCGGCTACGTGGGGACGGTGACGGCGGCCTGCCTGGCCTCCCGCGGCCACGACGTCTGGGGCGTGGACGTCGACGGGGCCAAGGTGGACGACATCAAGGCCGGCCGCAGCCCCGTGGCCGAGCCGGGCCTGGACGAGCTCATCATCCGGGCCGTCGCGGACGGGACGCTGCACGCCACCACGTCCTGCGCCGACGCGCTGGACCGGACCGAGGTCTCGCTGGTCTGCGTGGGCACGCCGTCGGCCCCCGGTGGCGCCACCGACCTGTCCTACATCCGCCGCTCGGTCGACGACATCGTGGCCGCGCTGCGGGTCGCCGTGCCGCCGGACTCCGGCCACCACAGCGTGGTCATCCGCAGCACGGTCCCGCCGGGCACGATCGAGCAGGCCGTCCTGCCCGCGCTGACGACCGGGCTGGCCGGCACGCCGATCACCCCGGGTGCGGCCATGTGCCCGGAGTTCCTGCGCGAGGGGTCCGGGGTGGCCGACTTCTTCAACGCCCCGCTGATGGTGGTGGGCACGTCGGACCCGCACGTGGCCGCGACCGTGACCGGGCTGTTCGGCTTCCTGGACCAGCCCGCGACCGTGGTCGAGCCGCGCACGGCGGAGTCGCTCAAGTACGCCTGCAACGCCTTCCACGCGACCAAGGTCTCGTTCGCCAACGAGATGGCCCGGCTGCTGCGCCGGGTCGGCGTGGACTCCCGCGAGGTCATGGAACTGTTCGTCCAGGACCAGGTGCTGAACATCTCGCCGGCCTACCTGCGCCCCGGCTTCGCCTTCGGCGGGTCCTGCCTGCCCAAGGACATCCGGTCGCTGCTGCACCTGGGCCGGGTCAACGGGGCCGACCTGCCCATGCTGTCCGGCACGCTGGCCACCAACGAGCTGGTCATCAGGGACGTGGTCGACCGGGTGGTGGCCACCGACGGGCGCACGATCGCGCTGCTCGGCCTGAGCTTCAAGAACGACACCGACGACCTGCGCGAGAGCCCCAACGCCGAGCTGGCCGAGCGGCTGCTGGGCAAGGGCTTCGGAGTCCGCATCTACGACCCGGTGGTCAACCCGGCCAAGCTGATCGGGGCCAACCGCCGGCACATCGAGGCCAAACTGCCCCACCTGGGCCGGCTGCTTTCGCACGGGCCGGGCCAGGCGCTGCACGGGGCCGACATCGCGATCGTCTCCTCCGGCGACCAGGCCGTCCGGTACGCCCTGGTCCGGTCCGCGCCGCGGCACCTGTTCGACCTGAACGGGCGGCTGGGCGCCGAGGTCGAGGCGCTGCCCGGGTACGAGGGGATCGGCTGGTGAGCCGGGTCCTGATCATCGTCCAGAACCTGCCGGTGCCGTTCGACCGGCGGGTGTGGCTGGAGTGCCAGGCGCTGACCGCGGCCGGTTACCAGGTCGCGGTGGTGTGCCCCAAGGGCCAGGGCGACCCCGGCTACCAGGTGCTGGACGGGGTCGAGCTGTACAAGTACCGGCCCTACGCACCGGGCGGCAGCAAGCTCAGCTTCGTCACCGAGTACGCCTACTCGTTCCTGGCCACCGCCTGGCAGGCGGCCCGGGCCCGGCGGCGCGGCCGGTTCGCGGTCATGCAGGCCTGCAACCCGCCGGACATCTTCTGGCCGCTGGCCCTGATCCTGCGGGGGCTGGACCGGACGAGGTTCGTGTTCGACCACCACGACCTGAGCCCGGAGCTGTTCCAGTCCCGGTTCGGCGACGGCGGCGGCAACAGCGGCGGCGACCCCCAGGGCTCCTCGCTGGCTTACTGGGGCCTGCGGGCCCTGGAACGGGCCACCCACCTCACCGCGGACCACGTGATCTCGACCAACGACTCCTACCGCGAGGTGGCCATCATCCGCAGCGGCAAGGCGCCCGCGGACGTCACCGTGGTCCGCACTGGCCCGGACCCGGACCGGCTGCGCCGCGGCGAGCCCCGTCCGGAGCTGCGCCGGGGCCGCCCGCACCTGGCCGCCTACATCGGGGTCATGGGCCCCCAGGACGGCGTGGACATCGTGGTCCGGGCGGCTGGCGTGGTGGTGCACGAGATGGGCCGGACGGACATCGCGTTCACCCTGATCGGCTCGGGTGACTGCTTCGACGAGCTAGTCGCGCTGCGGGACCGGCTGGGCCTGGCGGACTACATCGAGTTCACCGGCCGGGCCCCCGACGAACTGGTCGGGCAGATCATGTCGACTGCGGACGCGGGCCTGTCGCCGGACCCCAAGAACCCGCTCAACGACGTGTCCACGATGAACAAAACCATGGAGTACATGGCGTTCGAGCTGCCCGTGGTCGCGTTCGACCTGCGGGAGACCCGGGTGTCGGCGGGCGACGCCGCCGTCTACGTCACCCCCAACGACGTGCGCGAGTACGCCAAGGCGATCGTGGCCCTGATGGACGACGAGGCCCGGCGGACCCGGCTGGGCAAGCAGGGCCGGGTCCGGGTCGAGCAGGAACTGGCCTGGCCCCACCAGCGGCGCGCCTACCTGGGCGTGTACCAGCAGCTCACCAGCGGCCCGGCCGCCGCCGGACAGGCCACCATCAACCAGGCCGGAGGCTGACGTGTGCGGTATCGCCGGGTGTTACCAGCAGGGCGACGGCCACAAGCTGGTCGACGTCATGACCGACCGGATCGCGCACCGCGGCCCGGACGCGGCCGGGCGGTGGGACCACGAGGACGACCGGGTCGCGGTCCAGCTCGGCCACCGCCGGCTCTCGATCATCGACCTCAGCACCGCCGCCGACCAGCCGCTGACCAAGGACGGGCTGACCCTGGTCTACAACGGCGAGCTGTACAACTTCCAGACGCTGCGGGCCCAGCTGACCGCCCGCGGGGCCCGGTTCGTCACCCGGTCCGACACCGAGGTGGTGCTGGAGGCGTGGCGGGCCTGGGGTCCCGACGCGCTGCCCCGGTTCCGCGGCATGTTCGCGTTCGCGCTGTTCGACCAGCGCTCGGGCGAGCTGGTGCTGGCCCGGGACCCGCTCGGCATCAAGCCGCTGTACTACCGGCCGCGCGGCCGGGGCGTGGTCTTCGCCTCCGAGCTCAAGGCGTTCACGGCCGCGATCGGCTCCGAGCTGCGGGTCGAGCCGGGGGCCCTGGTGGCCTCGATGCTCTACTACTGGCTGCCCGAGCAGCGCTGCGCCATCGACGGGGTGC
The DNA here is from genome assembly GCA_964250865.1 of uncultured Streptosporangiaceae bacterium. Lineage (GTDB taxonomy): Bacteria > Actinomycetota > Actinomycetes > Streptosporangiales > Streptosporangiaceae > Bog-532. The sequence continues at coordinate 6,991 of CAXUJF010000307.1, forward strand.
ACAAGCTTCCGGCCGGGTCGTGGGCCCGGTTCACCCCGGACGGCCGCTCCACCGTCCAGCAGTACTGGCGGATGGCCGACGTGGCCGCCGAGGCCGCCGCGGGCCCGCAGGCCGACCTGGGCGCGGTGATCGAGGAGTCGATCGCCGCCCACCTGGTGGCCGACGTGCCGGTGTCCAGCTTCCTGTCCGGTGGCCTGGACTCCAGCATCATCACCGTGCTGGCCCACCGGGACAACCCCGGCATCGACGCCTACACGATCGCGTTCCGGCCCGAGGACCAGCGGCTGGAGGCCATGCCCGACGACGCGGTGTACGCCCGCAAGGTCGCGGACCAGTTCGGCATCAAGCTGCACGAGATCGAGATCGCGCCCGACATCGTGGACCTGCTGCCCCGCATGGTGGACGTGCTGGACGAGCCGATCGGCGACCCGGCCGCGATCAACACGCTGCTCATGTGCCAGGCGGCCCGGGAG
>CAXUJF010000308.1:0-1248 GCA_964250865.1 uncultured Streptosporangiaceae bacterium
GCACCGAGCCCTCGGCCCCTGCCCGCCCCGCCATCGCCGACGCCCGCCGCCTGGTGGTCAAGGTCGGCTCATCCTCGCTCACCACCGCGGACGGCAGCATCGACAGCGACCGCGTTGCCGTGCTGGCCGATGCGTTCGCCCAGAAGATCCGGGCCGGGGCCGACCTGATCCTGGTCTCCTCCGGCGCCATCGCGGCCGGGATCGTCCCGCTGGGGCTGCCCAGCCGCCCGCGGGACCTGGCCACCCAGCAGGCGGCCGCCTCGGTCGGGCAGGGCCTGCTCATCGCCCGGTACGCCGCCGCGTTCGCCCGGCACGACATCGGTGTCGGCCAGGTGCTGCTGTCCGCCGACGACCTGATGCGCCGGGCCCACTACCGCAACGCCCAGCGGACCCTGGACCGGCTGCTGGAGCTGCACATGCTGCCCATCGTCAACGAGAACGACACGGTGGCCACGGACGAGATCCGGTTTGGCGACAACGACCGGCTGGCCGCGCTGGTCGCGCACGTGACCCGGGCCGGTGCGCTGATCCTGCTGTCCGACGTCGACGGCCTGTACGACAGCGACCCGCGCAAGCCCGGCGCGCACCGGATCACCGAGGTGCGCGGTCCCGCGGACCTGGAGGGTGTCCGCATCGGCGGCGGTTCCGGCGCCGGGATCGGCACCGGCGGCATGACGACCAAGGTCGACTCGGCCCGGATCGCCACCGGCGCCGGCATCCCCACCGTGGTGGCCAGCGCCGCGGACGCGGCCGGGGCCCTGGCCGGTGAGGTGGTCGGCACCTACTTCGCCGCCACCGGCCGGCGCCCCCGCACCCGCCTGCTGTGGCTGGCCCACGTGGCCGTTCCGCACGGCCGGCTCTACCTGGACCAAGGCGCGGTCGACGCCGTGACCGGCCGCCACGCTTCGCTGCTGCCCGCCGGCATCACCAAGGCCGACGGCACCTTCGAGGCCGGTGACCCGGTCGACCTGTGCGCCCCCGATGGCACCGTGGTCGCCCGCGGCCTGGTCAACTACGACGCGGCCGAGATCCCCACGCTGATGGGCCGCTCCACCCGCTGGCTCGCCCGCGAACGCGGCCACGAATACGAGCGCGAAGTAGTCCACCGCGACGACATGGTCCTGCTCAAGCGCTGACCGCGACGCGCACCACCACACGCCGACGACGACGGCAGTCCCGGGGGGGGCGGGCCGGCCCCCCCCCCGCCGCGGGGGGGCGGGGCCCGCCCCCCGCGCGGGCGCGGCGGCC
>CAXUJF010000308.1:1258-3678 GCA_964250865.1 uncultured Streptosporangiaceae bacterium
GTGGCGATGGTGATCGCCTACATGGTTGGGCGCCGCCTCGTGCGCGGCGGCTGGGCGCTCGGGTTCCTCGCCACGATGCCGCTTGTCATCCCCGGCATCGTGCTGGCCATCGGCTTCTACGCGACCTGGGCGCCGCCCCCCGGGTGGGCGGCCCCCCCTCTGTTGGCGTGGGGGGGGTGGGCGCGCCGCCCGCCGAAGCGGCCGAACAGTCCCTCGCCCGCGCGCATGGCCGAGTCGGCCGCCCCGCGGAACATCCCGACCAGCGGGTCCTCGGTCCGGTTCCAGGACTCCTGGTACGACTTGGCCGCGTTGCGGATCTCCTCGCCGACGGTGGCGGTGGAGTCGGTGTCGCGCCGCGGGTAGTCGCCGGCCAGGATGCGCTCGTACTCACCGCTGTCGATCCAGCGGGTGAGCTCGGCGAACCGGGTCACCGCGAACGGGTGCGTGTTGCCCTGCAGCTGAAGGATCTTCAGCAGGCCGTCGCGGACATCGGGCACCGCGTCGTAGTCGTGGGCCTGCTCCATGAAGGCGTCGGAGTTCAGCTCGGACAGCCGCGACCCGCCCGCCAGCTTCATCAGCACCCGCTTGGCGGCGGCCGGATCCTGGCTGGCCAGCAGGCCGGCCCGGTCGCAGGACAGCTCGGCCTTGCGGTACCACTCCTCCAGGCCCCAGATGATGCCGCGCAGCCCGATGTAGCCCAGCGGCATCCAGGCGATCCGCGCGGCCAGGTTGATCAGGTGGAACATCATGGTCCGGTAGACGGCGTGCCCGGACAGCACGTGGCCGAGCTCGTGCCCGACCACGGTGCGCAGCTCCTCGGCGTCCAGCAGGTCAACCAGGCCCGTGTTGATCACGATGAACGGCTGGTCTGAGCCAAGCGCCATCGCGTTCACAATGGGGTTCTGGGTGACGAACACCTCGGGGATCTGCGGCAGGTCCAGGACGTAGGCGCCGTCCCGCACCATGTCGTTGATCTGCGGGAACTGCCGCTCGGAGACGCGCACGCCGCTGGCCAGGAACTGCAGCCGCAAGGCGCGCTCATTGAAGAGCCCCGACAGCTTGCGCAGCAGCACATCGAACCCGGTGAGCTTGCGCATCGCCACCAGGGCGGAACGATCGGCGGGGTGTTCATATGCGCGAGAACTGATACCCGGAAGGCGTACCCGCGCTCGATCCGGCACTGGAGTCATATCTCGTATGGTAGCCCCGGAAGCCGGCCGCGAGCGCCCCGCCGGTCCCGATACTCTTCCGTTATGAACGCTGGCCGGGAGGGACGGCGCATCGGGGTGATGGGCGGCACATTTGATCCTGTCCACCACGGTCACCTCGTCGCCGCGAGCGAAGTCGCGCACATCTTCGAGCTGGACGAGGTGATCTTTGTACCGACCGGCAAGCCGTGGCAGAAAGAAGGCCGCGACGTCTCGCCGGCCGAGGACCGTTACCTGATGACGGTCATCGCCACCGCGTCCAACCCGCGGTTCAGCGTGAGCCGGGTGGACATCGACCGGCCCGGGCCGACCTATACCATCGACACGCTGAAGGACCTGCGGGCGGCGGGGGCCCCCGAGGACGACTTCTTCTTCATCACCGGCGCGGATGCGCTGGCCACCATGCTGTCCTGGCACGACCTGGATGAGCTGTTCTCGCTCGCGCACTTCATCGGCTGTACCCGGCCCGGGCACACGCTCACCGAGGACGGGTTGCCGGACGGCAAGGTCAGCCTGGTGGAGATCCCGGCTCTGTCCATCTCCTCCAGCGAGTGCCGGGCCCGGGTGGCCGACGGCGAGCCGGTCTGGTACCTGGTCCCGGACGGCGTCGTCCAGTACATCGCCAAGCGGAACCTGTACTGCGCGCCGGACGATCTCCTGCGCGCGTGACCGACCGGCTGACCGGGCACAGCGGCGAGTCTGGCTTGGACTTCCGCCTGCTGGACGGGCCGGACGCCCTCGGGTACGAACCAGACCTGGCCACCCTGCACGGCGAAATCTATGCCGACCCGCCGTATCAGGAACCAGTTAATAATGGGCAATTTCGCGCCCGGTTCGGCGTTCAGCGGCGTCAGCCGGGGTTCGTGCTCGCCGCGGCCTGGCACGGCGGCTACTTGGTCGGGTACGCCACCGGGATGCCGTTGCGGCCGTCTACGTCGTGGTGGCGTGACCTGACCACCACCGTGCCCGACGACGTCACGGCCGAGCACCCGGGCCGCACGTTCGCCCTGACCGAGCTGGCCGTCCGCTCGGCCTGGCGCCGCCAGGGCATCGGCCGGGCCCTGTACGACCTGGTCCTGGAGGGCCGGGAGGAGGAACGGCTCACGCTGGCCGTGCTGCCCGCGGCCACCGCCGCCCAGCAGGCGTTCCGGCGCTGCGGCTGGCACAAGGTGGCCCGCTCCCGAGACCCGGGGGGGGGGGGGGGCGGGCCCC
>CAXUJF010000308.1:3688-7458 GCA_964250865.1 uncultured Streptosporangiaceae bacterium
CCGGGGGGCCCCCCCCCCCCCCCCGGCCGGGGGCCCCCGGGCCGGGGGCGGCGCTGATCTACGACATCTTGATCAGGACCCGGCGGTTGGCGTAGCGGTGAGCGCGATGCCGGTCGGCGCGTAGCCGTCGGCCGCGTTCGGCTCGTCACCCAGGTTGATCACGCCCACCGTGGAGTTGTCCGCCGTGTTCAGCACGGTGACCTTGGCCGCCGTGCTGGCACCGATCCACAGCTGGGTGCCGTCCGGGGTGAGCGCCAGCGTGCCCGGATCGCCGGGCACGGTGACCGTCGACGTCACCGCCCCGGTCGCGGCGCTGATGCCCGAGACCGAGTTCAACAGGAACACAAAGCGTCGCAGAAGCAACCCTCAGGTGGCCAAACGCGCAAAGATGTCACGCGGCCGCCCATCCGAGCGGGGGCTCGGCACAGTCGGCGCGAGGCCGTAACGTGGGAGACTGATAGTGAACAGCAGCCCATACGAGGAGGGCGAACAGCACACGTGACCGCGACCCCCAGGGCCGTCGAGCTCATCGAGATTGCAGCGATGGCCGCGGCTGACAAGCTCGCCACCGACATCATCGCCTACGACGTGAGCGAGCAACTCGTCATCTCCGATGCGTTCCTGCTCTGTTCGGCCGCGAACGACCGCCAGGTCAAGTCGATCGTCGACGAGATCGAGTTCCGGCTGAGCCAGGCTGGGGCCAAGCCGCTCCGCCGGGAAGGCGAGCGCGAAGGACGCTGGGTCCTCATCGACTACGCCGATGTGACCATCCACGTTCAGCACGAGGAAGAGCGCGTGTTCTACGCCCTCGAGCGGCTGTGGAAGGACTGCCCGATCATCCGGCTCCCGGAGCCGGTGGCCGCGGGCCACGCTGGCTCCGCTGGCGCCGCCCCCGCTGATCGGGACACCCGCTGAACGCCCCGGCCGCCCCGGCCGGCGGAGCAGAACCCCCGGCCGGCCCTGGTCCCCGCCTGGTCCTGTGGCGGCACGGCCAGACCGTGTGGAACTTCGAGAACCGCTTCCAGGGCCAGACCGACATCCCCCTGGACGACATCGGGGTGGCCCAGGCCGACCGGGCCGCGCGCCTGCTGGCCGCGCTGCGCCCGGATGCGATCTTCGCCTCCGACCTCAGCCGGGCCACCTCCACCGCCGCTCCGCTGGCCCGCCTCACCGGCCTGCCTGTCACCCTGGACAAGGACCTGCGGGAACGCCACGGCGGGGAGTGGGAGGGCCTGACCGGCCCCGAGATCCGTTCCCGCTTTCCGGCCGAGTTCCGGACCTGGTCCCCGCCCGGCGGCGAACTCGCCGACGCCGTCGCCGACCGGGTGTACAACGCCCTGGAACGGATCATCGAGACCCTGCCCGCCGGCGCCCTGGCCGTCGTGGCCAGCCACGGCGCCGCCATCCGGCTGGGCATGTGCAAGCTCCTCGGCCTGCCCGAAGACGTGTGGGACACCATCGGCCCGCTGTCCAACTGCTCCTGGTCCGTCCTGGGCACCCGCCACGGCCACTGGCGCCTGTTGGAACACAACGCCGGTACCCTGCCCGAGCCCGTCATGAGCGACGACCGCTAGCCCGCTCACGTGGCCCGCTCGGCTGGCCCAGCCTCCGGCGGGGGGACTTCCGGGGCTGGGGACAGTTGTAAGCAGATACTGCACAGAAGTGTCCCCAGCTCCTCGCATCGCCACCCGCGCAGTCACACCAGCCCCAGGGGTCTTTGCGGTCCGGAGTCGGCCCTACCCAATCCTCGAGTCACACTCATCCCGTAGGCCTTGCGTACCGCCGGTAGCCGAACCGGGCCATCAGCGTGGCCCAGGCGGCTGCGATCCGCTGGACGTTCCAGCCAGTCCCGGCTGGTTGGCCGCTGAAGCCGTAACCAGGCAGCGACGGGCAGACCACGTGGAAGGCGCCGGCCGGGTCACCGCCGTGCCCGGCCGGATCCGTGAGCGGGCCGATGACCCGGCTGAACTCGGTCACCGAGCCCGGCCAGCCGACGTCAGGATCAGCGGCAGCGCCCGTCGTGCGGCGACCGGACGTGCAGGAAGTGCAGGTCCAGCCCATCGATGGACGTACGGAACTGCGGAAACGAGTTCAGCCGGGCCTCGCGGGCCCGCCAGTCGTACCCGGATGCCCAGTACTGGCACAGATCCTGCACCCAGGCCAGCGGGGCGCCCTGCGACCCGTCGTCCACCGTTTCCCGGTCGGGCCACCGGGTGCGCCGCAGCCGGTCTCGCAGGTCGGCCAGTCCGCGTCGGGCACGTCGATCCGGAACGGGATGATCTCCTCCGCCATCTGTCCCTCCTCGAGGAAACCCCTGACAATCCGCCCGGTGAATTTCTCTCCTCCCGCCGGTACGTACCGATGAGCGCTCTGGGATCGGGTCCCGGGGCCTGATCGGGGACCGGAGGGAACCGTGACCACCACGGCAAGTAACCTGCCCGCCGCCGCGAAACAGCGCTGGGTACTCGCGCTGACGTCGGTGGCGTCGCTGATGGTCGGCCTGGACATCCTGGTCGTGACGACCACGCTGACCACCATCCACCTCCGGCTCGGCGCGTCCCTGGGCGAGCTGGAATGGATCATCAACGCTTACACGCTGAGCTTCGCGGTGCTGCTGATGACCGCGTCGGCGCTGGGGGACCGGTTCGGCCGGCGGCGGCTGTTCCTGGCCGGGCTCAGCCTGTTCACCGTGATGTCGGCCGCCTGCGCGCTGGCCCCGTCGATCGGCTGGCTGATCGCGGCCCGGGCCGTGCAGGGCGCCGGATCGGCCATGATCATGCCGCACGCGATGGCCCTGCTGTCCGCCGCCTACCCGCCGCAGAAGCGGGCCAAGGCCCTGGGCATCTTCAGCGGCGTGACCGGGCTGGCCATCCTGGGCGGTCCGATGATCGGCGGCGCCGTCGTCCAGGGCCTGTCCTGGCCGTGGATCTTCTGGCTGAACGTGCCGATCGGGCTGGTGGTGATCCCGCTGGCCCGCACGCGGATCGACGAGAGCCGGGGCCGCCCGGCCCGGCTCGACGCCGGCGGTGTCGTCCTGGTCACCGTGGCCGCCCTCGGCCTGGTCTGGGGCCTGGTGCGGGGCAACACGGCCGGCTGGGGGAGCGCCGAGGTGCTGGGCGCGCTGGCCGGTGGGGTAGCCGCCATGGCCGCGTTCGTGGCCTGGGAACGCCGCACTCCCGAACCGATGCTGCCGCTGCGGCTGTTCCGGTCCCGGTCCTTTGCCGCCGGGAACGCGGCCGGGTTCGCCATGTACGCCTCGATCTTCGGCGCCGCGTTCTTCCTGGCCCAGTACTTCCAGACCGCGTGGCACTACGGGCCGCTCGGCGCCGGCCTGCGGCTCGCGCCCTGGACGGTCACGCTGTCTCTGATCGCGCCGGTGGCCGGCGCACTCGCGGCCCGGGTCGGGGACCGGGCGTTGATCACCACGGGCCTCAGCCTCCAGGCGGCCGGCTTCGTCTGGATCGCGTTCGTGGCCCGTGAGCACCTGAGTTACGCGGCCATGGTCGCCCCGCTGGTGCTGGCCGGCTGCGGCGTGTCGATGGCCATGGTCGCCGCCCAGAACTGCGTGATCGGCGCGGTCCCGCCGGCTGACCTGGGTAAGGCGGCCGGCACGTTCAACACCCTGCGCCAGCTGGGCGGGACGTTCGGTATCGCCATCTTGGCCGCGGTGTTCACCAGCACCGGCAGCTACGCCTCGGCCCGGGCCTTCGGGGCCGGCTTCGTCCCCGCGGCCGAGGTCGCGGCCGGGCTGTCGCTGGCCGGCGCAGTGG
>CAXUJF010000309.1:0-4444 GCA_964250865.1 uncultured Streptosporangiaceae bacterium
GCCAGTCGAGCCGGTCCAGCGGGTGCTCAGGAACCGGACCGTGGGCGGAAATCGCCCAAGGGAGGGCGTACTCGGCGGCGTGCTCGCCGATCCGGTCCTTACGGGCGTCCATCAAGGCCGTGATTTCGGTGAGGTAGGCGTGGCGTTCGGGGTCGGCGATGTCCGGGACCTGCGCCGACCAAGGGCCGGCCGGGAGCGGCACTACGGTGCCGAGCCGGTGCCGGAGGCGAGCGTCGAGGACGGCGGAGACGTCACGGGATCCGGCCAGGTCCCGTTCGCCGATCGCGTCGGCGAGGACCTGAGCGGGGTCCAGGCCAGCCAGCTCGGCGCCACGTAGCGTCCGGAACAGCCATCTGGTCTGGTGACTCAGCTCGCTGCGGTAGCCGGACGGCAGGGCGCTCGCGAGCAGATCACGGTAACGCTGCTCGCGGGCCGGGGCGGTCTCGGCAGTCCAGATCGCGTGCAGGACGGCCAGGTGGTCGGCATCAGCGAGAGCCTGCTGGTGGGCCTGCGTGGCCGAGTACTGCTGGCCATCGCGGTCCAGGACGGCTGCCAGCACCCCTAGTGCGTCGCCGGGCGCGGCAGCCGGGAGGCGGGGAGCAGGCACGCCGGTCGGTCCGGAATGGATCTGGTCGTAGCGAGCCAGCTCGGGAGCGGGCCGGGGCCGGGGACCGGGTCGGCGCGTTTGGGGGAGGTGGTGAACCCGTAGGCGAGGTTGGCGTCGGTGCCGCGGGTCAGCGCGACGTAGGCATGCTGCCGGTCCTCGGTCCCGGTGATTACCGCCAGGCCGGTGTGCACGGTGCGACCCTGGGCGACATGATCGGTGACCGCATACCCCAGTTCTGCGTCGGCGAAATGTTGGTACAGGAAAATGCGGTCGGTCCACCGGCGCTGGCCGGTGGCCGGGTCGGCGTCCAGGGCGCGGCGCACGACCAGGCCGGAGCCGGTGACGGCCTCGATGCGCAGCAGATCTCCGTTGGCCAGCATCCGGCCCGGTTCTCCTGCTTCCACCGTGTGGTCGTTGCGGGTGCAGGTGATCAGGTCGCCGCGGCCGGCCTGGGCGCTGTCGGCAATGCTGACCGCGGGCCGGGCCTCGACGATGCCCAGGGCGATGAGGTCGTCGCGGATGCGGCGGGACAGCTCGCGGCGCAGCGCGTGCTCGGCGGCCATCAGCAGAGTGTCGGTGCCGTCGGCGGCCAGGGCGACATAGGCGGCCGCAGCGGCGTCCGTCATCTGCTCTGGGTCGCCGCCGACAATGCGGCCGTGCTGGTCGTAGTCGGCGAGTACAGCGGTGTCGCCTTCGCGCAGGCGCAGGCTTGCCTGCTGTTCCCAGGCAGCACGGAACCGGACTGGTTCGGCGAGCCGGGCGTAACCGAGGGCCCCGGCGAGCAGGGACATGCCACCGCCGTTCTCGACCGCCTGCAGCTGGCTGGTGTCCCCGGCCAGGATGACCTTCCCGTCGCGGGTCTCGGCGTACCTGATCAGGTCGGCCAGATCCGGGCCGGACATGGTGGAGGTCTCGTCGATTAGCAGCAGCGGCGTGGGGCCGGTTTCGATCGGGCTGCGGGCGCCGCGGTGGCCGGGGAGGTGGCCGAGGAACTGGGCGCTGTTACGGGACATTGGGACCCCGGCGGCCAGGGTGTTTCGGGCCGACTGGGCTGCGGTGATTCCTGCAACTGGTCCCAGCCCGGCTGCGGCCCAGGCTTGGCCGATTTCGGTCAGGACGTGGGTCTCGCCGGATCCGGCTGGCGCGTTGATGACGGATACGCGCTTCGCGTCGGTCAGGGCCGACAGCGCGGCGGCGGCCTGGTCCTCGCGCAGCCCGGTTTGCGTGCGCTGAAATTGCGCGTCGCCCGCGTCGTGTGCGCGGCCGGTCAGCGCGTCCTCGAGCTGCGCGGGGTCGGCGCCGAGTGCATGCGCGGCTTGCGCGTAAGTCAGGCGCGGCGCGTCGCTCGCGCGTGCTCGCGTGAGCATGCCTTCTTCCATGGCCAGCTGTGCGCGGGTGGCGTAGCGGGTTCCGCCGTGCCGCTGGTAGACGCTGCGGCTGTCGGCGCGCAGCAAGCTGCGCGGGATTTCGGCTGGTTCGGGTGCTTCCAGGCAGGTGACTGGCTCGAACTCCGATCGCAGGGCGCGGTCGGCCAGGTTCTCGAGCAAGGCGGCGGCCGCGGCGGGGTTAATGCCGGAACGGGGCAGGACCCGGCCCAGGTACTTGATCACATCTGCGCGGGTCCAGGTGCTTTTCTCCTGCTGCGCGAGCGCGAGCGCTTTCTGCGCGGCGCGGGACAACTCCAGCTCGGTCAGCACTGGGCTCTCTGCACCGTGCGTGCGCGCGGTCGCACGGCCGGTGGCGCCGTGCCACACCGTCGGCGCGACCCACGCCAGGGGCACGCCGAGCGTGCGCGCGAGCTTGTCGGCCCAGTCTGCGTGCAGCTGCGCTGCGTCCAGCGTGCTGTGCTTGGCGCGGCGCGTGCTGAAGTTGGATACCTGCGTCGCGGTGCGCGCGCGCGCGCGGGGACGGTTTGCGTCCGTATTGCTGCTCGAACTGCGCGGCGCGGGCGCGCAGGTCCGCGGTGATGGACTCGCGGCGGGAGGAGAACAGGCGCATCATCTGGCCGCTGATGCCTTTAATCTCGAAGCCGTGGCCATCGTCGCGGGCGGTCCATTCCACGCCGAACCGGGCGGTGAGGGCTTCTTCCAGGTGCTGGGAAACGATCGTGCCGACCGCGCCGACGTGCTCGGTGTAACCCAGCGAATCCGGCGCGCGCCATTTCCCGTCGGTGAGCGTCTTGGCGACGTGGGCGATCTGGGAGTGGACGTGTAGCTGCATGTCCCCATCGCGGGAAGTGTGCTGCAGCCAGTACGCGACCGCCAGCTCGGCCTCGTGCCACTGACCGGTCTCCCGGCCGTGCACGCGGGCGTTGTGGGAGCCGGTGCGGGTGTAGCCGGCCTCGCGCTGGAAGTACTCGAAGCCTGCCTGGACGGCCTGCCAGATCATGTCGTCGACCTCGGCGACCAAGGCGGACCAGTACTCATCTCCGGCCTGGTCCGCGGACTGGCGGGCCAGCCGGGCGTTCTCGCCCAGGGAAGCGTGGAAGATCGATATGGACTTGGACAGCGAGATCGTCAGGTCGAGAAACAGCGGGCTTTGCCGGGTTTGCCGGGCGGCTTCGATGCGGAGCTCGTGCTTGCGCCCGGCGGTGACGTGCGGTTCGGTGGCCAGCAGCCGCGCGTACAGGTCGGCGGCCTTGCGGCCGCCGTCCGGTGACCTGCCCAGCGGGGTGCCGTCGGGGGCCCTGCGCTCGCCGAACAGCAGGTCATAGGGCTGGCGCTCGACCGTCTGGCCGGGCTCAAAGCCGAGGGGCTTCGCGCCCGGACCCCACCAACGGCCGGGCGGTTCTCCGCCGGTCTCGCTGGCCCGGATGTAATAGCCGGCGGCGTCCTTGGCCGGGCCGACGTCGACCTGTTTCCAGATGTAGTCAAGGTCGTAGCCCTTGCTCAACGTCGCGACAACAGCCACCGGCTAATCCCCCGTCAACCGGAGCGGGGATTTCCATGATCATCAGATGGTGCATGGGTGTGGGGCTCGAACTGATTAAGCGTGGCAAAACGGTCGACCAAGATCAGAAATGAGAAAGGAACGAAAGAGGTTGCCGCTTTGACGAACAGGGCTGATGGCTTGTCAGGCCATTTGCTGCAGGTCGGGCTTTGGCTGAAATCTCAACTTCGGCGGGGCTGCGGTAGCCGAGGGTGCTTGTACCAGCCGATGTAGTCCACGACGGCGCAGCGGGCGGCGGCCTGTGTGGGCCAGGGCCGGGTAGCGACCAGCTCGCCTTTCGGGGCGGCGAAAAGCTTTCGGCCAAGGCGTTGTCCTAGCACTGGCCGGTCCTTCCCAGGCGCAGCACCACCTGGCAGTCATCAGCCACCCCGGCCAAGGCGGGCGAGGTGTACTGAGCAGCCGACGGGAGTGGAAAGACCACGCCCGGGCGAGGCCGCGGGCGGCTGCAGCGGATCGCGAGTCTACTGATCTTGCGGTCGGAAGTTTGAACCACTGGTCACTTCATCCCGAACACCGCCACCGCTGGTATAACGCCGCTGGCAGGCGGCGTATGCACAGTTCACAGCGTTAGAAGTGACTACCGTGACCGCACCTGACCGTATCTGTGGCAAGTGGCCGCTCCTGCTTCGCTCCCAAAATCGGACATGGCATTTCCGGGTGTGTCTCGGTTTAGCCTAAGTCGGCCGTTGTCCGCTGAGCTGTCGCGGGCTCTCTGCCCTGCCACGAGGTGATCTCCGTCTTTCGCCAGTACAGCCGATACAAGAACCGGTGGGGAACAGGGAAGGGGTTGCGGACCGGGCCGCCGCGAGCCAGCCAACCGGTGATGGTCTTTGGTGGCGCGCCCGTGATGGCGGCCGCGCCGGCCATGTCGAGCCAGCAGTCGTCACC
>CAXUJF010000309.1:4454-7449 GCA_964250865.1 uncultured Streptosporangiaceae bacterium
CTCCCAGCGCGGCGAGCGGCTGCCGGAAACGCTTCCCGCGCTGGGAGTCATGATCGAGACGCCCGGGGCGGCGCTGGCGCAGACGGCAAGCGACCCGGGGGTAGGTGTGGGGGGCCGGGCGGGCCTTGTCGAGCCAGCTGTCGTCACGGGTTAGTGGGGGCTGGCCTAAGAGCCGGCCTGCCGGGACAGTCTTGTGGTCGCGGATGGCTTCGCTGATCGCTGCGGCATGCGCCTGCAACTCGATTGAGCCGCTCCTTGTGTTGTCCACGGCACCTCCAGTGGCAGTTTTAGAACTGCAGTGTGTGGTTGTCGAGTGATCCACAGGTCATGTGTCCGGTTTCAGCCGGTTCGGCTAACTGCGCTTGCGACGCCGAGCGGCGTGCTGCGCAGAAGCCGCCTAGGGCGTGTCCTTTAGATCATGTAACGGGGTGGCGGAGCCAGATTCTGATGGTGGCGACGTCGATGGTGCCGCGCCAGGTGAAGTCGCGTTTGTCGTAGCGCGTGGCTACGGCGCGGTGCTGGCGGAGCTGATTGAAGGCCCGCTCAACGGTGTTGCGGTCGCGGTAGATGACGGGGTCAAAGGCGGGTGGTCGGCCACCTTTGCGGCCATGGCGCTGGCGGTGGCGGATCTGGTCAGATGGCTGGGGGATGGTGGCTTTGATGCCGCGCCGGCGCAGGTGAGCGCGGATCGCGGCGCTGGAGTAGGCCTTATCGCCCAGGACCCGGGCCGGGCGGGTCCGGGGCCGTCCGCCGCTGGGGCGGGCGATGGCCAGCTGGTTCATCAGCGGGATCAAGGCCAGCGAGTCGTGCCGCTGCCCGGCGCTGGTGATCCGGCCAGCGGCCGGCACTCCATTTCGGCCAGCAGGTGGATCTTGCTGGTCAGGCCACCGCGGGACCGGCCCAGGGTTTCCCGGTTCTTGTCATTCGGTCTTGCCCCTGGGGCGCAGCGGGGCACTGAGCTCGGCCGGGGCCAGCCGGGCCGGGTCCACATCGGCCGGAGGCCGCCGCCGGGCCCCGGCCGCGTGCTGGTGGGCTTTGACCACCGTGGCGTCCACCGCCACCGCCCAATCGGCCGCCCCGGCATCGCACCCGGCCCGCAGCGCGTCCAGGATCACTTCCCAGGTTCCGTCCGCCGACCAGCGCCGATGCCGGTTATAAGCCGTCTTCCAGTGCCCGAACCGGTCTGGCAGATCCCGCCACGGGCATCCGGTCCGGGTCCGGTGGAAGATCCCATCGATCACCAGCCGGTGATCATTCCACCGATGCCCCTGCCGCGGATGACCCGGCAGCAACGGCACCAGCCGCGCCCACTCCGCATCCGTCAGATCATGCCGTTTCAGCCGGTCCTCATCCACCACCCAATCCAACCGGAAACCGGCAACCAAGATCTATGGGACACGCCCTAAGCGGGCTGGCTGCCAGGGGTGAGGCCGAGCTGCTCGCGGCGGAGCTCGATCTTCTTACACTCGATGCGGTAGTTCCGCACGAGGCGCACTGCCTGACTAGACGCAAACGAGAGCGTCCCTGCGCTGGCCAGCTCGCCGAGGACATGCACCTGCGGCGCTCCTAGTGAGCTGGGATCAATGACGAAACCCCGCCGCCGGGTCGGCGAACGGGGCAAGGGACGAGGACTTCTCATCCCGGAGGGGCGACCGCCCTCGAACATGAAAGAAGCCCGCCGACAGGTCAGACGGGCCGTGCGGGCACAGTTCACCCGCTGACACCAGTGGCCGGCACCGGCTCCTACGAGCCAGCTGGCCGGGAGGTACCGTCTGCGCTACGCAGCGCAGGCATGACCTCCACAGCGAACGCATCCAGCTGACCCGGGTCATCGAGGAAGCACTTCACGACGTGGGTACGCAAGCCGGTGAGGCGGACTTCCTGCGCGATGCTGCCGGCTGTAACACCGAGCAAACTGGCCACCTGGCCCCGAAGGTGTCCCAGCGCGACGTCGGCGCTTCGGTGCCGGTGTCCCAGTCCGGATGGTCTTCCGGGGAGAAAACAATGATCAGGTCCACGTCATGGATCGGGTCACGCTGTGTACCGCGGGCCAGGCTGCCAGAAGGAACGGTCTCTGTGACATCAGCCTGCGCCCCAAAGGCGGCGCAGAAGAAGTTACGGCGCCTGCGCGCCTCTCGTACATTGTCGGGCTCGGCGTTTACTTCACTCTGGTGCGTGTCGAAGGCTGTTTCAGGCTTCATGTGCCGTCCCCCCGGCCCTGCCGCAGGCTTCCTTCGTTTCCCCGCCGCTCGTACCAAGGCCTTGACTGGCTCGGTTCAAGTTCACCTGACGCCCTCCCATGTACGCATAGTGAAGTCGAATACACGTTAAGCGAGCGACGCAGAGATCACCTAACGGCCCATGCTGCTGAGGGATGTGGTCAGGGTACGGCCCCGTGTCGATCGAGGAACCCATACTGCGCCGCTCAGGACACGACGCGCCCGGGTTGTTACTCGTGCTGGCGCCGAGCCTACCGGCGGCCACCGACATTCATGCACGGCCGCACGGATCATCGGGTACTCGAATGCGCCGTCGCAGTCCGCGGCGCTGAGTGCCCTGATACGCCTTCGGCACGCTTGGTGAGTGGTAGAGGACAATGGCAGCCAGGGTCTCCTGCCTGGCGGGCTTGACCGGCGTGCCGGCAGGAGACCCCGCGCCAGACATCACCACCAGCCGGCGACCCGGCCGCCCACGTAGATGCTGAGTATCGTCAAGATGATGGTGAGAACGGTCGACGTGAGCTGGGCTACCTCACTGGCACGCACAAGTGAATTTTTCGCGCCAGCTTGATCGGGCTGCGGCATCGGAGCGGACTCGGCGGCTGGCACTGCTGGTTCGTTTTCCATCGGCTAGGTTTCCCTCCTGTGTTCGCCGTGGTGACGCGGCTACTTTGACCTGCCGCGCCGGGCGCCGTAAATGCACGGCGGGTAGATGCGGCAGTCGCGTTTTCGCTGCTGACGGCTACTGTGGGTTGCCGGGTCTGGTGCCGGGAATC
>CAXUJF010000310.1:0-7436 GCA_964250865.1 uncultured Streptosporangiaceae bacterium
GGTACGGCCCGGCCGTGGCCGCCGCGCCGCCGGGGGAGCGGGTCGCGGCCCTGGCCGACGCGCTGTCCGCCGACGGCTACGCCGCCTCGACCGTGGCCGCACCCGCGGCCGAGAAGGCGGCGGTCGGCTCGGGCGGCGAGCAGCTGTGCCAGCATCATTGCCCGGTGGCCCACGTGGCGGCCGAGTTCCCGCAGCTGTGCGAGGCCGAGACCGAAGCGTTCAGCCGGTTGCTGGGCGTCCCGGTGCGCCGGCTGGCCACCATCGCCCACGGCGACGGCATCTGCACCACCCATGTGACCTGCCGTTCGCTGGCAGGGAAGCAAGACAACCCGGACCCGGTTGAGTCCGAGGGGAACGGCCTAAACATTTCAGAGTCCGGAGGGCTCTTCATATGACGACGACCGCACAGGACAAGCTTGACGGCCTCGGCACGTACAAGTTCGGCTGGGCTGACAGTGACACGGCGGGCGAGACCGCGCGCCGTGGCCTGTCCGAGGACGTGGTCCGCGACATCTCGGGCAAGAAGAGCGAGCCCGAGTGGATGCTGGACCTGCGTCTCCGCGGGCTGCGCATGTTCGGGCGCAAGCCGCTGCCCACCTGGGGTGCCGACCTGTCTGAGATCGACTTCGACAACATCAAGTACTTCGTCCGGTCGACCGAGAAGCAGGCCGAAAGCTGGGACGACCTGCCCGCCGACATCAAGAACACCTACGACCGGCTGGGCATCCCCGAGGCCGAGAAGCAGCGGCTGATCGCCGGGGTCGCGGCCCAGTACGAGTCCGAGGTCGTCTACCACAAGATCCGTGAGGACCTCGAGGAGAAGGGCGTCCTCTTCCTCGACACCGACACGGCCCTGCGCGAGCACCCCGAGCTGTTCCAGGAGTACTTCGCGACCGTGATCCCGCCGGGCGACAACAAGTTCGCCGCGCTGAACACGTCGGTGTGGTCCGGTGGCTCGTTCATCTACGTGCCGAAGGGCGTGCACGTGGACATCCCGCTGCAGGCCTACTTCCGGATCAACACCGAGAACATGGGCCAGTTCGAGCGGACGCTGATCATCGTGGACGAGGGTGCCTACGTGCACTACGTCGAGGGCTGCACCGCGCCGATCTACAAGTCGGACTCGCTGCACTCCGCGGTGGTCGAGATCATCGTGAAGAAGGACGCCCGCTGCCGGTACACCACGATCCAGAACTGGTCGAACAACGTCTACAACCTGGTCACCAAGCGCGCCATCTGCGAGCAGGGCGCGACCATGGAGTGGATCGACGGGAACATCGGCTCCAAGGTCACGATGAAGTACCCCGCGGTCTACCTGATGGGTGAGCACGCCAAGGGCGAGACGCTGTCGGTCGCGTTCGCGGGCGAGGGCCAGCACCAGGACGCCGGGTCGAAGATGGTGCACTGCGCGCCGAACACCTCGTCCACGATCGTCTCCAAGTCGGTGGCCCGCGGCGGCGGCCGTACTTCCTACCGGGGCCTGGTCCAGGTCCAGGAGGGCGCCGAGCACTCCAGGTCCACGGTTAAGTGCGACGCGCTGCTGGTCGACACGATCAGCCGGAGCGACACCTACCCCTACGTCGACGTCCGCGAGGACGACGTGGAGATGGGCCACGAGGCCTCGGTCTCCAAGATCTCCGAAGACCAGCTGTTCTACCTGATGAGCCGGGGCATGACCGAGGACGAGGCGATGGCCACCATCGTGCGCGGCTTCGTCGAGCCGATCGCGCGTGAGCTCCCGATGGAGTACGCGCTCGAGCTCAACCGGCTGATCGTGCTCCAGATGGAAGGATCGGTCGGCTGATGACGGCCCCAGGGACGGCGCTACAGGGCGCCGTCGAATCCGACACGCCCGTTTCCCGGCTGCACGAGCACGCCTCGTACGACCCGGCCGACTTCGAGGTCCCGACCGGCCGCGAGGAGCAGTGGCGGTTCACCCCGCTGCGCCGCCTGGGCGGCCTGCACGGGGCCGAGCCGCTGCCCGCAGGCGCGGTGACGGTCGAGGTCGAGGCCGCTCCCGAAGTCAAGGTCGAGAAGGCCCAGCGCGGCGACCCCCGGGTCGGCGCCACGTACGTGCCAACGGACCGGGTCAGCGCCCGGGCCTACGCCTCGTTCGATGCGGCCACCGTGATCAGCGTGCCCGCCGAGGCGGTGACCTCGGCGCCGACCGTGATCACCGTGCGCGGCCAGGGCATCGACGGCGCCGCGTTCGGGCATACCGTGGTGGACGTGGGCCCGATGGCCCGGGCCACCGTGGTCCTGGACCACCGCGGCAGCGCCACCTACGCCGACAACGTCGAGCTGGTGGTGGCCGACGGCGCCGCGCTGTCCGTGGTCAGCCTGCAGGACTGGGCCGACGACACGGTGCACCTGTCCCACCACCACGTGCAGCTGGGCAAGGACGCGAAGATCTCGCACACGCTCATCACCCTGGGCGGCGACCTGGTCCGGATCGTCCCGTCCGTCACCTACACCGGGCGGGGCGGCGACGCCGAGCTGAACGGGCTGTACATCACCGACGCCGGGCAGCACCAGGAGCACCGGCTGTTCGTCGAGCACAGCGTGCCCGACTGCAAGAGCCGGGTGCTGTACAAGGGCGCCCTGCAGGGCGACGGGGCGCACAGCGTGTGGATCGGCGACGTGCTGATCGACGCCACCGCCACCGGGACCGACACCTATGAGTACAACCGCAACCTGGTCCTGACCGACGGCGCCCGGGCCGACTCCGTGCCCAACCTGGAGATCCTGACCGGTGAGATCGCCGGGGCCGGGCACGCCAGCGCCAACGGCCGGCTGGAGGACACGCACCTGTTCTACCTGATGGCCCGGGGCATCCCGTATGACGAGGCCCGGCGCCTGGTCATCCGCGGCTTCTTCGGCGAGCTGCTGGCCAAGATCGAAGTCGGCGAGGTCCGCGACCGGGTGGCACAGGTGGTCGAGGCGGAACTGGCATGAGCACCGGCGCCTCCACCCCGGGCACGGCGCCCGGTGAGCGCACGTTCGTCCGCGTCTGCGCCCTGGCCGACGTGCCCGAGGACGGCGCGCTCGGCCTGGACGTGGACGGCACCCCGGTCGCGGTGGTGCGGACCGGGGACGAGGTGCACGCGCTGCGCGACGTGTGCTCGCACGCCGAGGTGCCGCTGTCCGAGGGCGAGGTCTATGGCCACACGATCGAGTGCTGGCTGCACGGATCCTGCTTCGACGTACGGACCGGCGTGCCCACCGGGCCTCCGGCGACCGTGCCGGTGCCGGTGTACCCGGTCAAAACCGAGGATGGCGACGTGTACGTCGCAGTCAGCTGACCTTGTTAAAAATTCTGGTCTTACAGAAACCCTGATTTTACAGAAACACCGTTGGAGAACTGAGATATGGCGACCCTTGAGATCCGCGATCTGCACGTGAACATCGAGGAGGCGAACGGCGCCCAGCGCGAGATCCTGCGCGGCGTCGACCTCGATGTCAACGCGGGGGAGACGCACGCGATCATGGGCCCGAACGGGTCCGGCAAGTCCACCCTGGCCTACGCGATCGCGGGTCACCCCAAGTACCACGTGACCCAGGGCACGGTCACCCTGGACGGCGAAGACGTGCTGGCCATGAGCGTGGACGCGCGGGCCCGGGCCGGCCTGTTCCTGGCCATGCAGTACCCGGTGGAAGTGCCCGGCGTGTCGGTGTCGAACTTCCTGCGCACCGCGGTCACCGCGGTCCAGGGCGAGGCGCCCAAGCTGCGCGATTTCATGAAGAGCATGCGCAAGGCCATGGCCGACCTGTCCATCGACCCGGCCTTCGCCGAGCGCAACCTGAACGAGGGCTTCTCCGGCGGCGAGAAGAAGCGGCACGAGGTGCTCCAGCTGGAGCTGCTCCAGCCGAAGATCGCGGTGCTGGACGAGACCGACTCCGGCCTGGACATCGACGCGCTCAAGGTGGTGTCCGAGGGCATCAACCGGTTCCGTGCGGGCGCGGGCCACGGCGTGCTGCTGATCACCCACTACACCCGCATCCTGCGCTACGTGCAGCCCGACTTCGTGCACGTGTTCGTGGGCGGCAAGATCGTCCGCAGCGGCGGTCAGGAACTGGCCGAAGAGCTCGAGACCAACGGCTACGAGAAGTTCATCAAGGAGCAGCAGGCCACCGCGGGAGCAGCCTCATGACCCTCGACGTGGCCCGGATCCGGAAGGACTTCCCGATCCTGGACCGGCAGGTGCGCGACGGCCAGCCGCTGATCTACCTGGACAGCGCCAACACCTCGCAGAAGCCGCGCCAGGTCATCGACGCGATCAGCACCTTCTACGAGCGGCACAACGCCAACATCCACCGGGCCACCCACCAGCTGTCCGAAGAGGCCACCGAGGCCTACGAGGGGGCCAGGATCAAGGCGGCCAGCTTCATCGGCGCAGGCGACTCCTCCGAGCTGGTGTTCACCAAGAACATCTCCGAGGCCATCAACCTGGTCGCCTACTCCCTCGGCAACGCCTCGGCCGGTTTCCCCGCCCCGGAACAGTTCCGGCTCGGCCCCGGTGACGAGATCGTGGTCACCGAGATGGAGCACCACTCCGACCTGGTGCCCTGGCAGCTGCTGTGCCAGCGGACCGGGGCCACGCTGCGCTGGTTCGAGGTCACCCCGGAGGGGCGCCTGGACCTGTCGGCCATGGACGAGCTGATCAACGATCACACCAAGCTGGTCGCCCTGGTGCACCAGTCCAACGTGCTCGGCACGATCAACCCGGTCCGCCAGATCGCCGACGCCGCGCATGCGGTCGGCGCGCTGGTGCTGGCCGACGCGGCCCAGTCGGTGCCGCACATGCCGGTCAACGTGCAGGACCTGGGGGCCGACTTCGTCGGCTTCACCGGGCACAAGCTGTGCGGCCCGACCGGCATCGGCGCGCTGTGGGGCCGCCGGGAACTGCTGGACGAGATGCCCCCGTTCCTGGGCGGCGGCGAGATGATCGAGACCGTCTGGATCGACCACTCCACCTTCGCCCAGCCGCCGCACAAGTTCGAGGCCGGGACGATGCCGATCGCCGAGGCGGCCGGGCTGAGCGCGGCCATGGACTACCTGAGCGAGACCGGGCTGGACGCCATCCACGAGCACGAGCAGTCGCTGCTGGCGGACGCGCTGACCCAGCTGCAGGAGATCGAGGGACTGCGCATCCTGGGCCCGACCGAGCCCGCCGACCGGGGCACGGCCATCTCGTTCGAGGTGGACGGGGTCCACCCGCACGACGTCAGCCAGGTGCTGGACGAGCTGGGCATCGCGGTGCGGGCCGGGCACCACTGCGCCTGGCCGCTGCACCGCAAGCTCGGCGTGCAAGCCAGCACCCGGGCCTCGTTCTACCTGTACAACACGCACGAGGAAGTGACCGCCCTGGCCGACGGAATCCGCCAGGCCAAGAAGTTCTTCGGCGTGGCGTAAGCAGCAAAACTCCGAACTACGGAAATAACGCGCGGAAAGAAGCAGCTAGGGCTCATATGCAGATCCAGTCGCTGTACCAGGAGATCATCCTGGACCACTACCGCAACCCCCACCACAAGGGGCTGCGGGACCCGTACGACGCCGAGGTGCACCACGTGAACCCGACGTGCGGCGATGAGGTCACCCTGCGGGTGGCGCTCAAGGACGCCGACGGCGGGCCGGTCGTCACCGACGTGTCGTACGACGCTCTCGGCTGCTCGATCAGCCAGGCCAGCGCGTCGATCATGGCTGACCTGGTCATCGGCAAGCCGGTGAGCGAGGCGATGGCGATCTCGCAGGAGTTCCTCGAGCTCATGCAGTCCAAGGGCGCGGCCGAGCCGGACGAGAGGGTGCTGGAAGACGCGGTGGCCTTCGCCGGCGTGTCCAAGTACCCGGCACGGATCAAGTGCGCGCTGCTCGGCTGGATGGCCTGGAAAGATGCCACCGCTCAAGCGCTCGACGAGGAAACGGGACTTTCATCATGACCGAGAACACGACCGCGACCGCGGCTGACACCGCGACCGACGAGGCCGAAGCGCCTGCGACTGAGGCCCCGGCGGCCGGGGCCCCGGCGGCGCCGCTGGCCGACACCACCGAGAACGAGGACATCCTCGAGGCGCTGCGCGACGTGGTCGACCCCGAACTCGGGATCAACGTCGTCGACCTCGGCCTGGTCTACGGCATCACGCTGGACGCCGAGCGCAACGTCGCCATCGACATGACGCTGACCAGCGCGGCCTGCCCGCTCACCGACGTGATCGAGGACCAGGCCCGCGAGGCCCTGGAGGGCGTGGTCAACGACTTCCGGATCAACTGGGTGTGGCTGCCGCCGTGGGGCCCGGAGAGCATCACCGACGATGGCCGGGAGCAGCTCCGCGCCCTCGGCTTCAACATCTGATTTTTAACAGACTCCTACGGCGCTGAGTCCCACCCAGCTCAGGGTGACCGGGTCCGCCAGCACCAGGTGAGGTACGGCAGCGCGATGCTGGCCCGCCCGGCCAGGGCCGGATCGGTTTCAAGCAGGTGACGCACGTCGGCCAGCAGGGCCTCACGCTGGTCCGGGGGCAGCAGGATCACGTAGCTGCGCGACGCCACCATGTCCACGACCCCGGGCACGCTGGTGTCGTGGACCCAGCGGACCTGGTGCAGTTCCAGCGGCCCGAACGGCGGGCCGACCTGCGGCTGGTCGTGGTCGTTGCCGGCCCGCATCGTGTCGGCTTCCCGCTTGCGGCCCTGTTCCTCGACGATGCGGCCCAGCTGCGCCACCCAGGGCACGGTTTCGTCCCGCTCGTTCCAGACCAGCCCCAGCGTGCCACCGGGGCGCAGCACCCGGGCCACCTCCGGCGCGGCTCGCTCCGGCGTCACCCAGTGCCAGGCCTGCGCGGCCAGCACCGCGTCGACCGATCCGTCCGGCAGCGGGATGTGCTCGCCCGAGCCGTTCAGCACCGGGGTGCCGGGCAGGACCTGGCTCAGCTGTTCCCGCATGCCCGCCAGCGGCTCTACCGCCACCACGTCCAGGCCCCGGCTCACCAGCTGCCGGGTCAGCTTCCCGGTGCCGGCCCCGAGGTCGAGCACGCGCTGCGCGCCCGGTGGCAGCAGCCAGTCCAGGGCCTCCGGCGGGTAGGGCGGACGCCCCCGCTCGTAGGTGGCCGCGGCCACCTCGAAGGATGTGGCGTGCGCATCAAACGATGCGGAATCACCGGTCATCTCCACCTCCGCACCGACTCTAGCTGCCGTCGGGGAAGCCGCCGCGATGCAGCACCATCGGGAAGTGCGGCAGCGTCTGCGGCGGCCGCACGTCGGTCCGCCAGTTGTCCGGGTAGGGTTCCAGGCCGCCCATGAGCGGGCTGTTGGCCGGGTCGCCCGGGGGTCGCCCGCCAGCGGCTCCAGGGCCGCCCGGAACGCCGTTACAGCGCCGCTGCCGAGCCGCTGCCCGGCCCGGTCGTCGAGCCGTTCGGCCCAGTCGGTGTAGCGCAGTTGAGCC
>CAXUJF010000311.1:0-7421 GCA_964250865.1 uncultured Streptosporangiaceae bacterium
GGCCGGGAGAGGTCAGGTCGGGCTCGGTGGGCGCGGTCAGGTCCGCCCCGAACGGCTGGTCCATCGGTGCGGGCCGCGCCCCGCCCTTGGCCTGAGGGGCCTCAGGGGTGCGGGTGGCCGCAGTGGCGCCAGGGATCGTCGCGCTGTTGTTCTCGGCCAGGTTCTCGCGCTCAGGCCATGGCCTGCCACTACTGCTCGCCCCTGCGGGCGCATCGTAGTGTGCGATTAGATCGAGCCAGGCCGCCTCTTCTTCGTTCTCGCCACTGCTCACGTCCTTGCCTCGCCCTCCCTCCGCGTCCCGTCGTACTCGATGTCAGTTCCGTGCTCTCGTACAAACTGCAGGCTTCCGGTAAAAATAGCCTGCGCGTCATGGTCCATTGTCGCAACGTGGAAGCTGTCAGGACAGGCCCGGACGGTGAGCAATCCTGGCCGTACGCCCGTCTCCAGCACCCGCATGCTTGGCGGCCCCACCACGTGGTCCTCCGTGCTGCGGTAGACCAGCACGGGCTGGCTGATGCCGGGCAGGCCCCGGGCGGTCGCTTTCCACAGCCGCGGCAGTGTCGCCGCGGCGGCGGTGGGCACCCGGTCGTAGGACAGCTCTGTGTTGCCTGGCTTCTTGATGTCGTTGCCGATGGCGGGCATCGACTTGATCAGGTGCTTGAACACCGGCGCGACCAGGAACAGCTTGGTGTCGGGGGCGAGCGACGGGTTGACCAGGACCAGGCCACGCAGGTCCGGACCGGTGGCGGTCTCGGCCAGCCGCAGCGCCAGGCAAGCGCCCATGGACAGGCCCATCAGGAAGACCTGGTCGCAATCGGCCCGCAGTTCGGTCAGGGCCTGCCCCGCCGTCGCCAGCCAGTCATCGGACGTGGTGCGGTTCATGTCCTGCCAGCTGGTGCCGTGGCCGGGCAGCAGGGGCAGCGATACGCTCAGGCCCGCTTCGGCCAGGAACTGCGCCCACGGCCGGAGCGACTGAGGGCTGCCGGTGAAGCCGTGACAGAGCAGCGCGCCGGTGGGGCCGCCCCGGTGAAAAAACGGCTCCGCGCCCGCCAGCAGGCCCATGCTCCTCCCCTGCTCGAACCTCACGGTGCTACCGATTCGAACCATTCGGTGCTAGGCATCGTCGCATGCGGACGAGCAGATCGCACCCCGCGTGGCGTTAAAAACAGCGCCGAACGTGCGAATATTTGGACGTGTACTACAAACTGGCGCAGCTCACCCTCGGGGTGGCGCTCAAGATCATCTTCCGCCCGCGGGCGGAAGGCGCGCGGAACGTACCCCAACGGGGAGCGGCGATCATCGCCAGCAACCACCTGTCGTTCGCCGATCACTTCTTCGGGCCGCTCCCGCTGCGGCGCCAGGTGATCTACCTGGCCAAGTCCGAGTACTTCACCGGCCGGGGCCTGAAGGGCTTCATCAGCCGGGCCTTCTTCAGCGCGCTGGGCCAGATCCCCATCGACCGTGGCGGCGGTGCGGCCAGCGAGCGCGCCATGCGGACCGGCCTGCGCGTACTGGCCGAGGGGAAGCTGCTCGGCATCTACCCGGAGGGCACCCGCAGCCCGGACGGTCGGCTGTACCGGGGCAAGACCGGGGTGGCCCGGCTCGCCCTGACCGGCCAGGTCCCGGTGATCCCGTGCGCGATGATCAACACGTTCGAGTTCATGCCCCCGGGTCAGACCCGGCCGAACTTCGGGGTCCGCCCCGGCGTGCGCTACGGCGAGCCGCTGGACTTCTCCCGGTACTACGGCCTGGCCACGGACCGCCACGCGCTGCGTGAGGTCACCGACGAGATCATGCGGGTCATCGAGAAGCTGTCCGGCCAGGAGAGCGTCGAAATGTACGCCCAGACGGCCAAGCGGAAGCTGGCGGCCGGCGAGCCGATCGAGAACGACCCGGCCCAGGACGACCCGGCCAAAGACGAAACGCTTACGGATGGTGAACTGTAGGCCCAGTTCACCCCCGGTCCACTAAGGTTGGCCAGTGAGAGTGGGGGTTCTTGACGGCCGATAGCACCTTAGTTACGGTGCTCGTGTTAGAACGCATGTTCGAACGGGTCTAATCGGCCATCGTTGGTGCCTGATGCGGAAGCTGTTCCTTGCGGTCTGCGCGGCGGTCCTGGTGGGACCAGCCGTGTGCGTCGCTGCGCCGGCCGCGCACGACGCGGACGGTCTGGCCGTGCAGCTGGTCGCCCGGGCGGTCTCCCTGAACAGCAGTCCGGCGCCGGTCCTGGTCAAGGAATTCCCGGCGCACGCGCCCCTCAGCGCCAGTACGGTCAGCGGCAGTCCGTCGCCGGTCCTGGTCAAGGAGTTCCCGGCCCATGCCCCCGCCACCAGCGGTCCGTCGCCTGTGAGTACCGAGCCGTCGCCGGCCGGTAGCCCGCCACCACCGACCCTGAGCGGGCCCTTCCAGCTGGCCTGGTCGACCAATTTCCCGGTCGCCGCTCCGCTCGGCTCGTTCGGCGGGAGCGGTAACGGTTCCAGTGTCCACGCCCCGGATCTCCCGTCCGCACTTCAGAGGCAGTGGGGTGCCTATCCGTCCGGGTGGGCGGATACCGCGACGCAGCGGGGCCTGCCGGTCGGCGGGTACTACGACCCGGGTACGACGGTCTGGATTTCCGGCGGGCAGATGCACATCAAGCTGTGGCGTGGCGCCAGCGGCTCGGTGCACTCCGCGGCGCTGGTCCCGCTGGCCGCGCAGGGCCGGACCTACGGCCGGTACGTCGAGACGTTCCGGGTGCCGGAGATAGCGACCGGCTACAAGTCGGCCCACCTGCTCTGGCCGTCGAACGGCGACCAGGACACGTCCAGCTTCGAGGTTGACTACCCGGAGAACGAGTGGGACACCGGTATCTCGGCCTACGTGCACGCCGGCAACGATCCGCAGCAGGCGTTCCCGGCCGGCGCGAGCTGGAGCGGCTGGCACACCTCCGAGATTGACTGGACGCCAACGGGCCTCTCGTTCCGCCTGGACGGGAAGCTGATCGGCTCGACCACCAGCGGCGTGCCGGACGAGCCGATGGACTGGATCATCCAGAACGAGTCGGCCCTGAACGGCGAGAGTGCCGCGCCCAACTCGTCGGCTCAGATGGATATCAGCTACGTGGCCTACTACCGCTACACCGGCTGATCCGGGCCACCGCCGCACCAGCTGCCCCAGGGCTGGCGAACTGTAACCCAGCTCCACCGCCGGGCCACTAAGGTTGGCCCCATGAGAGTGGGAGTCCTTACCGGAGGCGGCGACTGCCCCGGCCTGAATGCTGTGATCCGTGCCGTCGTCCGCAAGGGCGTGCAGGAGTACGGGTATGAGTTCGTCGGCTTCCGCGACGGCTGGCGCGGTCCGCTGGAGGGCGACACCGTCCCCCTGGACGTGCAGGCCGTGCGCGGCATCCTGCCCCGCGGCGGGACGATCCTGGGGACGTCGCGGACGAACCCGTTCGCCGACAGCGGCAGCGGCCCGTCTGGCGCCGAGCGGATCAAGGACAACCTGGCCGGGCTCGGGGTGGACGCGCTGATCGCCATCGGTGGCGAGGACACGCTGGGCGCCGCGACCAAGCTGGACGCCGAGGGCGTGAACGTGATCGGGGTCCCCAAGACCATCGACAACGACCTGGGTGCCACCGACTACACGTTCGGCTTCGACACCGCGGTCAACATCGCGATGGAGGCCATCGACCGGCTGCACACCACGGCCGAGAGCCACCACCGCGCGCTCATCGTCGAGGTGATGGGCCGGCACGCGGGCTGGATCGCGCTGCACGCGGGCCTGGCCGGCGGGGCCAACGTCATCCTCATCCCGGAGAAGCCGTTCAGCATCGAGCAGGTCTGCAAGTACGTCGAGCACCGCTTCCAGACCCGGTACTCGCCGATCGTGGTCGTGGCCGAGGGCGCGAGCCCTGCTGAGGAGGAGTTCGCCGCCGCCGACCAGGGCGTCGACTCCTTCGGTCACACCAGGCTGGCTAACCGCGGCATCGGCCAGCTGCTGGCCGAGCAGATCGAGCAGCGCACCGGCAAGGAGGCCCGCACCGCGGTGCTGGGGCACATTCAGCGCGGCGGCACGCCGACCGCGTTCGACCGGGTGCTGGCGACCAGGTTCGGGGTGCACGCGATCGAGGCCGTGCACGACGGTGACTTCGGCAACATGGTCGCGCTGCGGGCCACCGACATCATCCGGGTGCCGCTGAGCGAGGCGACCAGCGAGCTCAAGACCGTGCCGCCGGAGCGGTACGCCGAGGCCGAGCCCTTCTTCGGCTGACCGGACTCACTCCGGTCTCACTTCAGCCTTACGGAATCGGTCCGGTGGCCGCCACGGCCGCCGGGCCGGCTTCCGTTTCCGCCACGTCATCGGCCGTGACGGGCCGCCCAGTGGTTCGGGTGCGGACGTCGCGGGGGAGCAGGGCCACCACGGACACCGCGGCGATCAGGGCCGCCGCCGCGTACTGGGTCCGCCGCACCCCGTAATGGGTCGCGGCCGGTCCCGCGATCAGCGCGCCGAGCGGGGTGGCCATCATCGAGCCCAGCCCGTCGTAGCCGGACACCCGGGCCAGCGCGTCCGGCCGGATGTTCCGGGCCATGGCGACCGTCCAGACCACCATCATGTACTCGGTGGCCGTGCCGACCACGAACGCGACCAGGCAGACCAGCAGCAGCGGCCACAGCATGGCCAGCGCCAGCGGAGTCAGCGCCAGCACGATCCCGATTCCGGCCACCGCCAGCATCGGCCGTCGCGGTGACCGCCACAGCGACAGCAGCCCGCCTGCGACCAGGCCCACCGCCTGCGCGGCCATGATCACGCCCCACGCGGCCGCGCCGCCCAGGTGCGCCTTGGCCACCACCGGGCCGAGCACCTCGAACCCGCCGAACCAGGCCATCATGACCAGGCAGTACTGGGCCACGATGACCCACAGCCAGGTGTGGGACCGGAACTCGGACCAGCCCTCCCGCAGGTCCCGCAGCATGCTGCTGGCCGCCGACGGTGCCCGGGCCACCCCGGCCTTGATGCTGAGCAGCATGGGCACGGTGGCGGTGACCCCGACCCCGCAGATGGTCAGCGCCCAGCCCGGGCCGACCGCGGCCACGACCACGCCGGCCACCGCGGCCCCGCTCATCATGGCCATGTTCATGGCCAGCCGGCTCAGCGCGCTGGCCTGCTGGAACTCCTCCGCCGGGACCAGTCCCGGCAGGAGCGCCTGCGATGCCGGGTAGAACGTGGCGATGCCGGACCCGGTCACCACCTCCAGCAGGATCATCTGCCACAGCTGCGGCCGCCCGGTCAGCACCAGGATGCCGAACGTGCCCTCGCCCAAGGCGACCAGCAGGTTGGACGCGGCCACCACCCGCTGTGGGGCGATGCGGTCGGCGATCACCCCGCCCAGCAGGCAGAACACCAGGCACGGGGCGAGCTGCGCGGCCACCACGTAGGACAGGTCAGCTGGTGTCCCGCCCGCGTCCAGCACCGCGAACGACACGCCCACGATGGAGAACGCCATGGCCCCCGGCGCGATGAGCCGGTCCGCCAGCAGCAGCAGGAAATCCCGGTGGCGGAGCACCGGGAAACGACGGCCGAGCCAGGACATGCGAAGTTCCTTTTCCAACAAGGGGGCCGACCGAGGTTAACGGCCAGGTCAGGAGGCAGACAAGGGATTTTCCGCCCCGTGTCCGTAACCGGCGGACGGCCCCTTTCGTTCCCGGAAGGTGGCCGCTTTGACCCGGTTCTGGCAGGTCGTGGAGCAGAACCGGCGGGTGCCGTTGCGGGAGGTGTCCACGTAGACCCGGTCGCAGCGTGGGGCCGTGCACACGCCCAGCCTGCTCCACTCCGGGCTGCCCAGCACGACGGCCAGCCCGGCCGCGCAACCGGCCGCCCAGCCGGTGGCGAGGGCGTCGTCGGTGCCGTGGAAGTGCAGGTGCCAGGGCTCCTCGTCGTGCTTTTCCAGGTAGGGGTGGGCCCCGGTCCGGGCCAGCAGCCGGTTGACCCCGGTCGCGGCCCGGTCCGCGTCGCCGCCCGCCACCGACTCGAAGATCTGCCGCAGCTCCGCCGCCACCCCGGCCAGTTCGTCCGCCTCGGCCACCGAGACCGGCCGTTCCCGGGCGACTCCGTCGGCGTTCAGCGCGTCCCGGGCCGCCCCGGGCCGCCGATCTCCGCCCGGAGGCTGGTACGGCCGCCCGTGCGCGCGGCCGGGGGTGAGCGCGTTGACC
Organism: uncultured Streptosporangiaceae bacterium; assembly: GCA_964250865.1. GTDB lineage: Bacteria > Actinomycetota > Actinomycetes > Streptosporangiales > Streptosporangiaceae > Bog-532. The sequence goes on from CAXUJF010000311.1 coordinate 6,192, forward strand.
AGCGCCACGGCCACGGCCAGCACGGCGTCCGTGTGACTGTTGAAGTTCACTTGACCAGTTATATCTCTCGGGTTAGGTTGTCACTGTCTAAATAATAATAGACAGTGACGAACTCCCGGAGGATCGGCATGCCTGAACTCACCCCGGACGCGGCCCTGGCCTGGATCGAACGCTGGGAACGCCAGCAGGAGGAGGCGCTACCGGACCGCGAGGAACGCTTTACGGCCCTGATCGACGCCGTGGCCCTCGGCACCGGCCAGGACGACCCGGTGGTGATCGACCTGGGCTGCGGACCGGGTTCGCTGTCGGTCCGGCTGCTGGACCGCCTGCCCCGGGCCACCGTGGTGGCCGTGGACACCGACCCTGTGACGCTGGCCCTGGGCCGGGCCGCCTACGGGGATCACCCCGGCCTGCGCTTCGTGGACCAGGACCTGCGTGCCGACGACTGGGGCACCGCTCTTGGCCTGCCGCGGCCCGCCGACGCCGCGGTCAGCACCACCGCTCTGCACTGGCTGACCGAGCCCGGCCTGCGCGCCCTGTACCGGGAGCTGGCCACCGTGCTGCGGCCGGGCGGCCTGCTGCTCGACGGTGATCACTTCGGCTCGGGCCCGGCCTCGCCGACACTGGTTCGCCTGGAGCACGAGCTGACCGAGGCCGAGGATCGCCGCCGGTTCCCCGGCGGCCACGGTGAGGGCTGGACGCGCTGGTGGGAGGCGGCGGCGGCCGATCCCGTGCTGAGTGGCCTGACCGCCGAGCGGGCGCACCGCTCGGTCGACGCCAACCACCACGGCTCGGCGGCGGGCCTGCTGGCCACGCACGTGGACGCGCTGCGGGCCGCGGGCTTCGCCGAGGTCGGTACGTTGTGGCAGCGGGGCGGCAACCGCCTGCTCTGCGGTGTCCGCGGCGCCTGAGGCTGGCGCGCCTGGAGGCTGTTGCGGCGCCTGGCGCCGGGCGACTAGCGACTAGCGCCTTTCGGCCTTGAGGGCGGCCACGTCGGCGGCGTGGGCCTCCTGGCCGCCCGGGGTCTCCACGATGAACGGCGTGGCGGCCAGCGCCGGGTGCCGCAGCAGCTCGCCCAGCGGGCCGGGGCCGATCTGGCCGGCGCCGATGTTGGCGTGCCGGTCCAGGCGGGATCCGCATCCGGCGGCCGAGTCATTGGCGTGTACCAGCCGGACCCGGCCCGCCGCGGCGCCCAGCGCACTGATCAGCGCGGCCGGGTCCGGCTGGTAC
>CAXUJF010000312.1:0-7416 GCA_964250865.1 uncultured Streptosporangiaceae bacterium
CGTCCTGGGCCGCGGACCTGCTCGGCGGCCTGATCGTGGACCCAGCCCGGATGAGCGCCAACCTGCGGGCGGCGGGAGGCTTGCCGCTGGCCGAGCACGTCACCTCGCTGCTGGCCGGGACGCTGGGCCGGGCCGCCGCGCACGACCTGGTGGCCGAGGCCGCCGCCCGCGCGGTGTCGGCCGGGCTGCCGCTGCGCGACGTCCTGCTTGGGCGGCGCCAGTCGGCCGAGAAACTGGAGGCGGCCGGGATCACCCCGGAACAGATCGACGCCGCGCTGGACCCGGCCCGCTACCTCGGGGCCGCGGCCGAGTTCACCGACGCCGCCCTGGCCGCCCACGACCAAGCCAGCGCAAAAGGAAGCCGAGGCTGATGGACGACAGTGAGCGGTCCCAATTGGGCATGTCGATCCGGCGTGAGGTGCTGGGCGACGAGCACGTCGACCGGGCTATGGACCGGACCACGCCGTTCACCGCGCCGTTCCAGGACCTCATCACCCGCTACGCCTGGGGTGACATCTGGGCCCGGCCCGGCCTGTCCCGGGCCGAGCGCAGCCTGGTCACGCTGGCCGTGCTGGCCGCCCTGCAGCACGAGGGCGAGGTGGCCATGCACGTCCGGGCGGCGCTGCGCAACGGGCTGACCCCGGAGCAGATCCGCGAGGTCCTGCTGCAGGTGGCCATCTATGCCGGTGTCCCCACCGGGAACCGGGCCTTCGCCGCGGCGCAGCGGGTGCTGGACGACATTAAGAATGAAAAAGAGACCGACCACGGTTCGACTGGCACCGAAGGAGCAGAACCCCAGCCATGACCGCAGACGTCAGCCCCGGCGGCCTGGTGCTGCCGTCCTATGGCCGCCCCCGTGGCGTGCACCCGCCGCTGGACTCCACCGGGTACCGGTCGACCGCCCTGCGCCACCCGAAACAGCCGCTGGTGCTGCTGCCGCAGCGGCTGACCGAGGTGACCGGGCCGCTGCTCGGCGCGGACCTGATCGCACCGGCCGACTCCGACCTGACCATGCAGCACGCCGGCGAACCGCAGGGCCAGCGGATCATCCTGGCCGGCCGGGTGCTGGACTCCGGCGGGCGGCCCGTTCCGGACACGCTGGTGGAGATCTGGCAGACCAACGCGGCTGGCCGGTACCGGCATGCCCGTGAGCAGCACCCGGCCCCGCTGGACCCGAACTTCATCGGGGTGGGCCGCGCGATGACCGATGCGGGCGGCAACTACCGCTTCATCACCATCCAGCCTGGCGCTTACCCATGGGGCAACCACCACAACGCCTGGCGGCCGGCCCACATCCACTTCTCGCTGTTCGGCCGGGCGTTCACCCAGCGGCTGGTGACCCAGATGTACTTCCCGGGCGACCCGCTGCAGCCGATCGACCCGATCTTCAACTCGGTGCCGGACCCCCAGGCCCGCCAGCGCATGGTGGCCGAGTTCGACATCGATCTGACCCAGCCCGAGTGGGCCCTCGGCTACCGCTGGGACATCGTGCTGCGCGGCCCCCAGTCGGCCGTGTTCGAGTCGGAGGTGGACGACGAATGACGGCAGGAATCACCCCGTCCCAGACCGTGGGGCCGTACTTCGCCATGCGGCTGCCCTGGCCGGACGGCCCGTTCGTGGTGCCCGCGGGCACGCCCGGCGCGATCACCATCGTCGGCCGCCTGTACGACGGGGCCGGGAACGTCATCCCGGACGGGCTGGTGGAGACCTGGCAGGCCGACCCGGCGGGCCGGTTCGCCCACCCGGACGACCCGCGCGGCCCGTCGGCGGCCGGTTATGCCTCGTTCCGCGGCTTCGGCCGGTGCCCGACCGCACCAGACGGGTCGTACCGGATCGTCACGCTGAAGCCCGGCCCGCTGCCCGCGCCGGACGCCGGCCAGGGAGCTACCGAGGCTCCGCACCTGGCTGTGACCGTGTTCGCCCGCGGCCTGCTGGACCGTCTGGTCACCCGGCTGTACTTCCCCGACGAACCGGCGGCCAACGAGGCCGACCCGGTCCTGGTGTCCATCGGCGACGCCGGCCGGCGCGACACGCTGATCGCCCGGGCCGAGCCGGCTGAACCCGCCGATCCAGGCGATCCCAGCGGCCCCGGCACCGTCCTGCGGTTCGACATCCGGCTGCAGGGCGACGGCGAAACCGTGTTCTTCGATGTCTGAGCGGCTGGCGGCCACGCTAGCCGCCTAACTGGCCGGCCCGGACGGGGCGCCGGTGGTGGCCCTGGGCACCTCGATCGGCACCAACCAGGGCCCGTGGGACCCGCAGGCGGCCGTGCTGGGCCGGCGGTTCCGGCTGCTGCGGTTCGAGTTCCGCGGTCACGCGGGATACCAGCCTGCTCACCTCCGGTTCGGCTTTCCCGCGCACTTGCGGCATGCTGGGCCCGGGGGATCGACGCATAAGGAGACGTGATGCTGCCCTGGTCGGCAGATCTGGCCGGACGCCTCAACGAGCACGTGGTCACCAGCGAGATCCTGCGGGACAACCCGCTGGGTGACCCGTATGAGCGGCCGCTGCTCGTGTACACGCCGCCGGGATACGACGACGACCCCGGGCGCCGCTATCCGGTCGTCTACGTCATCCAGGGCTACACCGGCCACCTCAGCATGTGGCGCAACCGCTCGCCCTACCGGCAGCCGTTCCCGGAGACGGCCGACGCCGTGTTCGCCCGGGGTGAGGCGCCGCCCGCGCTGGTCGTGTTCGTGGACGCCTGGACCAAGTACGGCGGCAGCCAGTTCGTCGACTCGCCCGGAACCGGCCGGTACCACTCCTACCTGTGCGACGAGATCGTCCCCTGGGCCGACGCGAACTACCGCACGCTGGCGGCGGCGCCGCACCGGGCCATCACCGGCAAGTCCAGCGGCGGCTTCGGCGCGATGATCACCCCGATGCTCCGGCCGGACCTGTTCGGCGCGCTGGCCACCCACTCCGGCGACGCGCTGTACGAGTACTCCTACATCCCGGAGTTCGCCAAGGCCACCCGGCACCTGCGCGACTACGACGGCGACATCTGGCGCTGGTGGGACGACTTCCAGTCCCGGCCCTCATTCACCAAGCCCGCCGACCACGACCTGCTGATGCTGCTCGGCGTCTCGGCCTGCTTCTCGGCCAACAAGGACGGCTCGGTCGACCTGCCCTTCGAGCCGGACACCGGCCAGCTGCGGCCGGACGTGTGGCAGCGCTGGCTGGACTGGGACCCGATCCGGATGGCCCCGCAGTACGCGGATGCCCTCGGCGCCCAGCGCGGCATCTGGATCGACGCCGGCACCCGCGACGAGTGGTTCCTGGACCTGGGGGCCAAGGCGTTCCGCGAAACCCTGCGCGAGGTCGGCGTCGGCGACGACGTGATCCAGTTCGAGCTGTTCGACGCGACGCACATGGGCATCGACTACCGCTACCCGCTGTCGCTGGCCTGGCTGAGCCAGCGCATCTCGGAATGACGAACTTCTTACCGCTGCCCAAACTCCTTAAGAGAGTATGAACCGCGCATCACGCCACCGCGTGACCCGCTTGAGTGACATCGAGCGGATCGACGAAGGAGACGTGTGATGCGCAATCGCGGTTTGGGTGCGGCCGGGGCCGCCACCGGCCTAGGCGGGCTGGCACTGGTGCTGTTGCTGGCGGCGTGCGGCAGCTCGGCCACGAACCCCAACGCCGGGGCCGCCTACAGCGGTTCCGGCATGGGCGCGACGCCGAGCTCCTCGTCGATGTCCGGCGCGGGCACGACCAGCGGCACCGGAGCCAAGACGGTCGCCCTGACCATCAAGAGCACCAAGATCGGCCAGGTGCTCACCGACGCCAAGGGCGACACCCTCTACTGGTACTCCAAAGACACCAAGGACGGCCCGTCCACCTGCGCCGGCGCCTGCCTGGCCGCCTGGCCGGCGGTCCTGGGCCAGGCCGTAACCGCGCCCGGGGTCAAGTTGGCCGGCCAGCTGGGCCATGTCACCGACGCGGGCGGCGCCATCCAGGCCACCTACAACGGCTACCCGCTCTACACCTATAAGGCCGACATGGCCCCGGGCCAGACCACCGGCAACGGCGAGGGCGGCGTGTGGCACGCGATCACCGGCTCGACCCTCACGGCCGCGGCGGGCATGAGCTCGCCCAGCGCCACCAAGTCCTCGTCCGGCATGTCCGGCTCGGGCAGCGGCTACGGAGCCGGGTACGGCTCCGGCACCAAGGTGAGCGCCAGCTCGCCCCAGCCGATCGTGAAGCATCCCGTGGCTCAGGCCACCACCCCGGTCGCGGCGGTCCGCCCGGCCCCGCCCAGCACTCCGCCCGCGCCTGCGCCGACGCCGACGTCCTCGGTCGTTGGGGCCGGCTGCGGCGAAGGAGCCTGCTGGTAACGTCGTGGCCCATGAGGCTCGCCACCATCAACACGTCCAACGGTCCCCGCCTGCACGTCCGTGGCCGCAGCGGTTACGTCGACGTGGCGCAGGCCACCGGCCAGGCCCAGTACGCCACGCTGCAGGCCCTGCTCGACGACGGCCCGGCGGGCCTGGAAGCGGCCCAGAGTGCGGCAGCGGCCGACGGCCGCGAGTACGAGGAGCAGTACTTCGGCCCGTCCGTGCCCACCCCCCGGGTCATCCACTGCCTGGGCCTGAACTACGCCGACCACGTGGCCGAGGGCGGCCGGGACCTGCCCACGTTCCCGAACGTGTTCATGCGCAGCCCGGCCACCGTCCTCGGCCCCTACGCCGACCTGGTCGTCCCCGCGCTCACCGACGGCTACGACTACGAGGGCGAGGTCGGCATCGTCGTCGGTGCCGGCGGCCGGTACATTCCGGCCGACGAGGCCATGGCCGCGATCGCCGGGTTCACCGTGCTGAACGACGCCTCCGCGCGGGACTGGCAGCGCGCCGCCAGCCAGTGGATCCCGGGCAAGAACTTCGACGGCTCGATGCCGATCGGCCCCGAGATCGTCACCCCGGACGAGGTGAACATTCTCGACACCACGCTGACGACCAAGCTGAACGGCGAGGTCATGCAGCAGGCCCGGACCTCCCAGATGCTGATCGACATCCCGAGCACGGTGGAGTTCTACTCCTCGTTCACCACCTTGCGTCCCGGCGACGTCATCGCCACCGGCACCCCCGGCGGCGTCGGCTACGCCCGTACGCCCCCGGTCTGGCTCGAGCCCGGCAGCACGATCGAAGTCACCGTGGACGGCCTCGGCACGATCCGCAACCAGGTCGTGGCCGAGCCCGGCGCCCGCGGCAAGTGGCGCTGGCACCCGCCCCAGGACAGCTAGCCGGAGGGCTGGTCGCGCCAGGTGTCGCCGGTCAGGCGCTGGTACACGTCGATGTAGCGGTCCCGGGTCGCGGCCACGATCTCCGCCGGGATCGGCGGCCCGGGCGGGGTCCGGTCCCAGTCCAGCGTGGCTGACCAGTCGCGCACGAACTGCTTGTCCAGCGAGTGCTGCGGCCGGCCCGGCTGCCACCCGTCCGCGGGCCAGAACCGGGACGAGTCGGGGGTCAGCACCTCGTCGGCCAGGATGATCGAGCCGTCCGGGGCCAGCCCGAACTCCAGCTTGGTGTCGGCGATGACCACCCCGCGCTCGATGGCCAGGCTGGCGCCGCGCCGGTAGACCTCGAGCGTGATCCGCTGTAGCTCGGCCGCGACGTCCTGGCCCACCTCACGCGTGGTCTCCTCGAACGTCAGCGGCTCATCGTGCCCCTGCGCCGCCTTGGTCGTCGGCGTGAACACCGGCTCGGGCAGCTGGGCCCCCTCGGCCAGCCCGGGCGGCAGCGCCACCCCCGAGATCGTCCCGGTCTCCCGGTAGGAGGCCAGGCCGAGCCCGGCCAGGTAACCACGGGCGATGCATTCGACCGGCACCATGTCCAGCCGGCGGCACCGGATCGCGCGCCCGGCCCACTCCGGTGGCACGTCGGTAGCCGAGATGACGTGGTTCGGCACCACGCTCGCGAGCTGACCGAACCACCACAGCGACAGCTGGGTCAAGATCTTGCCCTTGTCGGGAATCGGCGTCGGCAGGATCACGTCGTAGACGCTGACCCGGTCTGAGGCGACCAGGATGAGATCTTCGCCGTCGGCGTAGAGGTCACGGACCTTGCCGGAGTGGACGAGCTGCACGGCTACGAAGTCTAGCGGCGTACGATCATGGCCATAGCGGCGAAGGGCGGCGTGATGAGCGGCTCGTCAGCGGATTTCCTGCAGGTGCAGACCACCACCGATTCACGGCCGGAAGCGATGGAGCTGGCCCGGGCCGCGGTCGAGTCCCGGCTCGCCGCCTGCGCCCAGGTGGCCGGCCCGATGACCAGCACCTACTGGTGGGACGACGGTATCGAGCGGGCCGATGAGTGGCTGGTCGTGCTCAAGCTGCCCGCCGACCGGTACGACCAGCTGGTCGCGCTGCTGACCGACCGGCACAGCTACGACGAGCCGGAGATCATCGCGGTCCCGATCCTGCGCGGCTCGGCCGGCTACCTGAACTGGATCACCGAAGAAACCCGGGCCCAGCCGGCCCAGGGCTAGGCGGCCGTGGGCGGCACGTTCCAGCTGTCGATGACCGGCTGGTCATGCTCGGTGCCCAGCTCCGAGATCGTCCCGGTCGCGAGCGCGAACAGCCGCCCCCCGTCCGGCGCCAGCCCCAGGTAACGCGCGGTCAGCACCCGCAGAACGTGCCCGTGCGCGACCAGGGCCACGTTCCCCTGGACCAGCAGCGGCCGGAGCATGGCCAGCACCCGGTCCGCCCGGGCGCTGACCTGCTCGATCGTCTCCCCGGGGTGCTCGGCGTCGCCCGGGATCACCCCGTCCCGCCACAGGTACCAGCCCGGCCGCTCGGCCTGGATGTCCTTGGTCGTCCGGCCCTCGTAGCCGCCGTAGTCCCACTCCCACAGGTCGGGGTCGATCGTGACGTCCTTCAGCCCGGCCAGCTCCGCCGTCCGGCGCGCCCGCTCCGCCGGGCTGCTGAACGTGGCCACCACGTCCAGCTTGGCCACCGCGGGCCTGAGCCGTTCCGCCGCCGCCTCCCCGGCCGCCGTCAGCGGAATATCGGTCCGCCCCGTGTGCCGGCCGTCCTTGGACCACTCGGTCTCGCCGTGCCGGAGCACGATCAGGTCTCCCATGCCCCCATCTTGACCGCCCCCGGCCCTCGACGCACCCCCGGCCGGGTCATGATCGCTCCCAGCGCTGGGCGTTGTCGCCAGAAGGCCAGTTCCTGGTCGTGCAGGCCGGGTGGCGCGTCGATGACGACCTTCAGCACGCGACTGTAGTAGCCATGGCGGCCATGCTGCCACGCCCACCCCTTGACCCCGTCGCGCTCCAATGCTTATGTAAGGAAAGTTTCTTAACAATTGGAGAATTGGGGGGATCTGGTGAGGAGAGACAGCGTTGACCCGAACCCGCATGCTGACCCGTTCCCGCATGAGCTGGCTGGTGTCCGGCGCGGCCCTGGTC
>CAXUJF010000313.1:0-7389 GCA_964250865.1 uncultured Streptosporangiaceae bacterium
GGCGTCAGCAGCGCCGCGCGCTCGGCGAACGCGGCCGCCGCCGCCATGCCCCCGCGGGCCTGGGCTCGGCCGGCTGAACGCTCCAGCTCGGCCGCGACCTCCTCATCAGGGCCGTCTGCCCCCTGGGCCTGGTGCCAGGCGCGCCGATCCGGATCGAGCTCAGCGTCGGTGGCCTGCGCCAGCGCCCGGTGCGCGAGCTGCCGGTCCTGGACTGAGGCCGACCGGTAGGCCGCGGAGCGCACCAGTGGATGCCGGAAACTTATCTGGGCGCCGAATTCGATCAGACCCGACCTGGCCGCCTCGGCCGTTTGGTGTTGAATTCCGAGAGCGTCGGCGGCCCGCCACACCAGCACCGGGTCACCCGATGGATCGGCTGCGGCCAGCTGCACCAGCCGCCTGGTACTGTCCGGCAGACTGTCGAGCTGCCGCCGGAAACTTTCCTCGATCCGTGCCGACAGCGGGACCGCTCCCGGCAGCCCGAACCCGCCTGCGAGCTGCTCCGGAGTCATTCCCCGGGGGAGCTCCACCAACGCCAGCGGATTGCCCCGAGTGTCGGCCACGATCTGATCCCGGACCCGCGCGTCCAGCGGGCCGGTCAGCACCGAGTCCAGAAGCGCCCGCGACTCGTCCAGCCCCAAGCCCCCAACCGCTAGTTCCGGCAACCCGGCCAGGTCATCCCCGAGGGTGCGGGCGGCGAACACCAGGCCGACCGGCTCGGCCGCCAGCCGACGGGCGACGAACCCCAGGACCTGGGCGGATGCGCGATCAAGCCACTGCTCGTCATCGATCAGGCAGAGCAGTGGCCGCTCTCCGGCCGCATCGGATAGCAGGCTCAGGACGGCCAGCCCGATGAGGAATCGATCGGGCGCGGGCCCGGCACTGAGGCCGAAGGCGATCCGCAAGGCGTCCCGCTGCGGATCCGGCAGGCCGTCTAGGCGCCCGAGCAGGCCCGCGCACAGCTGGTGCAGGCCGGCGAAGGCCAGCTCCATCTCTGACTGCACGCCCGCGGTCCGGGCCACTTGGCTTTCCCGCGCTTGGCCGGCCACCCAGTCCAGCAGCGCGGTCTTGCCTACGCCCGGCTCGCCGCGGAGCACCAGCACCTGGCTGTCACCGGTCCGGACGGCGTGGACCAGCGAGCCGAGCACGCTCAGCTCATCGTGGCGGCCAACGAACCGGGGGGCACGTCCCCGCAGATGAGAGCCCATGGCCGACGGCTGCCGTGCCTGGGATGGTGCCATGGTTCAAGGTTTCCCAAAAGATCGGCAGGGATGCGCAGCTATTTACCCATAAGAGCGTTTCGCCAGGCCACAGCCTATGCTTAGGACTTCACAGCGGGGAGGAGCGAGGATGGCCGGCCGGGGAGCCGGAACCGACACTTCGCTAGCTCAGGGGGCGGTGGGCTTCCGGGAAGTGCTGTTCCAGTCCGTGGCCTTCATGGGCTGCGGAGCCACGATCGTCTCCGCGCTACCGCTGGCGATGGCCTACGCGGGCGGCGCCGCTATCATCTCGGGCATCTTCTGCCTGCTCGCCCTGCTGACGGTCGCGCTGTCGATCGGTGCGCTGGCCCGGCATCTTCCGGCCGCAGGATCGTTCTCCACGTACGCCGCCCAGGCCATTCATCCTGTGGCCGGGCTGCTCGTCGGCTGGGCCTACCTGTTGCTGTCGCTGCTGACCGAGCCGCTGCTCGCGCTCATCCTCACCGCCGCCTTGAGGGCGGCAAACGTGTTCCCGTCCAGCTGGTGGTGGCTCTACGCGCTCGTGGTCATCGCCGCGGTGACCGCAGTCGGCTACCTGGGCATCCGTACGTCGTCCACGGTCAATGTGGTCCTCAGCGTCTTTGAGTTCGGTGTCTTCCTGGTCCTCTCGGTCTGGTTCGTCATCGCGGCGGGCAGCCGTAACACCGCCGCGGTCTTCAGCACCCAATTCGCGAACGTCCCGCACCATGAGGGCTTCGGCGGGATTGCGGTCGGAATGATCTTCACCGTGCTCGCCTTCGGCGGATTCGAGGCCGCAGCCCCGATCGCGGAGGAAGCACGGGCGCCGCGGCGCACGATCGGGCGCGCCGTACTTACCGCCCTCCTGCTGGTGGTGTTCATCGAGCTTCTCAGCACGTACGCCGTAACGGTCTACTTCGGCCCGCGGAACATGTTGCAGTTCTCGCAGCTCGGCGGGGGATTCGGCTTTAACTGGGAACTGCTCGCCTCGAAGGTGTGGGGCGTGGCATGGGTATTGGTGCTGATCTGTGTCCTCAACTCCTGCCTGGCCAACGCCAACGCCGGTTCCACCGCCGCGACCCGCACGATATTCGCCTTCGGCCGGGTCGGTGTGCTTCCACCGATCACCGCGGCAGTCCATCCACGGTGGAAATCGCCTTACGTGGCCGTCGCAATTCAGTTCGTGGTCGCGGTTGCCGTCGTCTTCGGGATGGGGTTCGGGTTCGGGCCCAGCGACGGTTTCAAGATCATTGGGACTCTCAGCGGCATGGTGTTCGCCCTGCTGTACGTGGCGGTCAACGTGTCCTGCGTGCTGTATTTCTGGCGCCGTCAGCGGGCGGAGTTCAGCTGGTGGCGGCACGCGCTGATTCCCGCAATCGGCATCGCGGTCCTGGTGCCGGTGTTCTTCACCGGCGCGGGCATCCCGGTGTTCAGCTTCATCAACCCACTGGACCCGCCGCTGTCCTACGCAGGCCTAGTCTTGGTGGCCTGGATGATTCTGGGCATCGGATACGTCGGCTACCTAGCCAGGCGTCATCCCCGGCGTCTGGCCAATACGTCAAAAGTCTTTCTTCCGGGCTGACCTGATGGGCGGCTTCCAGGACTGGCGAAGCCATGTTTTGGGGAACGCTGCCGTGAAGGCGGGACACCGCTGGACCGCTGGCACGTGCGAAGGGAGTGTCAGAAGATCACCGAGGCTGCGAGACTCGGCGGGGCTTGGACGCCCGGCGAGCTGCGGCACTGGTTCGTGTCCATCTTGAGCGCAGTATGTCCGCCTGGAGGACATCAGCGATCTGGTAAGGCGCAGCATTACGTTGGTCACCGCGACGGGCACCGGCACGAATCCGGCCCCCTTACCAAGGGGCCGCCACGGCTATGAGTCGCCCATAAAAAGCCCAGCCCGACCCAGTGGTGGCCTCGTTCGCAGTCACCACCGGCCTCTGATTACGCTGGGCGCCTGCCGATCGTTGCCCGGGCCCGGCTGTCGGACAGGCTCGTACGGAGCGATTTCGGTGGCTATCGCTTGAGCAAGCTGGTCGAGCGTGACGGGAGCATATCTAGGCGGGGTGATCGCCCCGTCCCATGGCGTCTCGTGCACAAATCCGTACACAAGACCGATTGGCTCACCAAGGCGATCCGCGCGCATGTTCCCGGGCTGAGGCAAGCTTCCGATCACTGCAGTAGCCCGCGGATGGGCTTGAGGACATCAGCGACCTGGTCGGCCACAGCAGCACATCGGTCACCGAGGCCGTCTACCGCCACGAGATCCGGCCCGCCCTCACCAAGGGCGCCACGGCCATGAACCGCATCCTCAAGGCCAGCGCCACAAAGTCGGCGTAGGCCAACCCGAGAAACCATTGGCTCCCACTGACCGTCTAGAGGAAGATCAAAACCCTCTGACCAGTTGGGACGGCGGGACGGGACGGCGGGATTTGAACCCGCGACCCCTGACCCCCAGTCTGCGGCAAGCCGTCCGGCTAGTGCTGCGATGTCTGTTTCCGCAAGTCAGAGTCCACCGGGCGTCCAGTAATGACGTCCTAGTCCTGTGTCGTCTGCTCAGTTTGTGAGACGGCTGTGAGAGACCTGGCCCCCGCTACCGGCCGAGGAGGCGAAAGGCGAGGTAGCTGATCACGCTGTTCTGGGCTCAGACTTCGTTCATCTCGCTCGCCAGATGCGCGAGAAGGGTGAGCGCGTCGGCGCTGGGGGAGCCGGGCGCGGCCGTGTAGACGAACACCTGCTGGCCAGGTGCTGCGGCTACGGCAACAGCCTGGTAATGAAGGTAAAGCGTGCCGACCTGAGCATGGTGCAGAACTTTGCCCTCGCTGGTCCGGGGCTCGACCTCGAGGCGGTTCCACAACTCAGCGAACGCCGGGCTGCGGGCGGTCAGTTCGTCGATGATGGCGGTGACCCGGGGGTCGCTGGCGAACGGTGCCGAGGCGGCGCGCAGATTGCTGACCACGCCTCGGGCGGCTTTGCCCCAATCGTGGTAGAAATTCCGCGCGGCTGGATCAAGGAAGATCATCCGCGGCAAGTTGTCGAAGGCAGCGAACTGCCCGTACAGGGCGCGAGCCTGGCGGTTCGCGTACAGCACGTCGAGCGCGGGGCCGCAGATTGTTGCAGGTGTGGTGATCGCGTAAGCCACCAGGTCGCGCAGTTCCTGGCTGGCTTGCGCGGGAGATCCGCCAGGTTTCCCGGGTGGCGGCTGCACGATCTTGAACAGGTAGTCAGTTGCATCTGAGGACAGCTGCAACGCCTGGGCGATGGCAGTCAGGACTTGTTCTGATGGTCGTCGCTCGCGCCCTTGCTCGAGGCGTGTGTAGTAGTCGGTGCTGACCCCGGCAAGCTCGGCAACCTCTTCGCGGCGCAGCCCGACGACATGCCGCGCGCCGACATCAGGCAGTCCTGCCACGGCCGGGCTCACTTCGCTGCGGCGTGCTCTCAGGAACTGGCCCAGCTCGCTTCCCGCCGTCATGAATTCAGGGTACCGGCGGCTGGACGCCGCCGCCTGGGTGCAACGTACCCTGCCGCGGCAGCTGATTGCTTTCTAGCGTGAAATCCAGCGACAACCGGTCAAGCGCCGCCTGATCAAGCCGTGATTGGAGTTCACCGTGCAGCAGCGGACCAAGCTCTGGGAGCAGGGGAGCGTCCGGACCTCGCGACGCGGCAACTTCTGGTTGCCCGGCGAGAAGGTGAGCGTCAACGGCCAGTATTTCCAGCACGGACCCATGTACGTGGCCTGGGAAGCGCCCGAGCATCCCGCCGGCCGCTATCCCCTGGTACTCGTCCATGGCGGGGCGACACAGGGCACGGAATGGCTCGACACGCCTGACGGCCGGCCGGGCTGGGCCCAGCGGTTCGTCGAAGCCGGCTACCCGGTATTCGTCGTCGACCGCCCGACCCAGGGACGATCGCCCTACCATCCCGACGTCAACGGTCCGATGGGGCCCGCGTTTTCCTACGAGGAGGGGCAGGCGGTGTTCTTCCCGCCGGACTGGTCTGACCGGCACACGCAGTGGCCCGTTGACGCTGACGATCCGGGCGCACTCGGCGCGTTCATCGCCCAGTTCGGCCCCCTTCCGCGGGACCTCGCCGAGTCCCAGCGGATGGACTCCGACCGACTGGCCGACCTGCTCGACCGAATCGGCCCGGCCGTCGTCGTCACGCACTCAGCGTCCGGTCCCGACGGTTGGCTCGTCGCCGACCGCCGACGCGAACAGGTAATCGCCATCGTCGCCGTTGAGCCCATGGGGCCGCCATTCGCCGACATCCCGCACATCGGGTCACTGCAGTGGGGCCTGACGGCTGCCCCCATCACCTTCGAACCGCCGCTGGCGGACCCGGCCCAAGCGCAGCACGCGGACCCGGGCACGCTGCGCATACCGGCCCTCATCGACAAGCCGGTCGCGGTAGTGACCGGTGGGGCTTCACCCTTCGGCGCGTACGGTCCCGACATCGTCAACGCGCTCGTGGCCGGCGGCGCTAGAGCCGAACGTGTCCATTTGCCCGACTACGCCATCGACGGTAACGGACACGGGCTCATCTACGAACGCAACTCCGATGATGCCATCCGCGTAGTCCTCGACTGGCTCGCCACCCATACCTCACCCACCCCCGAGTGAAAGAAGTCCGGCATGGCTACGCAACAGCCGTTCGGAACGCTCGACGGCAAAACCGCCCTGATCACCGGGGCGTCATCCGGCATCGGCCGGGCCACCGCGCTGATGATGGCGTCGGCCGGCGCAGCCGTGGCCATCGGGGCTCGCCGCGCAGACCGGCTCACTGACCTCGCTCACCAGATATCCGATGACAACGGGCGAGTTCTACAGCTCGGCCTTGACGTTAGCGACGAATCGTCGTGCCGCGCGGCCGCCGACCGAGCGACCAGCAGCCTGGGTCAGATCGACATCCTGGTCAACGTCGCTGGCGTGATGCTGCTCGGGCCCATCGTCGGCGCGGATACCGAAGACTGGCGCCGGATGTTCGCCACGAACACCCTCGGCACCATGTACATGACCGCGGCTGTCGTCCCGGGCATGGTGGAGCGCGGCTCGGGACACATTGTCAACCTCACGAGCGTGGCCGCCCGCGTCGTCCGGCTCAACGCCGGCGCCTACAACGCCAGCAAGTGGGCTGCTAACGCCTTCACCGAAGCGCTGCGGCAGGAGGTCACGACGAAGGGGGTACGGGTCACCCAGATCGAGCCCGGGAACGTCGACACCGAACTCACCTCGCACATCACGAACGACAAGGCCAAGCAGGCCGCGCAGGACAGCTACAGCTCGATGCGCATCCTGGATCCGGACGATGTCGCCCAGGCCGTCCTCTACGCCCTCACCCAGCCCATTCACGTCGCAGTCAACGAGATACTGATCAGGCCCACCGACGAAGTCGAGCCATAACAAGACCGCATCCTGAATCGCCCCATCATTGGTTGCCCACGCCAGCGACGAGGACCTGAAGCAAGGGCACCAAGACCTTCGCCGCATTCACAAGATCGCTTAGAACCGGTGAGAGACAAGGCTCCCAGGCGACGACCAGAGCCCGTTTATAACGGCTGAAAACGGGCTCTGATCTGCGAGAAACTAAGTCGGGACGGCGGGATTTGAACCCGCGACCCCTTGACCCCCAGTCAAGTGCCCTACCAAGCTGGGCCACGTCCCGGTGTGCTGACGCACACACCCGCCTGAGCGGGCTTACTTACCTTAGCGTAGTGCGCGACCTGCCGGGGCCACGCTGGCCATGGCCAAGCTCGCCCGGCCTGACGCGCAACGCGGTGTAATGGGGCAGTGACACCTAGCCGCTACCCGGCGGTGATCAGAGCAGACGTGATGCTCCAGGTTTCTGGAAGGTCGGCGGCAACGGGACGACACGCCGGGTCCCAGTCCGTTAAGGCAGGCGTCAACGACCTAGATTTGATGGCGGGCATCCGGCGGTATGGCGCGTTCGTCCACGGGTAACAAGCCGGAGCCACCGCGGGTGGCGTCCAATCGGGCACGGGAGGCACTGCACAAGTGAGCGTGTTCGGGACGTCGCGGGATTCCTGGTCCAGTGAATCGGACGGATGGTACGAAGATACGGGCGGTGACACCCGGCCGTACCGCCGCGCGCCACGGGCCGCGCGCCCCGCGCCGAGGCCGAGGCCCAGGGCGAAGGCGCGCACGGGGCGGCGCTGGCC
>CAXUJF010000314.1:0-7387 GCA_964250865.1 uncultured Streptosporangiaceae bacterium
GCCGTGCCGGGGTGGCATCAGGTCCAGCTCGACCGCGGCTCGCGCACGCTGACCTTGCGGGCCGGGGCCCGGCTCTCCCTGGGCGCCACGGCCACGGCAGGGACGGCCGACCGCTCGGCCGCCCGGATCGCCGCCACCCTGGACATTGGAGTCCTGGTCGGCCTGGGCGGTGACATCTCCGTGGCCGGCCCGGCCCCGGACGGCGGCTGGCGTATCCGGGTGCAGGACGTCACCGGGCATCCGGACGAAGCACCGTCCGGGCCCGCCACCGTCGTCGCGATCACCGGCGGCGGGCTGGCCACCTCGAGCACCACCGCCCGGCGGTGGCGCCGCGGCGGCAGCGTGCTGCACCACATCCTGGACCCGCGTACCGGGCTGCCCCCGGCCCCGGTCTGGCGCACGGTCTCGGTCACCGCCGCCACCTGCGCCGACGCCAACACGGCCAGCACCGCCGCCATCATCCGCGGGGACGCCGCTCCCGGCTGGCTGGCCCGCCTGCGGCTGCCGGCCCGGCTGGTGGCCGATTCCGGCCGGGTCGAGACCGTGGCGGGCTGGCCCGCCGAGTGACCGCCGACCCAGTTCAGAGGCAATTCAGAACGGCCTCTGAAGTTAGTCTGGGCGGGGACAGACATTGTTGAGAACTATGAACCCAACGCAGAGCTCCGCCGCAGCCCCGGCCGGAGCGCGGCGGCCGGACGGCACCGCGATCCGGGTGCTTGTCGTGGACGACGAACCCAGCCTGGCCGAACTGCTCGGCAGCGTGCTCCGCTACGAGGGGTGGGACACCCGCACGGCCGGCACGGGCTCGGACGCGGTCACCGTCGCCCGCGACTTCCAGCCCGACGCGGTGATCCTGGACATCATGCTGCCGGACTTCGACGGGCTCGAGGTGCTCCGGCGGCTGCGGGCCGAGAGCCCCGGGGTGTGTGTGCTGTTCCTGACCGCCCGGGACGCGGTCGAGGACCGTATCGCCGGCATCACGGCCGGTGGCGACGACTACGTGACCAAGCCGTTCAGCCTGGAAGAGGTGCTGGCCCGGCTGCGGGGGCTGCTGCGGCGGGCCGACCTGACCCGCAGCCACAGCGAGGGGTCGCTGTCCGTGGCCGACCTGAGCATGGACGAGGACGCCCGTGAGGTCCGCCGCGGCGGTGAACTGATCGAGCTGACCGCGACCGAGTTCGAGCTGCTCCGCTTCCTGATGCGCAACCCCCGCCGGGTGCTGTCCAAGGCACAGATCCTGGATCGGGTGTGGAACTATGACTTCGGTGGCCAGGCTCACGTAGTCGAGCTGTACATCAGCTATCTGCGCAAGAAGATCGACTCCGGGCGGCCGCCGCTGATCCACACCGTGCGCGGCGTCGGGTACGTGCTGAAACCGGGAAGCTGATGGCCCAGGACGCGAGCAGCAGCACCGCCAGGGCAACGGCCCGGCTGCCGCGCGCGTCCGGGCGCCGCCGGTTCCGTGATCGGGCCGGGGTACTGGCCGGGCAGGCCGGCCGCCCGTGGACCTCCCTCATCCGCGGCAGCCTGACCCTGCGGCTGGTGGCCGGGCTGGTGCTGCTGGTCATCGTGACCTGCGCCGTCCTGGGCATCGCCACCTACACCGTGCTCAGCAGGCAGCTGACGGCCAACTTCGGCCAGCAGCTCCAGGCGGCCACCCAGCGCGCGTTCGCGGCCTGCATCGGCGACGGGCCGGCGCCGGACGGGAGCACCCCGGCCGGCCAGAGCACCAAGCACGACGGCGGCTCACCCGGGTGCGCCCACTTCATCCTGGGGCAGTCGGCCGGCACGTTCGACGCCTGGATCGCCGCGAACGGCAGTGTGGTCAACGCGACCATCATCGACGGCAGCGTGCACCTGACCACGGCGGACAAGCAGGTGCTCAAGGCCGTACCGGTGTACGAGGCCACCGCCCAGGGCAGCAGCAACGGGATCCCGGCCGCCCTGCCGAGCGTGCCGACCTACACTCGCGGCCTGCCCTCGCTGGGTGGCGACTACAAGCTGACCGCGGTGCGCAACCCCACCGGTCAGGTGCTGCTGACCGGCTTGCCGCTGCGCAATATCGAGCACACGCTGCAGAACGTGGAGATCGCCGAGATCGCGGTGTTCGCGCTGGTGGTCGTGGTGGTGGCGGGCACCGGGGTGGGGCTGGTCCGGTTCTCGCTGCGGCCCCTGCGCCGGGTCGCCACCACCGCCACGATGGTGGCCGAGCTCCCGCTGGACACCGGTGTGGTCAGCCTGCCACCCCAGGTGCCGGACGATGATCCGCGCACCGAGGTGGGCCGGGTCGGCGCCGCGTTTAACCGGATGCTCCAGCACGTGGAGTCGGCGCTGGCCAACCGGGCCGCCAGCGAGACCCGGCTGCGCCGGTTCGCGGCCGACGCCAGCCACGAGCTGCGCACCCCGCTGTCCGCCATCCGCGGCTACGCCGAGCTGGCCCTGCGCCAGGGCGGACCGGTCCCCCCGGACGTCACGCACGCCCTGGAGCGGGTCCAGTCCGAGTCGGCCCGGATGAGCGTGCTGGTCGATGAGCTGCTGCTGCTGGCCCGGCTGGACGCGGGCCGGCCGCTGGCCACCGAACCGGTCGACCTGACCATGCTCACCATCGAGGCCACCAGCGACGCCCGGGTGGCCAGCCCGTCGCACCGCTGGCGGCTGGAGCTACCTGACGAGCCGCTGACCGTCCGGGGCGACGAGCTGCGGCTGCGCCAGGTCCTGTCCAACCTGCTGAGCAACGCGGCCAAGCACACCCCGGCCGACTCGGAGATCACCGTGGCCGTGGCCGCCACCAGCGCGGGGCCGGGCGAGCTCAATGCAGTGCCGGGCGCGGGGCCGGGCGCGATGGCGAGCGTGCCCGCTATCCAGCTCAGCGTGACCGACGACGGCCCTAGCATCCCGCCCGACCTGCTGCCCGAGCTGTTCGAACGGTTCGTCCGGGGCGACTCGTCCCGGTCCCACGCGGCGGGCAGCACCGGTCTCGGGCTGGCCATCGTCAAGGCCGTGGTGGCCGCCCATCACGGCACGGTCGGCGTCACCAGCCGACCGGGCCGCACGTCGTTCACGATCGTGCTCCCACGCCTGCGCGAGGACGAGGGTCCGGACGAGGGGCCGGAGGTTCAGGCCGGGACAGAGGGGCCAGCTGCGGGCTGATCGGCCCGGACACCGCCGGTGGCTTCGGCCTGCTTGGACAGCGGGCCCCACCGCATCAGCGCGCCGCACACCACACCGCCGACGACGAAGATCCCCGCCGTCCACCAGAACGCGGTGGTGTAGCCGTGCACCTGAGCCGCGGCCAGGCCCAGCTTGCCCCGGGCCGTGGCCAGCGCGGCCGGGTTGAGGTGCAGCCCGATCAGATAGCTGGCCGCCGCGCTGGTGGCGATGGTGTTGAGCAGCGCCGTCCCGATTGAGCCGCCGAGTTGCTGCCCGACGTTCAGCGTGGCCGACGCGACGCCCGCATCCGAGGGCGCGACCCCGAACGTCCCGGTGTTCATCGATGACGGCATGGACAGGCCGATGCCGGCCCCGCTGACCAGCAGCGGGCCAACGATGGCCGAGGCGTAGCTGGAGTGCACCCCGAGCCGGGTCAGCCAGGCCATGCCGCCGCCGGCCAGCAGCATGCCCACCCCGACCAGAACCTTCGGCCCGATCCGCGGCATCAGCACGATGTTGGCGATCTGCGCAAACACCATCACCGTCGCGATCGTGGGCAGAAACGCGACACCGGTCTTCAGCGGCGAGTAGCCCAGGATCGTCTGCAGGTAGTAGGTCAGGAACAGGAAGATGCCGAACATTCCGGCCCCGATGATGAGCACGGCCAGGTAGGCGCCGCCGCGGTTGCGGTCCAGCACCACCCGGGGCGGCAGCAGCGGGTACGGTGCCCGGAACTGCCAGGCCACGAACACGGCCAGCAGGAGCACCCCGGCGGCCAGCCAGCCCCAGGTCGAGGCGGCGGACCAGCTGTGGGTGCCCGCGTTGGAGAACCCGTAGACCAGGCAGAACATCGACCCGGACACGGTCACTACGCCGAAGTAGTCAAGTCGCGGCGTCTGCGCGGCACGCTGGTTGGTGAGCAGGATGCTGGCCCCGGCCACCGCGACCGCGGCGAAGACCAGGTTGACGTACAGGCACCAGCGCCAGTCGAGGTACTCGGTCAGCAGGCCGCCGAGCAGCAGCCCGATCAGGCCGCCGGAGCCGACGATGGCACCGTAGACGCCGAACGCCTTGCCTCGCTCCTTCGGATCGCTGAACGTGGTGGTCAGCAGGGACAGCGCGGCCGGGGCCAGCAGTGCCGCGAACACACCCTGGCAGGCCCGGGCGGTGACCAGCATGGTGAAGTTGACGGAGGCGCCGCCCACTGCGGAGGCGGCGGCGAAGCCGAGCAGGCCGGTCAGCAGCGTCACCTTGCGGCCGAACAGGTCGCCCAGCCGGCCGCCGAACAGCAGCAGGCTGCCGAAGGACAGCGCGTAGGCGGTGATGACCCACTGCCGGTCGACGTTGGAAAAGTTCAGGGCGTGCTGCGCCGACGGCAGCGCGATGTTCATGATCGTGATGTCGAGCACGATCATCAGCTGGGCGAGTCCGATGAGCGCCAGAATCAGCCAGCGCCGCCGATCCGGCCCGGCCGGCGAGGTCACGGGTCCGCCGCCAGGAACGTTGCGTGCGCTGGGTGCGGCCATCTCTGTCTCCCATCTGGAGGTGCAAACTCCGTTTACGCCATCGACGATAACAGAAGTGGAGGATATTAATCCACTTTGGTCTAGGATGAGGATCATGGACAGCGTCACCGAACCGGACCGGCCTTTGCGCAAGGACGCGGAACGGAACCGCCAGCGCATCCTCGCCGCCGCGTCCGAGGTCTTCACCGAGCGGGGTCTGGAGGCGACGCTGGACGACGTGGCCCGGCACGCCGGGGTGGGCGTGGCCACCGTCTACCGCCGCTTCCCGGACAAGGCCTTGCTGGCCGACGCCCTGTTCGAGGAGCGCATCAACGCCCTGGCCGGCCTGGCCGTCCAGGCGCTGGACACCGAGGATCCGTGGGAGGGCCTGGCCGGCTTCATGACCGCCGCGGCCGAGATGCTCACCAGCGACCGCGGCCTGCGGCAGATCCTGATGTTCGCCGCCCACGGACACAAGCGCGCCGGTTATGCCCGCGAGCGCATGCGCCCCGCCGTCGGCCGGCTGGTCGAGCGGGCCCAGGCGTCCGGCCAGGTCCGCCCCGACCTGAGCTTCACCGACATCCCGGTCCTGGAGTTCATGCTCGGCGCCACCGCCGAATACGCCCGCGACGTCCGCCCCGACATCTGGCGCCGCTATCTGACCCTGCTGCTGGACTCTCTGCGCCCCGCGCGCGACACCTTCACTCCCCTGCCCGTCCCCGAACTGTCCGCCGACGAACTGGCCACCGCCATGCGCACCAGCCCCCTGGGCCAGCACCTGGGCACCTCGCGGACGGTGCCGCTCAAGCCCACCGCTCCCGGAAATACTGAATAATCTTCTCCGCCTGCGCATGACTAACCTCAACCAATTCGTCGTCAAAGCTCCCGTGCTCCCACTCAACGATGACCGGCGTGAAAATCCAGCTGAAATCTTTACGGATGGTCTCGTCGGTAAAACCCCAGTCGGTTTCCAGGCGACGCACGAGGCCATAGGGATTATCAACGGCACGCGTGCCGCCTACAATCGCGTAGTACGTGATCTTATCCGACATCAACGGGCCTCTTTCTTGTAGTCCGGTATGTCGCATGCGCCGATGGGTACCGGAATGAAACGCGACACCTCACACTGATATCCTCGCAGCTCACCGCGCTCGTGCTCAGACGTGCGCGAGTCCCTGATTCGCTCGTAAGCCGAATGGGTTACTTCGTGTTTAGCATGAAAGCTCTCAGCGGTGTGAAACTGCACCTCAAAATGCTGGCCTTCTGCGGTGGTCCAGCGACTATTAACACCCTTGTATTCGGAATTTAGCCAGTAGTTCTTGGTATAGTACATCTCGTAGCCTGACGCTTCCAGCTTGCCTTTGATTTCTTCAAACCCGTTAACATAAGCCTCTGTTGCGAAACAAAACGTGTATCGGATTGCGTCGGGTATTCCTTGCACGATTTCCGCTGGCGATCTGTCCGGCTCAGCGTTGAGCTTGTCGGCCACCTTCTCCTTAATGCGGTCGGCGTCTTTCAGCCTGAACTCGAAGCCACCCAGCCAGGTGGGCTGAGTGCAGTCTCCGGCCACTCGCTTTATGTCGCTGCTGATGCCGACCTCGGCTCGGCTCACCTGCTCCGCGGCAGCATCGACGTGATCCGGCTGCGAACCGAGCGTATGTTCCTGGCGGTCAAGTGACGAGTACCGCGGCCAACGGTCGGCGTGATCACTCCACTCACCAACAAAGCGCGAGACTTCGCTCCAGTACGACCCCAGGCCAGGTCCGTCCAATTCACCGGCCTTTGCCTTAAGGGATTCGAAGGCCTGGGCGCGGGTTAGCGATTCCGCACCCCACGGGTCGGCCCGATCTTCGGGCAAGTTCGGGGTGGCGCGGGCGTCGTCGGGTGGGTTGGCGGGGCGGTCGAGAGCCACGGGTGCTCCCTGGGGGGACGGGCGCGGTTTAGTCAGCGTAGGCGATAGGACAGCGATTAAGCCGGACCGTAAACAAGCCTTAATGACTGGGGACGAACTCCAGCGGGAGCCGTTACGACGTTCAGGGTGAGGAACCGAACGACGTGAGAGGCGGTGGCCTCGTGAACCGAGTCTGCCCATTGACTGTGTACCGGACGTCCATTTGCCTGCCGGCTCGGGTCGAGCAGGTCGGCCAGGCCCGCGAGTTTGTCGCGGCGACGCTGGGAGCCGACCATCCGTGTACGGCTGTGCTGCAGCTCATTGTCACCGAGTTGGTGACCAACTCGATTGTGCACAGCAGGTCTGGTTGCCAGGTCGACGGCACGGTGATCCTGACCCTGACCGGTCATTCCCGTCGGGTCCGGGTGGCGGTGACCGATTCGGGTGGCCCGACCCTGCCAAAGTTGCGGGAGGTCGACTTCTGTGCCGAAAGCGGCCGCGGCCTCTTCCTGGTCGATGCCCTCGCCACCGCCTGGAATTGCTTCCGCAGCCCTTCCGGCACCGTGACCACCTGGGCCGAAGTCCCCGCCTAACGACGGCCAACCCCCGGAAGCTGGGTACGCCTTCCCACAAACGCTGCGGGAAACCGTACTCAGCTGGCCGCGCCTATGGGCCCGTGTGGTGCGAGGTGGCGGTGTGACCTGAGGGGCGCGGCTCGCGCGCAAAGCAGCTGCGTGGCCATCCCGTCGCCGTCGTCCCGCCAGCCGGATCAGCAGGCCGGGTGGGACGGGTCAAGCGGCAACGATCTACCGCCGCTTGAGGCGGCCCGGGAGGTCTGCTC
>CAXUJF010000315.1:0-7364 GCA_964250865.1 uncultured Streptosporangiaceae bacterium
GGGTGGGTGGGTAGGACCGGTTGACTGCCCGCGAGGCAGACAGATTCGATGCCTAGCGAGTGGGGAATACCGTGGCCGATTCCAGGCCGTTCGCCGTCATCACCGGAGCTTCCAGCGGCATTGGCCGGGAACTGGCCCGGCAGTTCATGGCCCACGGGTTCGACATTCTCGTCACCGACGAGGACGGCGGGCTGGACGCTACGGCGGGGGACCTGGCCGGAGCCGGAGCCGGAGCCAAGACCGGGACCGGGACGATCCAGGAGGTGGTGGCCGACCTGGCCACCCCGGATGGTGTCGAGCGGGTCATGGCGACGATCGCCACGATCGGGCGGCCCGTGGACGCGCTCGCGCTCAACGCCGGGTTCGGGAACGGCGGGGCCTTCACCGAGATTCCGCTGGCCGACGAGCAGCGCCTGATCGCCGTGAACATCGGCGCCCCGGTGCACCTGGCCAAGCGGATCGTGCCGGACATGGTGCGGCGTGGCTCGGGCCGGGTGCTGTTCACCTCGTCGGTGGCCAGCCAGCTGCCCGGCCCCTACTACGCGACCTACGCCGCGTCCAAGGCGTTCATCCAGTCGTTCGCGCATGCCCTGCGGTACGAGCTGGCCGGTACCGGGGTCACCGTGACCGCGCTGCTGCCCGGCCCGACCGACACCGAGTTCTTCGGCCGGGCCGGCATGAAGAACACCCCGGTCGGCTCGTCGGCCAAGGACGACCCGGCCACGGTGGCCCGGGACGGCTTCCAGGCGCTGATGGCCGGCAAGAGCCAGGTCGTGGCCGGGTCGCTGAAGAACAAGATTCAGACGGCCGGGGCCAGGCTCATGCCGGACCAGGCGCGCGCCGCCGTCCACGCCCGGATGACCAAGCCGAGAGGGCACTAGCTGATGCGCATGAAGATCCCGGTCGCCGCCGCCACCGTTGGAGCCGCCGCGGTCGCGGCCCTGAGCCGGCCGCGACGTGAAGACGACCTGCGGGGCGAGGTGGCCGTGGTCACCGGAGCGTCCCGCGGGCTGGGCCTGCTGCTGGCCACCGAGCTGGCCCAGCGCGGCTGCCGCCTGCTCATCTGTGCCCGGGACGAGGCCGAACTGGACCGGGCCGCGGCCCGGCTGCGTGACTCCGGGGCCGAGGTCACCGCGGTGGCCTGCGACGTGGCCGATGAGGACAGCGCATCGCGCCTGGTGGCGGCGGCCCAGGAACAGTACGGCCGGCTGGACATCGTGGTCAGCAACGCCGGTGTCATCCGGGTCGGCCCGGTGCAATCGACCACCGCTGCCGACTACGAGGACGCGGTGGCCATCATGGCGCTGGCCCCGGTCCGGCTGGCCCTGGCCGCGCTGCCGGTCATGCAGGCCCAGGGGCACGGCCGCATCGTCACCATCACCTCGATCGGCGGCAAGATCGGCGTGCCGCACCTGCTCCCGTACAGCACGGCCAAGTTCGCCGCGGTGGGGTTCTCCGAGGGACTGCGGGCCGAGCTGGGCCGCGGCCCGGTGACCGTGACCACCGTGGTCCCGGGCCTGATGCGGACCGGTTCGCACGTGAACGCCGAGTTCGCGGGCCAGCGGGCCAAGGAGTTCACCTGGTTCGGCCTCGGGGCCAGCCTGCCGGTGGTGTCGATGGACGCCGAACGGGCGGCCCGGCAGATCGTGGCCGCGGTGGCGCAGCGGCGGCCGGAGGTGCTGCTCACCCCGGCCGGCCAGGTCGTGAGCCGGATCGCCGGGGTGGCCCCGGAGCTGACCACCGCCGTCCTGCACCTGGTACAGAACCTGCTCCTGCCGGCCGCGGACGGCGACACCGAGGCCGTGCCCGGCCGCCGCGTGCGATCGGCGCTGCCCGAGCCGGTATTCGGGGCGCTGACCTCGCTGGGCCGGGCCGCGGCCCGCCGGTTCAACGAGCTCGGGCCCGCTGACCAGCCCTAGGGGGCCCTAGGGCCGCAGGACGACCTTGATGCAGCCCTCGGCCTTATCGCGGAAGATCTCGTAACCGTGCGGAGCGTCCTCCAGCGGCAGGTGATGGGTGGCGAAGTCGAGCAGCCCGAGTGGATCGCTCTCGTCGCTGACCATCGGCATCAGCTCGTCGATCCAGCGGCGCACGTGAGCCTGGCCCATGCGCAGCTGGATGCCGCGGTCGAACATCTCCATCATCGGCATCGGGTCGACCTCACCGCCGTAGACCCCGCTGACCGAGACCGTGCCGCCCCGGCGTACCGCCTTGACCGCGGTGTGCAACGCGTCCAGCCGGTCCAGCCCGGATTTGTCGGTGAACTTGCTGGCCGCCGCGTCCGGCAGGAGGCCGGTGGCCTTCTGAGCCAGCTCGGTGATCCGGGAGGACCGGGGCTCGTCGTAGCCATGGGCCTCCATGCCCACCGCGTCGATCACCGCGTCCGGCCCGCGCCCGTCGACCAGCTCAATCAGGGTCGCCGAGGTGTCGTCCAGCTCGCCCGGGTCCAGCGTCTCCACCCCGAACCGGCCGGCCGCCGCGCGGCGTTCCGGTACCGGGTCCACGCCGATGACCCGGGGCACACCCCGGTACCGGGCGATCCGTGCCGCCAGCTGACCCACCGGTCCCAGGCCCAGCACGGCCAGGGTGCCGCCCTCGGGCACGTCGGCGTAGGCCACGGCCTGGTAGGCGGTGGGCAGGATGTCGGACAGGTACAGGTACTGCTCGTCCGGTGCGCCGGCTGGCACCTTGACCGGCCCGAACTGGGCCTGTGGCACGCGCAGGTACTGGGCCTGGCCGCCGGGGACCGAGCCGTACAGCGACGTGTAGCCGAACAGAGCCGCGCCCTTGCCCTCCGACCGGACCTGGGTCGTCTCGCACTGCGCGAACAGCCCGCGCCGGCACATCCAGCAGTGCCCGCAGGAGATGTTGAACGGGACGACGACCCGGTCGCCGGGTTGCAGGTGGCCGATGTCGGCCCCGACCTCTTCCACGATTCCCATCGCCTCATGGCCGAGCACGTCACCGGGCTTCAGGAACGGGCCGAGTACCCCGTACAGGTGCAGGTCGGAACCGCAGATCGCGGTGGACGTGACCCGGATGACGACGTCGTTCGGCTCCTGGATCTGCGGATCCGGAACGTCGGTGACCTCGACGTGCTCGTTGCCCTGCCACGTCAGCGCCCGCATGCGTGCTCCCTCCCGGCCGGCCATCCGCCGGCCGTGCGGCGCATGGGCTACCCGGCTACCGCTCCGGTAACCCGGCCCACACGCGCCAGCGTTAAGCCAGGTCCCAGGCGTCGGTCGAGATGCCGTTGGCCCGGAGGGTAGCCAGCTCATCCTGGTCGGCGGTCACCAGCACGTCGCTGAAGTCGCCGACCTGGAGCAGCAGGTCGCCGCGGCGGATGAGCCGGTAGTCCCACAGCTTGCGCTCGGCGTCGTACGAGCGCACCGATGTCTCGATCCGGTCGAACAGCCGGATGCTCTCCGGAGTCAGGAGACCGGCGACCTCGGTCGATTCGCGCATGCCCGCCCAGGGACTCATGTCGACGCCGGGCAGGGCCAGGAATTCGTCCCGGCCGTAGCTGAGCATCCCCGGGCCGTCGGGAAAGTGGGCCGTGAACGAGTCGGCCTGCGCCAGGCAGTACGTGAGCAGGCGGTGCCACTGATCATCGGGCATGCCGCCGGCGAAGTACTGAACCACGCCGCGACGCTACACCCGCGCCCACGCGGCCGGCACCTCACGCTGGGCCCACGCGGCCAGGCTGGCCGGCTCGCGGCCCAGCACCTGCTGGACGCCGTCGCTCAGGTAGGCGTCGTCGCCGCGCCTGATGCCGCCGAGCATGGCCATGCGCCACTCGATGTAGCCCTCCGGCGTGCCCGCCGCCCGCAGCCGCTGGACGTGGTCGTCGTCGCTTTCGTCCTCGTAGCGGACCGGCATCCCGGCGGCGTCGGCCAGGATGGCCGCGGCCTCGGCGAACCCGACGGCGGCCGGCCCCGACAGGTCCAGGATGGTTCCGTGGTAACGGTCGCGGCCGAGGACGGCGGCGGCCACGTCGGCGATGTCAGCCGCGTCGATGAACGGCTCGCGGCCGGCCCCGGCCGGAGCGGCGATGACCCCGTCGCGCGGGGCGAACATGGCCTCGGTGAAGTTCTGGGCGAAGTGGGCCGGGCGCAGGATGGTCCAGGGCAGCGGGCCGTCCCGCAGCGCCTGCTCCGCCCGGCCGACCGCGCCGCCGGGCAGGAACTCGACCGCGCGGGCCGACAGCAGCACGGCGTGGCGGGCGCCAGCCGTCTTGGCCACGGCCAGCAGGCGGCTCAGGCGGGGGCTCCAGTCGGTGGCCGAGCCCGGCCCGACGATGAACAGCCCGTCCACCCCGGCCGAGCCGTCCACCCCGGCCAGATCGTCCGCCCCGGCCAGCGCGTTGGGCCAGGTGGACTCGTCGGCCCAGTCGAAGCGGACGGCCGCGTGCCTGCTGGCCGGCCGGGGGTCGTGGCCGGCCTCGAGGAGCGCGGACGTGAGACGGCGGCCAACCTTGCCGGTGCCACCGAGGATGAGGAGCGTTGCCATGGCCCTGACTCTACGGACGCGACCCTAGACGAACAATGGCTAAAGAGCTAATTAAAATATGCAATCGTCTAAGATACGACCCATGGACATCCTGGCTGACCAGCTGGCGCTGGCCCGGGCCCGCGGGGCCGTGTTCTCCGTGCTGCGGCGGGTCCGGCCCTGGGGCTTGCAGTTCGGCGGCCAGCGCCTGCTCACCGCCCACGTCCTGATCGAGGGCGACGGCTGGCTGGAGCAGCCGGGCGCCGAGCCGGTCCGGCTGCGGGCGCGGGACGTGGTCCTAGTGACCTCCGGGCCGCCGTACGCCATCGTCAGCGATCCCGGCGCCGCGACCGAGCCCATCGCCGACGCCCGTCGCCGGGGGCCGGACCCGGCACCGGGCGAGGCGGCCACCATCGTGTGCGGCGCTTATGTCCTCGAGGGCAGTGTGGCCACGTCCCTGCTGCGGACGCTGCCCCGGGTGATCATCGTGCCGGCCGCGGACCAGGAGCCCGCCCACGCCGCGGCCGTGGCCCTGCTGGCCGATCAGATCAGCCAGGACGCGCCCGGGCAGCAGACCCTGCTCGACCGGCTGCTCGACCTTAACCTGGTCTTCGCCCTGCGGTCCTGGTGGGCGCGGGCGGCCCAGGCCGCACCGGGGTGGTACCGGGCGCTGGCCGACCCCGGGCTCCGGCGTGTCCTGGAGCAGGTGCATGCCGCGCCCGGTGGCGACTGGACCGTGCCCGCCATGGCCAGCCTGGCCGGGATGTCGCGGGCCTCGTTCGCGGCCCGGTTCCGCCAGGCCACCGGGCAGTCGCCCGGCAGCTACGTGACCGGCCTGCGCATGCAGCGGGCCGAGGACGCGCTGGCCCGTTCCGACGCGACGCTGGCCGAGATCGCCACCGCGACCGGCTACCGCAACGAGTACGCCTTCGCCACCGCGTTCCGCCGCCAGCACGCGCTGGCCCCGGGCAGGTGGCGCGCCGCGGCCCGCGCATCCTG
Organism: uncultured Streptosporangiaceae bacterium; assembly: GCA_964250865.1. Taxonomy (GTDB): domain Bacteria; phylum Actinomycetota; class Actinomycetes; order Streptosporangiales; family Streptosporangiaceae; genus Bog-532. The sequence goes on from CAXUJF010000315.1 coordinate 5,488, forward strand.
ATCCACGCTCCGTGGCTCAGGCCGCGTCCTCCGGCACCGGCACCGGCTGGCGGGTCGCGGCGTTGAGCCGGTTCCACACGTTGATCGAGGCGATCGAGATCAGCAGCGCGGACAGCTCCTTCTCGTCGTAGTTGTCGGCGGCGTCGTCCCAGACGGCGTCCGGGACCGGGTCCGGGGTGTCCGCCAGCCGGGTCACGCTCTCGGTCAGCGCCAGCGCGGCCCGTTCGGCCTCGCTGAAGTACGGCGACTACCGCCACGCACTGACACCCCAGATCCGCTCGTCGGACTGGCCGGACTCCTTGAGTTCTCGGGCGTGCATGTCGACGCAGACGCTGCAGCCGTTGATCTGGCTCGCCCGCAGCTGGATCAGCTTGTGGGTCGAGTCGGGGACGGTGCCCTGCGCCGCCTGGCTCAGCGCGTACAGCGCCTTCATCGCGTCCGGAAGTACGTACACGGGGTGGGTCATCCTGGCCTGCATCAGGTCTCCTCCTGGTTCAGCCGCCGCTTTCCGGGCGGCTTACCCTTCTGACGCTGGGGCGCGCGCGAACGTGACACGGGCCGGGCGGCCGCTGATGACGGGCTCCCGGTGACGCGCTAGGAGCCTGCCCCGGCCCCAGCGGTAAGCGTCCCGGTGGCCGTCCGGCGCCCGTAAATGTCGCGCGCCGTCGTCGCGGTTGCGTCCGGGGCCCGGGTGGCCTGGACGACCAGGCCCTGAAAGTCGAACAGCGGGGAAATCAGCCGGTACTCCAGCGACAAGTCGCCATCGCAGCCGGCCGCGCGGGCGGCTTCGGCCATGGCCAGGGCCTGCAGCGGCCCGTGCGTCAGCAGGCCCGGGTAACCCTCCACGTCCCGCACGTAGTCGCGGTCGTAGTGAATCCGGTGCGCGTTGTAGGTCAGCGCCGAGAACCGGAACAGCAGCGTCGGCGAGACGTCGATGGCCCATTCGCCCGCCGCCGGCGGGACCACCGGGCCCCCGCCCTCATCCGGGCTGGCCGCGTCGCCCGCGGCCGGGCCCGTCGGCGTCAGGGCCGGGCGGTAGACGATGTCCTGCTGCTCGTCCACGACGACCCGGCCGTCCTGCCATATCTGGTGCTCCGCCACCGCAAACGTCAGCGGGCCGGACCGGCCCTGCTTGTCCTGCAGCGACAGCACGCGGCTGCGCTTGGTGGCCGGCGCCCCGCAGCGGAGTGGCCCGCTGGTCCGCACCCGGCCGCCGGCCCACATGCGGCGCAGGCCCGGTCCCGGGGGAGTGGGGAACGCCCCGCGAACCGGGTGCCCGTCCGGACCGAGGTCGGCCTGGGCCGGGTGGTCGAGCAGGTAGACCCAGTGCCACAGCAACGGCAGGCCCGCGCCGTGCTCGAGGTCGGGCAACGGCACCCCCAGCAACGCGGCCAGGGCCTGGGCCGGGCCGGGCAGCAGCATTTCGGTCCGCTCGACGGTCTCGTCCACAACAGTGATCCTCGCACGCCGTCACCGGGCGCCAGCGGGGATGACTCGCGCTTCGTGTGGGTGGCTCACGCGCCCGGATGGCCGCAGTGGCTGTTCTGGCTACTGGTGGTGGTCATGCTGGGCCTGTCGGTCATCGACACCGCGGTCCGCATGGCCAGCGACGACCAGAAGCTGCGTCGCGACGCGGCCGCCGCCACCCCCGAGCTCGGCTGATCAGGCGATACGGCGGATGCGGTCGGCGGGCACGGCCACGGCGGCGTCGGGGTGCACGATGGCGGCCAGGGCCTCGACCCCGTCGACCAGGCGCGGGCCGGGGCACACCACCAGCCCGTCGGCGTCGATGGCCCACACGGGAATTCCGGGCAGCTGGCGGACGGCCAGCTCGGCCTGGGCGGCCACGACGTCGTCGACGACCAGTTGCAGGCCCT
>CAXUJF010000316.1:0-7348 GCA_964250865.1 uncultured Streptosporangiaceae bacterium
CGCCGTATCCGCGCTGTATCCGCTCCCGAAGCGCCTGCGCGCTGCACCGGGTCCGCGCGCCGCGCCGGCTCCCCGTGCGGTGTCCGTCGCCGAGCTGCGCTGATCCGCTCCGGCAGCTGGGCGGAGGCTGCGCGCCGATGCGCGTCGTACATCCGGCGCCTGCGGACCTGTTTGGCGAGCCTGCGGGGGCCTACAATACGCGAATACGCTCTCGGTTAGAGCTATTAGGAGGCGGGATGCCAGGTCAGAACCGGTGGGTCGTCGTCGGCGTCGACAACGGGGGCACCGCCAACAACGGCACCGCGCTTGATGCCGAGGGTCACTTCCTCATCGACCGCATGGCCGAGATCCCGAGCTATGTCCGGCAGGGACCGGACAAGGCGGTTCAGGCCCTCGTCGATTCGGTCGACCACGTGCTGGAGCTGGTGGATCTGCCCCGGTCCGCCGTCCGGGCCGTGGGCCTGGACACCCCGGGGCCAGCCAGCGCCACCGGGGTGCTGTCCTCCCGCGGCGCGACCAACTTCCCCGCCCCGGAGTGGTGGGGCTTCGACATCCGCGGCGCCCTGGAAGCGCAGCTGGGCCTGCCGGTGATCTACAACAACGACGGCAACGCGGCCGCGCTCTACGCCCACCACGCGCGCTACGGCGACGAGTCGGACCAGCACAGTTCGGTCTCCGCGATCGTCGGCACCGGCCTGGGCGGGGGCGTGGTCGAGTCCGGCCGGGTGGTCGGCGGCGCCGTGGGCATGGCCGGCGAGCTCGGGCACGTCCCCATCCCGATGGAGGGGCTGCTGGAAGGCGGGCAGCCGATCCCCGCCTGTAACTGCGGCCAGCTGGGCGACGTCGAGAGCGTCGCCTCCCTGACCGCGATCGAACAGAACCTGCTCCCGTACTGGCTGACCCGGTACGAAGGGCACGACCTGGGCCGGGGCGTCCCGCTGGGCAAGGCGGCCAAGCTGGTCCGCGGTTACGGCGAGGATTCTGACGAGATGGCGCGGAAGATCTTCGAGCAGCAGGCCATGGCGCTCGGCCGGTTGTTCACCATCGCGGCCAACTTCACCGACCCCGACATCTACTTCGTCGGCGGCGGCGTGGTCGAGACGGCACCCAGCTTCCGCGACTGGTTCCTGTCCCGGGTCCGCGAGTTTTCCACCCTGCGCGTCGAGCAGTCCGTGGTCGCCGAGTTCGCCCTCGTCCCCGACCTGGACATGGCCGGCGCCCGCGGCTCGGCCGTCGCCGCCCGCGACTGGCTCCTGCGCGGCTGACCCGCACCAGTCTTCGGGCGTCACAGCCGCCTCGCAAGCCTCTGCGCTTGCGGGTCGCTGCCATGCTGGATTTGAGGAGTCGGTCGGCGCTGGGCGGCAGGGGCCGGCCGGGGACGGGGGACCGACTCGGCCGACCGATGGGCCGGAGCCGCCGCCAGCTCGGAGCATCGGATTAGTCACTCAGAGTGACGCGCGGTGGGGAGACTCCTGCGGCCGGAAGAAGGAACTCCTCATCCGGTCGCACGAATCTCGGGGAAGGGGAGACCGGGGACGCGACTCAGAGGTCGTCGTCGCCGTCCTCTTTCTTGCCGGGGAAGATGAGCCCGCACACCTCGAGGTAGAGCTGCTCGGGGTACGGCAGATGGTCCACCACCCGCAGCGCCTGCTCCTGGCCGGCCGACTCCAGGATGAACTCACCATACCCGAGCAGCCGTCCCAGCGTTGAGCGCTGGAAGCTCATGTCCGTCACCTTGACCAGCGGCATCATGGCCACCTTGCGGGTGACGACGCCGGTGGCCAGCAGCATCCGGCGCGAGGTCACGATGAAGTAGTCCTGCGACCACTCCCAGACCTTGAACACCAGCCAGATCAGCACGATGGCCCAGGCGATCCACACGAAGCCGACCACGCCCGCCTGGTGGCGGCCGACGGTGGTGCTGACGACGGCCGCGATGATCAGGCCGATCAGGACGATGACGATGGGCTTGAGCAGGACAGCCGGGTGCTTGCGGACCGTAATTACCTGATGCTCGTGCGGCAAGAGGTATTTATTAACGGCGTTGGGAACGGTATCGGTCCCCGGCACCAATCTCATAATTTCGCCAGAACGGTCGTGGCCAGGCGGCTCACAGAGAGCTCAAGAAGGAGGAGAAACCGCGCGCCAGAGCAGAAAGGAAGTTACCAATGTTGTTGATAATATGCGCAGCGCCCGTTGGATCTTTGATCACGAAAAACAGGATGAAGGCAATCACGGCGTAGCCGAGAAGCTGCTTCGGTTTCACGTACGCCTCCCTGGACGCTGGCCCAGTCTGCTTTTGTCGCCACCATAGCTTAACCTACGGTGCTCCGCCTACCAATGATTACTGAACGTAACCCTACTAGGCGCGCTAGTGCCGCATCAGGGCGGGTCCCGTCAAGCAGGGATCTATTACTCTGCCAGCATCGGCCCTGATTCAGCCGTATTTCGCGGCTGGCGGCGTGGCGGGCAGCTGGGCCGTCCGCCGGGTCGCGACAACGCGGTGCGGGTGACCGCGCGGCTGCCGAAAGTGTGACCGTAGGGTGCGGTATCCGTAACCGGATGGGGCCGGGCCGCGGCGGGGCGCGCGGGCTCGCTCGCGACCGGGCTGACGGCTGGGCTTGCGCAGCGCGCTCCGAGGCCGGAAGCTGCGGTTATGCGGAATCGGCAGTTTGCCCGCCTGGGGACCCGCCATCTGGCAGCATTCCCCCCGTGCACAGAATGCTTGCGGAATGACGATGACCGAGAGCGCCACTGATTTCGCGGTCATCGCGTACCTCGAGGATGACCGCTGGGAAGCGGAAGTCCTCCCCGCGATCTTGACCGAAGACCTCAGTGGCCTCCTCCAGGCGTTGCGGCAGCAGCCCAGCGTAGGCAGCACGATCGGCTTCGTCGGGGTGGGCGACGACTTCTTCATCGCCATCCGGGTGACCGGCGGGGAGGCCTCGGTCTTCCTGTCCGACGTGACCGCCGCCGCGGACTGGCCCGTGGCCGCGCAGGTGCTGCACATGCTCGACATCCCGGTGCCGGATGACGAAGACCTGGACCAGGTCCTGCCCGCCGGTGACCTGTCCATCTTCGCCGACATGGGCCTGGAGGAGTGGGAACTGTGCGCCATCGCCGGTGACCTCGACCTGTTCCCGGACGAGGCGGTGGCCAGCATCGCCGGGCGGCTGAAGTTCCGTGAGCCGCTGGAGCGGGCCCTCGAAGTCGCCCTCGGCCCCTGAGCCGTTCCCGCCCCGTCCGATGAACCCCGTCCGATGAACCCGGCCCGATGAGCACCGCCTGATGAACCCGGCCCGATGAGCCCCGTCCGATGAACCCGGCCCGATGAGCACCGGCTACGAGGCTCAGTTCGCGCCCGCGATGCGGCTTGCCCTGGCCGAGGCCGCCCAAGCGGCCCAAGCAGCCGGGCTGGCCGCCACATTGGATCCCGAGCGGGCTGACGTGCCGGTCGGCGCGGTCGTGCTGGACCCGGCCGGGGTGGTCATCGGCCGGGCGGCCAACCGGCGGGAAGCGGACGGCGACCCGACCGCGCACGCCGAACTGCTGGCCATCCGGGCGGCGGCCCGTCACCGGGGCGAGTGGCGGCTGACCGGCTGCACGCTGGTGGTGACGCTGGAGCCCTGCACGATGTGCGCGGGCGCGGTCACCCTGGCTCGCCTGGACCGGCTGGTCTACGGGGCCGACGACGCCAAAGCGGGAGCGGTGGGCTCGCTCTGGGACGTGGTCCGGGACCGGCGCCTGGCCCACCAGCCCGAGGTCATCCGGGGCGTGCTGGCCGCGGACTGTGCGACTCTGCTGCGCAACTTTTTCGCCGCCCGCCGCTGACCGGCCGGCCCGTGTGCGGGGAGCGCTGCGGTCGGGTAAGCTCACCCGCGGTGGAGTCGCGTAGTGGCCGAGCGCGCACGCCTCGAAAGCGTGTGAGGGGGCAACCCCTCCGTGGGTTCAAATCCCACCTCCACCGCTGAGCAGAACCGACGGGGGCGTCGTGGCCCGGCTCGACGCGTGCGCTGGCTCGCTCGTACCCCGTCACGCGATCGCCGGCCCTGCGAGGTGAACATATGTTTGAACCGCAGGGCATCGCATTCTTCGTGCTATTGCTGCTCATTTTTGCGGGCCTGCTCGTGTGGCTGACCGTAACCAAGCAAATAGCATTTCGAGTTCTCGCGGCCTGCCTGGCCTTTATCCCGGCGATGCTGTTCGGTGTCGCGGCGGTCAACCGGTACTACAACTACTACCAAACCTGGGCTGCGGTGAAAGCGGACTTCACCAACCAGGGAGTTGCTGCGCAGCCGCAAGTTCCGCACGCGGCCGGCAAAGGCGGCAACACAATCTCCCGGCTCGACCTTTCCCCGCAGGCGCGATCCGAGGCCACCCAGACCGGTTATCTGTTCGAAACCGTGGTGAAGGGCAGCCGGAGCGGGATCTCCCGCACGGTCTATATCTATCTGCCGCCACAGTACTTCCTGGCCCGTTACGCCAGCTACCGGTTCCCGGCCATCGAGCTGCTGCACGGCTCACCGGGCAATCCGGAGCAGTGGATCGACCCGATGAACATCCTGCCCACGCTGGACGAGATGACGGCCATCCATAAGGCTGACCCGGTGGTGCTGGTCATGCCGGACACCAACGGCGGCCAGGACTACTCGCTGCAGTGCCTCAACGCGGTCGGCGGGGTCAAGGACGCCACCTACGTGGCCGAGGACGTGCCCAACTTCGTGGCCGCCAGCTACCGGGTGCAGCCGCCGGGCCGGGCCTGGGCCGCGGTCGGCCTGTCCGAGGGCGGGTTCTGCGCGGCCAACCTGGCCCTCAACTACCCCACCCGGTTCGGCTTCGCCGGCGTGCTGAGCGGGTACTTCGCCCCGCTGGACAACCAGGTCCCGAAGGGCGGCAAGCCGGGAGCGCCCCCCGTCTACACGGTGCCGTTCCGCGGCCATCCGGCGCTCCTGCTCAGGAACACGCCGAACGAGTACATCACCAAGATGTCGCCCGGCACGATCATCCCGCGCTTCTTCCTGGCCGCGGGGGCGGACGACGCCCGGGACGTGCAGGCCGCACAGAGCTTCAAACAGGAACTCCAGCTCTACCAGGCCCAGGTCCCGCTGAACCTGGTGCCCAACTCCTCCCACGACGCCACCGCCTGGCGCGGGGCGGAACGCCCGATGCTCAGCTGGATGACGCCCCAGCTGGCCCACGAGGCCGCGGTGGGCGACGCCGCGGCGGCAGTCCGCCGGAAGCACGCCGAGGCCGCGGCCCGGGCCAAGACCAAGGACAAGGGGCCCGGCCGCAAGTCCGGTGCCACCGCCCTCCCGACGAGCCGTAAGTAGGCCCGTCAAGGCCCTGTCACCCGGTCGTCAGCTGAGCCCGTCATCTGGCTGAGGCGGCCCAGCGGTCCGCGGCCGCAGCCGCCGGTCAAGGGCGGCCGCCCCGGCCGCGATGCCGAGGAACAGCAGCGAGACCCAGAAGCAGTTGAGCACGGTCTTGCCGTAGCCGAGCCGGGTCACGTCCACGAACGGATACGGATACCAGTGGATGACCGCGCCCCGGATCAGCGTGAACGCCAGCCAGGCCAGCGGGTAGATCGGGGACAGCCAGGCCGCCCTGGCCGTGGCCTGGCCGCGCGGGCCGGCCAGCAGCCAGCCGACCACGGCCAGCACCGGTACCACCGTGTGCACCAGCTGGTTGGCCAGCTGGTGGTACCCGGCCAGCGTGAGCAGGCCGGACAGGGCCACGTGGTAGACGATGCCGGTCACGGTGATCGCGACCAGGCCGATCAGCCGGAACGTGCCGAACAGGAGCGAGGACCGGTCGAGCCGGATCGCCAGCAGCAGCGTGGTCGCCCCGACCAGTAGGTTGGACTGGATGGTGAAGAACGCGAACGTGTTGAACCCGCGCTCGGTGCCGGTGGGGAAGTGCCCCTCGCTGTGGACGGCCGAGACCACGCTCAGCGCCACCCCGGCCACCACGCACAGGGCGGTCGCTCCGAACCACACCCGAGCCCATTTCGCTGGCATCCGGCGATCGTATCGGCCGGTGCCGGTTCAGCTGGCGGCGGATCAGCCGGTCAGGCGGGTGACGCTGTCCGGGACTCCGATGCCGCCGCGCAGGCCGGGGGCCGGCTCGGGGGTGCCGTAGGACGTGATGAGCGGGATGGCGCCGGCCCAGACGTCGAGCTCCGCGTCGGGTGAATCGTCGTCGTCCGGGCCGCCGGAGCGCGCCTTGACCGACGCCTCCTCGATTCCCGCGGCCAGGATGACGGTGGCGCTCAGCTCTTTGCGGTTCGGCCTGCGCGCCTCACCCCAGCGGCCCGGCAGCAGCTTCTCGGTGAAGGCCTCGAACGCGGCCAGCCGCTCGGCCGGATCGTCGACCGGGCGGAACCGGCCCAGCACCACCACGGACTCGTAGTTGGCGCTGTGCTCGAACACCGAGCGGGCCAGCACGATCCCGTCCAGCCGGGTCACGGTCAGGCAGGCCGGGACCCCGCGGGCCAGCGTGCGCACGGCCCGGCTCCCGGTCGACCCGTGGATATAGACCACCGGCCCGGACCGGGCGTACAGCATCGGGATGCAGTAGGGCTGGTCGCCGTCGGCGAAGGCCACGTGGGCCATCAGGCCGCGGTCCAGCGCCGCCTCGATCGTCGCGCGCTCGTAGTGTCCCTGCTCGGGGATGCGCCGCACCCGCACCCGGCTGGAGATCGGTTCGTCGGCCATACCGCCCACTATGCGTGGTCCGTGGTCGGCGGGCTATGCGGGGTCGCCGATCAGCGTGGCCAGGCCGTCCAGCAGCCGCTGCAGGCCGAACTCGAAGATCCGGTCCAGGCTGAAGTCGTACTCCTGGCTGATCAGCTGCTCGAACATCGGGAACTGGCCCGGGGCCAGGATCGAGCGGAGCTGCGGCTCCTGCGTGTCCAGCCATTCCTCGCTGTTGAGCCCGCTGACCGCCTCGGCCTCCGCCTCGGACTCCAGGTTGACCGCGATGCCGCGCACGTAGTTGATCAGCGTCAGGTAGGTGGTGAACATCGCGTCCAGGTCCAGGCCGTGACCGTCCAGCGCGGTCAGCACCCATTCGGTGTAGGGCAGCGCGGCCGGCAGGGCCTGGGGCCGGGTCAGCGACAGGGCCGAGGCCAGCCACGGGTGCTCGTGAAACATGGCCCACAGCGTGCGGGCGGCCAGCTCGAGCTGGGCCCGCCAGCCGTCGGGCGGGTCGGGCCGCCGGGTCCGGGCGAACACCGTGTTCATCATCTGCAGCACCAGGTCGTCCTTGTCGGCCACGTGCCGGTACAGCGACATCGGCGCCGCGCCGAGCTCGGTTGCGACCCGGCGCATGGACAGCGCGGCCAGCCCTT
>CAXUJF010000317.1:0-735 GCA_964250865.1 uncultured Streptosporangiaceae bacterium
GATCACCGGTGCAGCCACCACCACGGCAGCACCGGCACCGGCACCACATCGGGCACCGGGACCGGTACCAGCACCGGCACGGGCTCCGGCTCGGGCGGGTTGGGATCGGGTAGTGGCGGTTCCACCACCGGCACCACGACTGGCCACCACCACGTGTGGTTCGTTCACGCGCACCGCGGGACCTGCCGGCACCATCAGGGTCTGCTGACCCGGGCCGGGCACGTGGGGCACCGGTGGGGGTACGGGCGGCGGTACACGCTGAACAGTTACCACCCGTGCTACGGGCACACCGTGGTCTGGCGGCACGAGGTTACGAGTTCGGGCGGCCACGAGTGCGCCCACCATGCGGCGGCGGGCGAGTCTTGGGGCTCGGCCCACCGTCTGGGTCAGCCGGTCAGCACGACGGCCGGCGGGCTGCTTCACCTGAATATCTCCCTCTAAGGGGGCCATGCCCGCTCCCCCCCCCCCCCACCCCCCGGGGGCGGGCCCCCCCGGGGCGGCGGGGCTTCCGGTCGGGTTCACGAGCCCGCCTGGCCTTGATTCGCGTAGGCCTCGGCCTCCGCCCCGGCCTCCGGGCCTTTCTTCCACTTGTTGCAGCCGCTGGCCCCGCTGACGACCAGGGCGTATTCCTTGAGTTGGGGCTGGACGCAGAGCGCCAGTTGGGTGGTGAGCGCGGTGGGCCGCGTCCCCTCCACCTGCCAGTAGTGGCAGGTCAGGCAGACGCCGATGGTCTCG
>CAXUJF010000317.1:745-7348 GCA_964250865.1 uncultured Streptosporangiaceae bacterium
CTCCCCGCACCACCCTCCCGCGGGGAGCGGGCACCCCAGGTGAAATCCCATCCAGAACGGCAGCACGGAAGGGCTCATGGGAGTTATCTGGTCATTACGCATTTTCCGGTTAAGGCGGGACAGAATGGACTGCATGCCGGAAACAGACGTCATTGTGGTGGGAGCCGGGCCGGTCGGATTGTGGCTGGCCGCGGAACTCCAGCTGGGCGGCGCAAATGTCATTGTGCTGGAAAAACGTGACCAGCGGTCGCCACATTCACGTGCGTTTACGTTGCATGCGCGGACGCTGGAAGTGTTTGCCTCGCGCGGGCTGGCCGACGGCTGGCTCGCGCGGGGCCAGCGCATCCCGACCGCCCACTACGCCATGCTGTCCAGCCGGCTGGACCTGTCCGTGCTCGACTCCGACTTCCCGTTCGTGCTGTTCATCCCGCAGGTCCGGACCGAGGAGCTGCTGGAGGAACACGCCCTGGCCCTGGGCGTGCCGGTGCTGCGCGGCGTCGAGGTGACCGAGGTGGCCACCACGGAAGACGGCGTGCGGGTCACGGCCGACACGGCCACCGGGCCGCGCGAGTTCCGTGCGTCCTACCTGGCCGGGTGCGACGGGCGGCGCAGCATCGTCCGGGACGCGGCCGGCATCGGGTACCAGGGCACCGAGGACACGATCACCTGCGTCATCGGCGACGTGCACGTGGCCGACGATGACGTGCCCCCGGCGCTGACCCTGCACAGCGAGGGCGGCTCGTTCTACGGGGTGCGGCTGGACGAGACCCGGCACCGGCTGATCGGGATCGAGCACGCCACGATGACCACCGCCCGGGAGGTGCCGCTCGGGTTCGACGAATACCGGGCCACCATCACGCGGCTGGCAGGCCGGGACTTCGGCATGCACGACCCGACCTGGCTGACGCGGGTGGGCAGCTCGACCTTCCAGGCCGACCGGTACCGCTCGGACCGTATCGTCCTGGCCGGGGACGCGGCGCATGTGCACTTCCCCATGGGTGGCCAGGGCCTCAACCTCGGTCTGCAGGACGCGATGAACCTCGGGTGGAAGCTGGCCGCGGTGGCCCGGTCCGCGGCCCCAGCGGAACTGCTGGACAGCTACGCCGCCGAGCGGGTCCCGGCCGGGCAGGCGGTCATCGAGGACACGCTGGCCCAGACCGCGGTCGTCGCGGCGCAGGGCCGGGAAGGGCAGGCGCGCGGGCCATGCTGACCGGTGCGCTGACCGCCAGCCACGAGCTGAACGCCCGGCTGGCCACGGCCGCCTCGGGTGTGGATGTGGTCTACCCGGCGGGTGCGGGCGACCACCCGCTGACCGGGCGGCGGGTACCCAACCTGAAGGTTGAGGACGGATCGGACCTGTTCGGGCGGCTGGCGCCGGGCCGGTTCGTGGCCGTCGGGGTCTCCCCCGCCGATCTGGAAAGCCAGCTCGAGCCGGGACTTCGATCTGCCGTGTCGGCGACGGCGGCCGGGTTCGCCGGGGCCCGGGCGCCGTGGGACACGGTGGCGGCGGCGCTGATCCGGCCGGACGGCCACCTGGCCTGGGCCGCCGACCACGGGACTGGGGTTAGTGGCGACGCTGGAGGTGATGGGCCGGTCGGGGTAGTGGCCGTGTTGCGACGTTGGCTGCCGGGGAGCTGAGGCGATGGCTACCCGGGGGCTGAAAGGGCCCCTTGGGCGAGGCCACGCGACAAGACCGATGGGACGAGCGTTACAGGTCCAGGAGGTAGTGGGCCAGGGGCTCGGGCTGGGCCAGGCCGATCAGGTGACCGCCGGGGAGCACATCGGCTTCAACGCCCAGCCGGTCCTTGGCCAGCCGGCGCTGGAACTCGGCCGGGAAGAACCGGTCGTCGCGGCCGGCCACCACGTGGATCGGGATGCCGGGCCAGGCGGTGAAGTCGCAGGGCGACGCGAACGCGGCCTCGGTCTCGTCGCGCGGGGCCGGGCCGCCCTCCAGTGCCTCCGGTGGGACGTCGTGCAGGAAGTAGGTGTCCAGATCGAACTCAGTGCTGTAGCCACCCTCCTTGGCCGCCTGCACGCGGGCCTCCTGGGAACCGGTGTCGTCCCACCACTGGCCCGCGGTCTCACCCGGTACCGGGATCATCGCGTTGGCCAGCACCAGCGCCTTCAGCGGCCGGCGGGCGGCCACCAGTGGTGCGGTGAACGCGCCCATCGACATGGCGGCCAGCACCACGTCGGCCCGGCCGTCAGCCGCCGCCAGGACCAGCTCGGTGTACTCGGGCAGTCCGGCGGCGGGATCGGGGCCGGGCAGGTCAACCGCGATCGCTTCATGACCCGCGGCTTCCAGCAGCGGCACCACCCGGTGCCAGTACCAGGCCGCCCCACCGGCACCGGGGATCATCAGGTAGCTACTCATCGCACCTCCAGCGAGACGATCTCAACGCTTTCTCCGGGTGACTCGCTGGAGGACGGGTATTCATCGGTGGGACGGCGAATCAGGCGCCGGCCAGGGCCGGGATCACCCTCTCGTTGAACAGGTTGAAGCCGGAGCGGTCGTAGGCGATCTCGGGGAAATAGCAGATCGCGTACGTCATGCCCAGGGCGCGCGCCTCCGTCAGGCCCGCGACGACCTGCTCCGGGGTGCCGGTCAGCGGGCTGTTCCGGAAACGCTGGAGCTGCCCCGCCAGTTCGTCGGCGGGCAGGTGCGGGGCCAGGTGGCTCTCGATCCAGGCCAGCCGGCTGGCCACGTCGGACTCGGTCTCGCCGATGACCACCTGGTACTCGCCCGACCGGACGATGGCATCGAAGTCGGTGCCGACGTCGGCGCAGTGCCCGGCCAGGATCTCCGACTTGCGCTTGAACACCTCGGGGGTGACGTCGAAGTTCGTGTACTGGGCGTACTTGGCCGCGGTGCGGAGCGTCTTCTTCTCCCCGCCCCCGGCGATCCACAGCGGGATGCCGCCCTCCTGCAGCGGCAGCGGGCGGGAGATGGCCCCGTCGACCTGGTAGTGCTCCCCGTCCAGGGTGGCCCGGCCGGTGGACCAGAGCTGGCGCATGATCTGCACGCCCTCGTCCAGCATGGCCAGGCGCTCACCGGCGCGGGGGAAGCCGTAGCCGTAGGCCCGCCACTCGTGCTCGTACCAGCCGGCCCCGATGCCCATCTCGACCCGGCCACCGGAGATCACGTCGACGGTGGCGGCCACCTTGGCCAGGTAGGCCGGGTTGCGGTAGCCCATGCAGCTGCACATCTGGCCGAGACGGACCCGCTGGGTGGCGGCGCCGAGCGCGGCCATCAGGGTCCACGCTTCGTGGGTGGCCTCGTCGGTGGGGATCGGCATGGTGTGGAAGTGGTCGTACACCCAGATCGATTCGAACAGGCTCTCTTCGGCCGCGCGGGCGACGTCGAGCATCGCCGTCCACTGCGCAGCGGGTTCAATTTCGGTCAGGTCGAGGCGCCAGCCCTGTGGCACGAATACACCGAATCGCATGGCTCATCAGCCTACGGGGCCAAGCTCAGGGTCCGGGGAACACCCAGCGGATGGTCAGCCGTTCCAGCGGGTGCGGCCGGGCGCTGGCCGGGGCCAAGACCAATCCGTCGGACTGCACGGCGGGTTTGGGCAGCGGCTCGCCGTGCTGGGCCTGCTGGACCAGCTGGTAGAGCCGGCTCTGGACGGCGGCGTAGTAGCGCGTCTGGGTCCGGCGGCCGAACAGGCTGAAGCCGAACCGGACCAGCGGGTCGGGGATCACGGCCGCCCGGGAGTAGCCGGTCACGCGGAAGCCGACCTGGCCGGTGCCCAGGTTCTTGATCACTTCGAAGCTGATCCGGCCTTCTTCCAGGTGGCCCTGCAGGGTCTGGTACGACCAGCCCCAGACGCGTTCGCGGCCGCGCTCGGTGTCCTGGGTCTCGTCGTACACGTTGGTGACGCGGACGCCGAAGTAGAAGCGCAGGAAGAAGAACCGGCCCTCCAGCAGCATGTCCCGGCCGAGCAGGTCCTGGTCCTGGTCGTAGACGGCGCGCAGGATCCGCTCGTCGGCGAACTCATAGTGGGTGACCAGCTGGCAGGCGATCTCCCAGGGGCCGTCAGGCACCGGGTCCCCGGGCGGCTCCTGGCCGATGAGGGTGGCGCCGGAGTCGACGTGCCAGTGACCTTCGGGCGAGCCGTCCTCCGGGGCGTGGGCCGGGTCGTAGTTGACCCGGCGGCCCCGCAGGCTGCCCAGGGCCGAGGCTTCGTCCACCCGGGCCAGCAGCGTGGGACGCATCTAGTCCACGTCCGGCAGCGAGTCGCCGATCAGCCAGAACATCGGCGGCCACAGGCCGACGAAGATGGCGCGCCGTTCGGCGTTGCCGCGTTCGTCCTGGTCCACGGTTTTCGCCCGGATCCACAACCCGATGCACAACCCGATCGACGCCAGCGAGGTCGCATGCAGGTACGACCGGCGCAGCCTGGTGCGCTGCAGCGCTCCGGTCACGGTCATCGGGTCCCTCCCCTGGTCACGCGGGGTAATACACCCCGCAGGAAAACCGTGACTGCCCGCCGTGTGACCATTTATGCATGGGGAAGATGACTCGCTCGTCCAGGCTCCGGACGGTCCTGGGCTGGCCGCTGGGCATCGCGGTGGTGAGCTGGCGCTACTTCTGGCGCACCACACCGCTGCACCGGTCCGAGGAAGAAGGCGGCGCGGCCGACCTGTCCGGCCTGGCCGACGAGCAGCCAGGTGACCGGCGGCAACCCGCCGCCGCGGGCGTGGGGCCACTGCTGCACCGGTGCTACTCGGTCGACATCGCCAACACGCAGATGACGCCGGAGCACCTGATGGAGCGGGTGGAGGGCCGGCTGAACCAGGCGTCACCGGAGATGGCGACGTTCCGCAAGACCCGGGGCGCCGGCGGTGGCCTGCGGGAGGGCGACGAGCTGGTGGTGCGCATGCCGGGGCCGTGGGACGGCCCGGTCCGGGTGGGGCACCGGGACGGCACGTCGTTCCGGCTGGACACCCTGGAGGGGCACCTGGAGGCGGGGCACATCGAGTTCCGGGCCGCGCGAGCCGGTGACCTGCTGCGCTTCGAGATCGAGTCCTGGGCCCGGGCCGGTGACCGGTTGTCCAACCTGATGTACAACAAGCTGCGGCTGGCCAAAGAGATCCAGCTCAACATGTGGACGCACTTCTGCATCCAGGCGGCCACGCTGGCCGGCGGGCGGCTCCGGGGCGGGGTGACGATCCGGACCCGCTGGGTGGACTGGCCGAAAGGCGGCCCGGATCCCGCGCCAAGTTCCGCCGAGAACTGACGGCCCGATGGCGATCAGGCTGGGCAGCACGGTGATCAACGTCGCGGACATCGAGACCATGACCCGGTTCTGGTCGCAGGCCCTGCACCTGAACCCGTCGTCCAGCGACCCCGACTTCCGGCTGCTGCGCGGCGAGCACGTCAACGTCTCGCTGCAGCGGGCCCAGACCCCGGTCAGCGCCCGGGACCAGATGCACCTGGACCTGTACAGCGACGACCAGGCGGCCGAGGTGGACCGGCTGACCGGGCTGGGAGCCCGGGCCGTCCGCCACGTCCGGGAGCCGGACGACGACTACGTGGTGATGCTGGATCCCGAGGGCAACGAGTTCTGCGTGGCGGCCAAGGAGAACCTGTAAGTCACTGTTCTGCAGGTCGCTGTCCGTCCCGGGCCTCCAGCTCGCGCTCGACCAGCTCAACCAAGTCGGGGTGGGCGGCCAGGCCCCAGAGCACGGCGGGCGGCAGGCCGAGCCGGCGGGCGGCCAGGGACACCACCGGCTGCGGCATGCCCAGGGCCTGGGCCAGCTGCTCGTCCCGGGCGAAGGCCGGCGGCAGCTCGTCCACGGAGATCTCGGCGGGCAGGCGGAACGTGCCGTCCGGGTGGGGCAGCCAGGCCGCGTCCTGGGCGGCCACGCCGATGGCCGACCGCACCGTCTCCCGGGTGGCGTCGGCGAATGACATCAGCACTGAGCGCTCGACCACGCCCGCGATCAGCCGCCGGTTCGGGCTGAGCAGGCTGTTCCACACGTATTCGGCCAGGGCGTGGCTCGGGTGCCGCAGCGCGAACTCCAGGCCGTCCAGCTCGGCGGCGGGGTCGAAGCCGTCCAGGCCACGCTCGTTACGGCCGAAGTCGACGGCCACGGTCACGTGCCCGGTGGGGCCGGGCGCGCGGGCGGTCAGCTGGACCTGCTGCCGCACCCCCATGTCGCGCAGCTGCACCAGCCACGGCCCGTAGGTGTCGCGGGCGAACCAGACGTCCGGGTTGCCCTCGAAGTAGGTCTCCAGCTCCTTGCTCCGCTGGTACAGCCGGGGTGGCGGCAACAGGCGCGGTTCGCCGGTGGCCGCGTTCTCCCCGATCAGGAACGCGGTCTGGCCGAGCCGTTCCAGTAGCTGCTCCCGGTCCCCCGGCGCGGCCTGGTCCAGGGCCCGGGCCACGTACTCCAGGTCGGCGCTGTGCCGGGCCGGGTCCAGATCGGCCAGGTCCAGGTCGTCGTAGCGGGGTAGCACGCCGTCCAGGACCGCGGCCAGCAGGTCCGGCTCGGTCAGGCCCAGCGCGACCAGGAACCGGTGCGCCGCCGGGTCCGCGACGATAGGGCGCCGGACCGTAGGCAGGTCTCCTGGGGCTTGAACCGCTGGGGTTGCCG
>CAXUJF010000318.1:0-273 GCA_964250865.1 uncultured Streptosporangiaceae bacterium
GGGTGTGGGGGCCGGTGAGGGGAGGCAGTCGACCAGGCCGGCGATCAGGCTGCGGGCCGCCGCTTGCACCGCGGGCGGGTCCAGTTGCAGCCGGAGCGGGTCGGTGGCCGCGATGGCCGGCACAATAACCTGGAACCGTTCCAGCGGCAGCGCCCTGGCGGGCAGCGCCGCCTGGGCCGCGCGGCCCGCGGCCCCCCCCGCCCGCCCGGCGAGCCCCTTTACCCGGCGCCGGGGGCACCCCCCCGGCCCCCGGCACGCGGCCCCCGCCGCGCA
>CAXUJF010000318.1:283-7307 GCA_964250865.1 uncultured Streptosporangiaceae bacterium
GGCCACCGCCTCCGGCCGGGATCGCCAGTTGACCGGGCGCGGGGGGAACGCGCCGGTCCACAGGAACTCGGCCACCTCCTCGAATGAGCGGCGGGTGGCCAGGGCGGTCACGTCCAGCCCGCGGTAGCGGAACTGGGCCCCGTCGATCTCGGTCAGAGCCGATTCGATCACGATGTCGGCGGCACCTGCCTGCCGTCGCGGGCGGCCCCGACGGGCCAGGTCCTCGATCTCGGCCGCGTCGAAGCAGCTGGTGCGCCCGGCCGGGTCCTTCCGCCGGGACAGCACCCCCCGGCTCACGTAGGCGTACAGGGTGGCCGGTTTGACCCCCAGGCGGTGGGCGGCTTCGGCCGCGCTGAGCTGGTCGGCCATCGGTGATTCCCGCCGCCCTTCCCCCTACGAGTTGATTAAAATCAATATTGATTGTAAGGCGGGCTAAGCGTCAACGTGAAAGGAACAGTTGACGAGGAGGCTTTCGTGCCAGCGGTTCATTTCCTGGACGTGACCAACCGGGACGGCGTGCAGACCGCGCGCACCGGGTTGTCCAAGTTCGGCAAGACGATGATCAACTTCTACCTGGGCCGGCTCGGGGTGGCGCAGTCGGAGATCGGATTCCCGTTCCTGTTCCACGAAGTCCCGTACGTGCGGGCGAACGTGGCGCTGGCCGAGGCCGGGGCGTTCGGCCGGCTGCGGCTGTCCGGCTGGTGCCGGGCCGTCAGCGCGGACGTCGCCGGGGCGGTCCCGCTGGGCCTGGCCCACTACAACCTGTCCATCTCGACGTCGGACCAGATGATCGAGCACAAGTTCCGTGGGCGGTTGGACCGGACGGCCATCATCGCCGAGATGACCGCGGCGGTGGCCACCGCGCGGGACGGCGGCGCGCAGACCATCGGGGTCAACGCCGAGGACGGCTCCCGCACGGACGACGGATTCCTGCTGGAGTTCGCGCAGGCGGCCAAGGAGGCCGGGGCGACCCGGATCCGTTACTGCGACACGATCGGCGGCGACAGCCCGGAGCGGATCCGGGAACGGTTCGCCAAGCTGGCCACGGCGGTCCAGCTACCGGTGGAGACCCACTGCCACAACGACCTGGGCATGGCCGTGGCCAACTCGGTGTCCGGGGCACTCGGGGACCTGGAAGCCGGGCAGGACGCCTGGGTCAACACCTGCGTGAACGGCATCGGGGAGCGGGCCGGCAACGCCGACCTGCTGTCCTGCATCCTGGCCTTCCAGCACGCGTTCGGTGTGGCCGGGCGAGCCAGCATCGGGGACGAGCTGGATTTGTCCTGGGCCCGGCGCTTCGGCCTGTGGGCCAGCTACGCCTTCGGCCAGCCGCTCCCCCAGGGTCAGCCGGGCGTGGGCACGAACGCCTTCGCGCACGAGTCGGGGATCCATGCCGACGGGGCGCTGAAGGACCGGAACAACTACGAGCTGTACGACGATGACACGCTGGGGCCGTTCCCGCACGACTGGTTCCGGCGCGAGGGACGAGTGGTGCTCACCGGCGAGTACGGCGGCAAGGCGGGGTTCCGGCACGTGCTCGGCCAGCTCGGCATCGACGTCGGCGGCGGGGACGAGGACCTGGTGTTCCAGCTGGTGCAGCTGTGCGCGTCAGCGACCGGGCGGCCGCTCACCGATGATGAGCTACGGCTGATCGCGGGCTATCCGCACCAGCTGGCGCTGCTGTATCCGGGCCTGCTGAGCTGATCGGTCAGGTCGCGGAGCCGGCCGCCGCGCCAGTGACCCGGCGGCCGCCCCAGCGGGCCAGCTCGGCGTCGAGGTCGAGGGGGACGATGGGGGCGCCCTGGCTCAGCTCGGCGTCCCAGTCCTCGATCGGGACGCGCCACATGACCTCGAACTCGATGCCGTTGGGGTCCTTGGCGTACAGCGACTTGGAGACGCGGTGGTCGCTCTGCCCGACCAGGGCGCCGGCCGCGGCCAGCTTCTCCCGGACGTCGGCCAGGTCGGCCAGGGTGCCGACCTCCCAGGCCAGGTGGTACAGGCCGGCCTGAATCACCGATTCGCCGGCGGCCAGGGCGACCCCGGCCACTTCGAACAGGCCCAGGTCGTGGTCGTTGGCGGAGCCGGGAGCGCGCAGGAACGCCGCCCGGCCCGGCACCTCGGTGCGGATTTCGAAGCCGAGCGTGCCGCAGTAGAAGCTGACCGAGCTGGCCAGGTCGCGGACGTAGAGGACGGCATGGTTAAGTCGGCTGACGGGCATGGTGGCTCTCTTTCCCGTGTCCCCGCAGGTGAGCACGTGCAGCCCGCAGGCCCGGCCAGCAGGTGCCGGGCCCCGGGACCGGTGGGTTAGTTGCCCAGCTGGCGACGGCGGCGCGTCTCGCGCAGCCGGCGGCGCTGGGACTCATCGAGCATCAGGTAAGCCCCGGTCGGGATAGCGATCGCGAGCAGGATGATCGCGAGCGGTACGTACCACGGGGCGACCGCGAACAAGATCAGGCCGACAATAATGCCGGCGATTGCCCACTTGGCGTGGGGTGTCATTGATGACTCCATCCATCCGGGCTGGGACGCTGCGCCCCGGCGCCTTCCTGGCACGCCGGCCGACGCGCGAGTTGCCCGTCATCATAAGAACGGCCAACCAGCCTGCCAGATTCCACCATGGCACCTCCGGAGCTCCCAGACCACCATGGCGACGCGCGCCATGCGAAGACGCGCGCCATGCCAATACGCCATGATGGTGGCGCACGATCTTGGAGGGACCTCGTGACGATAGCGATGCCCGTCGAGCCGGCGGCCAACGAACTGCTCAGCACCGACCCGCTCGCCCTGCTCATCGGCATGCTGCTGGACCAGCAGGTCCCGCTGGAGCGGGCGTTCAGCGCACCGTACGACCTGACCAAGCGGCTGGGGCACAACCCGACCGCGGAGGAGCTGGCCGGGTACGACCCGGAGGCGCTGGCCGCAGTGTTCTCCGAGCGCCCGGCCCTGCACCGCTACCCCAAATCGATGGCGGCCCGGGTACAGTCGCTGGCCCAGCTCATCATGGACCGGTACGACGGCGACCCCGGCCGGGTATGGGGTGACGCCACCGACGGGGCCGACCTGCGGCGGCGGATCGCGGAGCTACCGGGCTTCGGGGCCCAGAAGGCCCAGATCTTCCTGGCCCTGCTGGGCAAGCAGCTCGGGGTGCAGCCCGCGGGCTGGCGGGAGGCGGCCGGGCCGTTCGGCGAGGCCGGCAGCTACTGTTCGGTGGCGGACATCTCCGATGACGATTCGCTGGCGCGGGTCCGCGCGTACAAGCAGGAACTGAAGGCCGCGGCCAAGGCCAAGGCCAAGGCCAACCTTAAAACCACTTAAACCACGGGGAGCAAAGATGCCGCTATTCGGTAAGGGACAGGACGGAGCGGGCGCGACCTGGGAGCCGCAGGCCGCGGACGGCCGTCTGGCGCACACCGCCGGCGCGGAGCAGGGCGCGGTCTTCACCTCTGACCTGTCGGTGTCGGAGTACGTGCTGCTGGGCGAGGCCGGCTTCGAGCCGCTGGGCTTCGTGGTCGGGTCGTCGATCTACCACGTCGGTATCCAGGTGGGCCGCTGGTCGCAGAACCAGGAACTGCAGGTCCTGAGCCAGGCCATGTACAACGCCCGGGAGCTGGCCATGTCCCGGATGGAGGCCGAGGCCGCGCACCTGGGCGCGGACGGCATCGTCGGCGTCGAACTGCGCATGCAGATGTACGCCTGGGGCCAGGACGTGCTCGAGTTCGTGGCCACCGGCACCGCGGTGCGGGCCGAAGCCGGCACCGGGGCGCACCGCACCCCCGACGGCCGGCCGTTCACCTCGGACCTGTCCGCGCAGGACTTCTTCCGGCTGCTGGCCGCGGGGGCGGTCCCGGTCGCGTTCGTGCTCGGCACCTGCGTCTACCACATCGCGCACCAGTCGGCCATGCAGGCGCTGCGGCAGGCGGGCCAGAACCAGGAGATGGTCCAGTTCACCCAGGGTGTCTACGACGCCCGCGAGCTGGCCCTGTCCCGGATGCAGGCCGAGTCGATGCAGGCCAAGGCGGGCGGGATCGTCGGGGTCAACGTGGCCGTGTCCAACCACGTCTGGGGTGAGCACGCGACCGAGTTCCTGGCCACCGGGACCGCGATCCGGCGGCTGGCGGCCGAGCACCGGCTGCCCGAGACCTCACCCAAGCCGACGTTCACCCTCGGACTGGACTTCTGATGACGGGCCCGCTGGTCTGGACCGCGCCCAGCGGGGACCGGGTGGCCTGGTTCGCCGATCCGGACGGGAACAACCTGTCCCTGACCCAGTTCGGGTAGGCCGGCCGCCATGGACGACGCCTACGACCTGGAACGGTTCGTCGCGGCCCAGGACGCGGGGGCCACGTACGAGACCGCCCTGGCCGAGCTGCGCCGGGGCCGGAAGACCAGCCACTGGATCTGGTTCGTGTTCCCGCAGATCGCCGGGCTGGGGAGCAGCCCCACGTCCCGCCGCTACGCGATCTCCGGGCTGGAGGAGGCCCGGGCCTACCTGCGGCACCCGGTGCTGGGCCCGCGGCTGGCCGAAGCGGCCCGGGCTCTCATCGCGCATCCGGGCACGGACGCGGCCGAGATCCTGGGCGCCCTGGACGCGCAGAAGCTGCGGTCGTCGATGACCCTGTTCCACCGGGCCGACCCGGCGGGCGAGCTGTTCGGCCAGGTGCTTACCCAGTACTTCGGGGGCCGGGAGGATCCCGCCACCGACGACCTGCTGTAACCAGATCCGGGCCCGGGACGGGCTGATCCGGATGACGTGCGGGTAGTCATCGGAGAAGCCGGCCGCGGTCCAGCCGTAGCGGTCGATGAACGGCTGGTACTTGGCCAGGTAGGCCGGCACGTCCTCGGCCCGCGGGCCGTCCGGGTCGATGCGGGCCTGCCCCTCGAAGATCACGTTGTCGCTGCCCTGGCCGTTGCCTTCCAGGTGCAGCGAGACGCGCGGGTTGGCCTCGATGCTGGCGTTCTTCGGGCCCTTGGCCGCCCCGTAGATCAGGAACTCCCCGTCGGCCCACAGGAACCACACCGGGGTGGATTGGGGCTGACCGGACGGGGAGACCGTGGTCAGCCAGACGATCGGCTCGGATTCCAGCCGCTGCTGGGCGGCGGCGTGCTTGGGCTTGCTCTCGTCCAGGATGGTCATCAGGTCTCCAGCTCAGCCGCGTCGGACGGCTTGCAGGGTGTAGGTGCACGGGATCCGCCACGGGCGGTCGGCCAGCCGCCACTCGCCGTCGGCGGACTTTTCCATCATGCCGGGAAACGGCGCCCAGGGCGCGCTGTCGTGCTCGGTCAGGCCGGTCAGCTCCAGGCCCGCGTCCATCAGCGCGGTGATGATCTCGGCCAGGCCGTGGTTCCATTCGTGCGTCCTGGTGTTCTCGAACACCACGTCGGTCGTGGCGTAGCTGCCGTCGTCGTCGAACACCATCGGCTCCGGCCGCTCGAAGTGGGGATGGTCCACCACCAGCAGGCCGTCGTCGCGCTCGTCGGCCAGGGTCCACAGCATGGGGTGCCCCTCGCGCAGGAACAGCCGCCCGCCCGGCGCCAGCAGGGCGGCCACCACCCCGGCCCAGCGGCGGATGTCCGGCAGCCAGCACAGGGCACCGATCCCGGTGTAGACCAGCCCGAACTGCCCGTGCCCGAGCACGTCGGGCGCCGCGTAGACGTCGGACTGCACGAACCGCACGTCGGTGCCGGTCCGCGCGGCCAGGTCCTGCGCCGCGGCCACGGCCGGGGCGGAGAAGTCCAGGCCGGTCATGGACGCCTCCAGCCGGGCCAGCGAGACCGTGTCGGTGCCGATGTGGCACTGCAGGTGCACGCCCCGCAGCCCGCGGATGTCGCCCAGCCGCGGCTGGTCGAACTGGACCACGTGGCTGAGGTGGCCGGGGTCGTCGGCGAACCGGCTGACCTGGTAGTCCGGCGAGGCGACGTGTGCGGGGACGCGCTCGTCCCAGCTGGCCCGGTTGACCTCGCGATATCCGTCCATCCCGGTACCGTCTCACATCCGCTGGGCCCGGCCGAGCGGGGCGGCGCCCCACCGGCCCGGGGCGAGGAGAGTTTGTTAAATTAAAATCGAACCGCTCTGGCTGCGCCTGACTTGTTTCGATACTGTGTTTGAATTAGCCTTTTAATGAGGTCACCTCAAAGGGAGTCGTCATGATCACTGCGGTCGCGGCGGGCGCCGGTCACCCGGTCGTGGCCGGCCTGCTCGGGCTCGGGTCGGCCGGGCTCGCCGCCGGGGTGGTGGCCATGACGTGGAGCGTGCACACCCGGCAGATCCGGCTGGCCGAGGTGCTGGCCCGGCGCCAGTTCATGCCGGCCATACCGGCCCCGGCCACGTCGGCGGAACTGGCCGGGGCCGAGCCGGACGAGGCGGGCCGGTCCGGGGTCAACGGGCAGGCACGCGCGGCGGTCATCGACGGGCCGGAGACCGTGGTCACCGGGGAACAGGCCCGGTACCGGGTCCGCTCGTCCAACTCGGGCAAGGTCGTTTCCTGGGCCGTCGGCGGTGGCTCGGTGGCCCAGGCGCCGGACCCCTCGCACCCCGACGAACTGCTGCTCATCGCCGACCAGCCGGGCCAGCTGACCCTCAGCGTGCGCGTCCGCGAAGGCATGACCGAGCGACGCGAGACCAAGGCCGTCACCGTGGTGGCCGACGTGCCCGCACCCACCGCGCCGTTCACGCTGCGGCTGTTCCTGCACGGCTGGGGCCTGATCGTGGCGGCCGTCGTGATCGCCGGCCTGGCCGGTGCCCTGGCCGCCCTGGGCACGTTGAGCGCGGCCGACTTCATCGCGCTGGTCGCCCCCATCACCGCCCTGCTCGGCATGGCCGCCGTGGTCCGCGGCGCGGGCGAGTCCCCGGCCCGGGAGGCGCCGCCCCGCCGCACGTTCGTCCCGCCGATCGTCAGCCCGGCCGAGTACCCGCCGTCGCCGAACGGCCAGGCCTATCCACCCGCCGAGCCCGCCCATCACAACTAGCCCGGATCAAGGACCAGATCGCCGCGATGAACTCATAATCGGGGGATGACACAGGGGC
>CAXUJF010000319.1:0-630 GCA_964250865.1 uncultured Streptosporangiaceae bacterium
TTCTGGGGCTTCTGGGGCTTCTGGGGCTTCTGGGGCTTCTGGGGCTTCTGGGTCTTCTGGGCTTTGGGTGGTGTCCTGCCGGCGGAGGGCTTGGTGCGGGGCGCAGGAGGCTCGCTAGGGCGTGGAGGCCCAGGCTAGGCAGTGGTCGACTTCGGCGCGGGTCAAGGCCTATGGCCGGGTCGATGTCCAGCAGCAGGGTCGGGGCGGCGCGGGTGGCGGCCCAGGCGTGGGCGGCGGAAGTCAGGGCGTCGTCGATCCAGGCCAGCGGCTGGGCGCCGGCGTACTGGGACACCGCAGGCAGCTTGCCCTCCGGGGGAAACGGCAGCGGCGGGAACGGGATCACCGGCAGCGGGTCCAGGCCCAGCAGCGGCAGGGGTCCCGCACGAAGCCCGCAGCCGGAGGTGGCTAATAAATCACCCACCCTGAGACTCCTGCGACGGACGGGCTGCGCCACACATGGCACATGTGATTGATGAGTTTGGCGGGGCCTGCGACTGGGCCGGTGTCCCTGTGGCAGTGAAGTTAGCCAGCCTGCCCGGACGCGAAACGGGGGGGGCGCCCCCCCGGCGCGCCGCCCCCGCCGCGCGGGGGGGGGGGGGGGGGGGGGGGGTGGGGCGGGGGGGGGGGGGG
>CAXUJF010000319.1:640-2449 GCA_964250865.1 uncultured Streptosporangiaceae bacterium
GCACATAAGCCACCCCAATCGCCCGCAGCGCCGCCGCCGGGGTGTCCACCGGCGGCGCGCCCCGGGGGGGCCGGCCGCCCCGTGACGGTGGTGCGGTGGTGCGGTGGAACTAGTGCGAGTGACCGTGGCCGTGGCCACTGTTCGCGGTGGTGTCGTCGTCGTCCTCCGGCTTGTCCACCACGAGAGCCTCGGTGGTGAGCAGCATGCCGGCGATGGACGCGGCGTTCTGCACCGCGGACCGGGTCACCTTGACCGGGTCGATGACGCCCTGAGCGATCAGGTCGCCGTACTCGCCAGTGGCGGCGTTGTAGCCGTGACCCGCGGGCAGCGACGCGACCTTGGCCGCGACGACCGAACCCTCGGCGCCGGCGTTGATGGCGATCCAGCGGCACGGCTCCGACAGCGAGGCACGGACGATCTTGACGCCCGTGGCCTCGTCACCGGTGAAGCCGAGGTCGTCCAGCCCGGAGGCGATCGTCACGAGGGCGCTACCGCCACCTGCCACGATGCCTTCCTCGATGGCGGCCCGGGTGGCCGAGATGGCGTCCTCAAGGCGGTGCTTCTTCTCCTTGAGCTCCACCTCGGTGGCCGCACCGGCCCGCAGCACGCAGACGCCGCCGGACAGCTTGGCCAGCCGCTCCTGCAGCTTCTCGCGGTCCCAGTCGGAGTCGGTGTTGTCGATCTCGGTCTTGATCTGCCCTATCCGCTCCTGGATGGCGGACTGGTCACCGTCACCGTCGATGATCGTCGTGTTGTCCTTGGACACCACGATGCGACGGGCCTGGCCCAGGTCGTCCAGGCTGATGTTGTCCAGCCGCAGGCCCAGGGCCTCGCTGACAACCTGGCCGCCGGTCAGCGTGGCCATGTCGGCCAGCATCGCCTTGCGACGGTCACCGAAGCCGGGAGCCTTGACCGCGACCACGTTGAGCAGGCCGCGAATCTTGTTCACGACCAGCGTGGACAGGGCCTCGCCCTCGACGTCCTCGGCCACCACGAGCAGCGGCCGCTTGGACTCGGCGATCTTCTCCAGCAGCGGCAGGAACTCGCTCATCGAGGAGACCTTGCCCTCGGTGATGAGGACATAGCCGTCCTCGAGGACCGCCTCGAGCCGGTCCTGGTCGGTGATGAAGTACGGCGAGATGTAGCCCTTGTCGAACTGGAGGCCTTCGGTGAACTCCAGCTCCAGACCCATGGTCGGGGCTTCCTCGACGGTGATCACGCCGTCCTTGCCGACCTTGCTGAACGCCTCAGCGATCAGCTCGCCGATCTTCTCGTCCTGGGCCGAGACCGTGGCGACGTGAGCGATCTCGCTCTGCTCCTCGACGTCACGGGCCTGAGCCAGCAGCCGCTTGGAGACCTCGGCCGCCGCGGCGTCGATACCGCGCTTGAGCGAGATCGGGCCGGCGCCCGCGGCGACGGACCGGAGGCCGTTGTGGACCATGGCCTGGGCCAGCACGGTCGCCGTGGTGGTGCCGTCACCGGCGACATCGTTCGTCTTGGTGGCGACTTCCTTGGCCAGCTGAGCGCCGAGGTTCTCGTAGTGGTCCTCGAGCTCAACCTCGCGGGCCACGGTCACACCATCGTTGGTGATGGTGGGCGCGCCCCACTTCTTGTCGATGACGACGTTGCGGCCACGTGGGCCCAGCGTCACCTTAACGGTGTCGGCCAGCTTGTCGACACCGCGCTCGAGCGCGGAGCGCGCATCCGAGCTGAATTCTAGGATTTTGGGCATTGACTACTACCTCACCCTGCGGTTTTCACATAAAAGTTCGCGTTATGAACACGCGGTAAGGGCGCCCCGCCCCCCCA
>CAXUJF010000319.1:2459-7306 GCA_964250865.1 uncultured Streptosporangiaceae bacterium
CTGGGGGTTTCCACATACATGTGGGCGTTTTCACCCCGGGTAAGGGCCCCCGGGCCCCACGGGGGGGGGCCGGGCGCCCTCAGCCGTGCATTCGCTGCGTCGTGCTTACTTCTCGATGACAGCGAGGACGTCACGAGCGGAGAGTACGAGGTACTCCTCGCCCGAGTACTTGACCTCGGTGCCGCCGTACTTGCTGTACAGCACGATGTCGCCGACCTTGACGTCGACGGGGACGCGCTTGGAGCCCGCGTCGTCGAAACGACCGGGACCAACAGCCAGGACTTCGCCCTCCTGGGGCTTCTCCTTGGCCGTGTCAGGGATAACTAGGCCGGAAGCCGTGGTCTGCTCCGCTTCGAGCGTGCGAACCACGATCCGGTCCTCAAGGGGCTTGAGGACAACCTTGGTGGCGGTCGTCATGCTATGACCTCCCCCTCCGGAAGGATAAAAGGTGAACTGCTTAGAGAGGGCGACCACGGCGGCCTGCCGTCGCGGGTGTCAGACTGCCTCGTCGCATTAGCACTCTACTTGCCCGAGTGCTAGTCCGACAGTATCCAGCCCGCACCGCCTCGTCAACACAGACGCAACTGCGTAACCTTCCGGCTACGGATTTCACTATCTGTGCTTGATTAACTACAGCCAGCTACTAACGTGGGCGCCGTTCGCGAGAGGTTTATCCGGCAATCGCCAGGGGCCACGGGCCGTATCGCGCAGATGCGCGGCCGGTGGGCACGGCGGCGGGATCCCCCGTGGGACCAACAGGACGCGGGCTCAACGAACCCACCCAGCCGGGCACCAGGCCGGCGAGCGGTATCACCCCTGGCTAAGGAGCACCCCCCATGGATCAGTCGGCCAACCATCTGTTGATGCGCGGTAGCCAGCCCGGCCCCGCGGACCGGATGCGCGACCTGCTCGCGCGGACGGTCCAGGATCACATGACGGACCAGCGGTCCCACGCGAGCGCGCTGGAGGAGATCCGCAAACACCTGGAAGGGCTGGAGTGGCTGGTCAAAGAGGTCCGGGAGCATGAGTTCACCGACCTGGCCGGCCAGCTGACGGCGCAGACCGAGGCGATGCGCCGCCAGCTGGATGACGCCAAGGAGACCGCGCCGGCCTGGGCCGAGTCGATGCCCGAGCACCTGCGGAACCTGAGCGCCCAGATGAAGCCGGTGGCCGAGCTGCCCGCGCTGTGGGCGGACCTCGGCGTGGTGTCGGAGAACGTGGACCAGGTGCTGCCGCGGCTGGAGTCCCTCTGCACCCTGATCAGCCAGGCCCGGGACATGCTCAAGCTCCAGGAGGAGCGGCTGAAGAGCATGCAGCAGCACGGCGACCGGCTGCAGCAGAGCATGGAGGCCGCCGCGAGCCGGTTCGGCCGCCTGGACAAGGCCATCACCGAGCTGTCCCAGCGCGCGGCCTACCTGGACAAAGAGCTCTCGGCCATCAAGGGCCGGATCGATCAGGGGCTCGCGGCCCAGACGGCCCGGTTCGACCAGGGGCTGGCCGCGCTGTCGGAGAAGCTGGACACCAAGCTGACCGAGGGCCTGGCCGGGACCAGCGAGAAGATCGACGGGCTGGCGGGCACGGTGTCCGGGCTGACCGGGCAGGTCGACCTGATCGGCGGCCAGATCGAAGTGGCCCACAACCGGCTGGAGCGGCTGGAAGAGCGGCTGGGTGACACCGACGACAAGGTCGGCACGGTCGACAACAAGATCGGGGCGCTCGACGCCAAGCTGACCGGGACCGACGGCAAGGTCGGGGCGCTGGCCAACCGGATCGACCGCCTCGACGACCACATCGGCGACACCGACGACCGGATCGGGCTGATCAACGAGCGGATCGCCGCCATCGACGAGCAGATGGGGATGATCGGCAGTCAGGTCGCGACGGTCAGCGAGCGGACCGCCCCGCTGCCCGACAAGCTCAACGCCATGGACGCCAAGCTGTCCGGGACCGACGGCAAGCTCGGGGCGTTCGACGCCAAGCTGTCCGCCACCGACGGCAAGGTGGGCACGCTCGGCCACCGGATCGAGCAGTTCGGCCAGCGGCTCGGTGAGAGCGGCGAGCGGGCGGAGGCCCGGATGGAACAGCTGGACCAGCGGGTGGCCGAGACCAGCGAGCAAGCCAACACGGAGATCCAGAAGCTCGGCCAGCGGCTGAGCCAGACCAGTGAGCAGGCCAGCAGCCGGCTCGAACAGCTCGGCCAGCGGCTCAGCGAGACCAGCGAGCAGGCCAGCAGCCGGATCAGCGGGCTGGACCAGCGCATCGCCGAGTACAGCGAGCGGGCCAGCGCGCAGATCGGCGGGCTCGACGAGCACATCGCGGCGGTCGACGGCACGCTCGGGGCCCACATCACCGCGGTGGACGAGAAGCTGGGCGGGCACATCGCCGCCGTCGACGACCTGCTCGGCTCGCTGGACGGCCGGATGGAGACCCTGGGCGGCCGGATGGAAGGGCTGGACACCCGGATCGGCAGTCACGGCGACCGGATCACCCGGGTGGACGACCACATCACCACGGTGGACCAGAAGCTGGGCTCGCTGGACGGCCGGATGGACGGCCTGGACGGCCGGCTCGAAGGCGTCGGCGGCCGGCTCGAGGGCATGGGGGCCAAGTTCGAGACCGTGGACGGGCGGCTGGAGGCGGTCACCCGGCAGCTTGGCCACCTGCCCACCTCGCTCGGGCTGGACGACGCGCAGCGCAAGCTGGGCGAGGCGGCGGGCAAGTCCGCCACCGTCCTGTCGGCCCGGCTCGACGCGCTGGAAGACCGGCTGGCCGCGGTGCTGTCACCGCTGGCCGACGAGCTGCGGTTGCGGCCCGGCCACGCCGAGGTCGAAGAGGTCGTGACCAAGGTGGTGAGCGCGATCCAGACCGACATGGCCAGCCGGCTGGAGTCCCTGGAGGAGACCGTGCTCACGCTGGCCGAAGCCCTGCTCCGCCCGGGTCGGCGGACGGTGCCGGAGCAGCACAGCCGCGATCACGTCTGATCCCACGGGACATCGTCCCTGACGGCCAGCCAGAGGGTCGTCACCAGCGAAGAGCAGCCGCGCGCCCCCGAGACGGGAGTACTACTCCCGGGACGTGGCCAGGTTCACGCCGGTGACGGCCTTCTGGTCGTTCTAGCCGCTCTGGCCGCTACCGGTCGCTGCCGCTCGTTACTCCCACTCGATCGTGCCGGGCGGCTTGCTGGTCACGTCGAGCACGACCCGGTTGATCTGCGGTACCTCGTTGGTGATCCGGGTGGAGATGTGGGCCAGCACGTCCTCGGGCAGCCGGGCCCAGTCCGCGGTCATGGCGTCCTCGCTGGTCACCGGCCGGAGCACCACCGGGTGGCCGTAGGTCCGGCCGTCGCCCTGCACGCCGACCGAGCGCACGTCGGCCAGCAGGACTACCGGGCACTGCCAGATGCGCCGGTCCAGGCCGGCCCGGGACAGCTCCTCCCGGACGATCGCGTCGGCTTCGCGGAGCACGGCCAGCCGGTCCGCGGTGACCGCACCGATGATCCGGATAGCCAGCCCGGGACCGGGGAACGGCTGCCGCCAGACGATGTCGTGCGGCAGGCCCAGCTCCTCCCCCACCGAGCGGACCTCGTCCTTGAACAGCGCGCGGAGCGGCTCGACCAGCTCGAACTTCAGGTCGGCGGGTAGGCCGCCCACGTTGTGGTGGGACTTGATGTTGGCCGCGCCGGTGCCGCCGCCGGACTCCACCACGTCCGGGTACAGGGTGCCCTGGACCAGGAAGCGGGCCGATTCACCCTGGCTCTGCGCGTCCGCGGCGATCTCGGTCGCGGCCCGCTCGAAGGTGCGGATGAACTCGCGGCCGATGATCTTCCGCTTCTGCTCCGGGTCGCTCACGCCGTCCAGCGCGCCGAGGAACTGCTCGGCCACGCTGACCGTCTTGAGCCGGACCCCGGTGGCGGCCACGAAGTCGTTCTCGACCTGCTCGGCCTCGCCCTTGCGGAGCAGCCCGTGATCGACGAACACGCAGTACAGCCGGTCGCCGATGGCCCGCTGGACCAGCGCGGCGGCCACGGCCGAGTCGACCCCGCCGGACAGGCCGCAGACCGCGACCCCGTCGCCGACCTGGGCCCGGATGTGCTCGACCTGTTCGTCGATGATGCCGGCCGTGGTCCAGCCCGGCTGGCAGCCGGCCGCGTCCAGGAAGCGCTGCAGCACGGCCTGGCCGTGGTCGGTGTGCATGACCTCGGGGTGGAACTGCACGCCGAAGAGCTTGCGGCCGCCGTCCTCGATGACCGCGACCGGGGTGGCCCCGGTGGAGGCGGTGACCTCGAACCCGGGCGGGGCCGCGACGCAGGTGTCGCCGTGGGACATCCACACCCGCTGACGGGCGGGCAGCCCGGCCAGCAGGCTGCCGGGGGCCACGGCCGCGGCGTCCAGGGTGGTCGCGCCGTATTCGGCCGCGCCGGTCCGGCGGACCGTGCCGCCGAGGTTCTGGACCATGAGCTGGAAGCCGTAGCAGATCCCGAAGACCGGGACGCCCGCGTCGAACAGGCCGTCGGGCCCGGGCGGGGCGCCGTCCGCGTAGACCGACGCGGGGCCGCCGGACAGGATGATCGCCTTGGGCTTGCGGGCGAGCATCTCGGCGACCGGCATCGTGTGCGGGACGATCTCGGAGTAGACGTGGCACTCACGGACGCGACGCGCGATGAGCTGCGCGTACTGCGCCCCGTAGTCCACGACGAGGACGGTGTCGAAGCTGCCGGACGGGTGCACCTGCCGAGTTTAGGGCATCAGCCCCGGCCGCCTGACGTGCTGCGCTGAGGCGCCGGGGCCTGCCCGTTGGACTGGCCGTGGGGCGGGCTCGGCTCCGGTGCTGGCGCATCTGGAGTGGTC
>CAXUJF010000320.1:0-7306 GCA_964250865.1 uncultured Streptosporangiaceae bacterium
CCCTGACCCTGTAGTTCGGGTCACTGCCCCGGGACTGGTCGCCACGCATTGTCCGGGCCGGCCCCACCGGTACGTTGGCGCCTTTGGTCCGCCTATTACCGCCTATTACCGGTACGTTGGCGCCAACCACCAGGTTCGAGGCCAGTACCAGCCGCCTCAACAAGCGCACCGCTACCTCAGGCCCCAGGCCGCTCCGACGCGCAGCGCCGGGGGCTGGGATCAGGCGTTGAGCACCGGCAGCGGCGAGCGGATCGAGGCGCACACCCCGTCACTCGCGGCCGCCGCGGCCAGCCGCTCGGCCGAGACCTCCCCGTACGTGGTCGTCCGCTGCCGCATCGGCCGCCCGGTGGGCGCGACCATCTCGGCCAGCTGGCTGATGGTGCGGAACGAGCCGTTGTCGGCCCCGGCCATCCGGCTGATCGTCTCCTCCATCAGCGTGCCGCCGATGTCGTTGACCCCGCCGGTCAGGACGTCCCGGCACAGGTCGTCACCGAGCTTGACCCAGGAGCACTGGATCGAGTCGATCGCCCCGTGCAGCATCAGCCGCGACACGGCGTGCACGGCCCGGTTCTCGCGGGCGGTGGGGCCGGGGCGGGCCAGGCCGGCCAGGTAGATCGGCGCGTTCTCGTGGATGAACGGGAGCAGCACGAACTCGGTGAAGCCGCCGGTGCGCTCCTGGATGCCGCGGATCACCCGCAGGTGCCCGACCCAGTGCGCGGGCGTGTCCACGTGCCCGTACATCATCGTCGACGAGCTGCGCAGGCCGACCTCGTGCGCGGTGGTGATGACCTCGATCCAGTCCTTGGCCGGCAGCTTGCCCTTGGTCAGGATCCAGCGCACGTCGTCGTCCAGGATCTCGGCCGCGGTGCCCGGGACCGAGTTGAGCCCGGCCTCCTTGGCCTGAATCAGCCACTCCCGGATGGACAGCCCGGTGCGGGACGCCCCGTTGAGCACCTCCATCGGAGAGAACGCGTGCACGTGCATGTCCGGGCTGCGCCGCTTGACTTCGGCCGCGATCTCGAAGTAGGCCGTACCGGGCAGGTCCGGGTGGATGCCGCCCTGCATGCACACCTCGGTCGCGCCGGACTCCCAGGCCTCCTGGGCCCGGTCGCCGACCTGCTGCAGGGACAGCGTGTAGGCGTCGGCGTCGGTACGGCGCTGGGCGAACGCGCAGAACCGGCAGCCGGTGTAGCAGACGTTGGTGAAGTTGATGTTCCGGTTGACGACGTAGGTGATGTCGTCGCCCATCACGTCCCGGCGGACGTCGTCGGCCAGCTTGGTCAGGGCCTCCAGGGCCGGGCCGTCCGCGCCCAGCAGGGCCAGGGCCTGGTCGTCGGTCAGGCCCGGCGGGTCCTGCTCGGCCTGGCGCAGGGCAGCCTTGACGTCCTGGTCGAGGGCTGGGGCGGCCGGTCCGGCCAGCCGGGTCTTGACCTCGTCCCAGTCGCCGTAGACCTCGGCGAAGTCGTCCCGCCGGTCGGAGGTGCGGCCGGTGGTGTCGATCGTGGTGAACAGGTCGGTCCGGCCCGCTTCCTGCCAGCCGCCGTCCGGCTCCTGCCACGGCCGGCCGACCGGCATCGCGTCCTGATTGGCCAGACCGGTGGCCGGGTCCACCAGCGCCTGGACGTGCCCGGCCAGCCGCGGGTCGAGCCACGGCTCGCGCAGGTACGGCGGGTAGAGCGTGAGCCGCTCGCGCAGGGTGAAGCCGCCCGTGGCCGTGTGCCCGGCCAGCTCGTCGATCTGCGGCCAGGGGCGTTCGGGGTTGACGTGGTCCGGGGTGAGCGGGGACACGCCGCCCCAGTCGTCGATGCCGGCCCGCAGGATGAGGCCGTACTCGTCGCCGATGAGGTTCGGCGGCGCCTGGACCCGGGCTTTGGGCCCGAGCACCAGCCGGGTGACGGCGATCGTGGCCGCCAGGTCCTGCAGTTCCGCGTCGGGCACGCCGCGCATCTTGGTGTCCGGCTTGGTCCGGAAGTTCTGCACGATGACTTCCTGGATGCCGCCGTACTCGCGGGACACCTGGCGGATGGCGAAGATCGACTCGGCCCGCTCGGTCAGCGTCTCGCCGATGCCGATCAGGATGCCGGTGGTGAACGGGACATTGACCCGCCCGGCATCTTCCAGCACCCGCAGGCGGACCTTCGGGTCCTTGTCCGGGCTGCCGAAGTGCGGCTGGCCCTTCTCGGTGAACAGCCGGGCCGAGGTGGTCTCCAGCATCATGCCCATGGACGGCGCCACCGGCTTCAGCCGCTGGAAGTCGGCCCAGCTCAGTACGCCCGGGTTGAGGTGGGGCAGCAGCCCGGTCTCTTCCAGCACCCGGATGGCCATGGCCCGGACGTAGGACAGCGTGTCGTCGTAGCCGCGGGCGTCCAGCCATTCCCGGGCCGCGGTCCAGCGGTCCTCGGGCCGGTCGCCCAGCGTGAACAGGGCTTCCTTACAGCCGAGCTTGGCGCCCTCCCGGGCGATGGCCAGTACCTCGTCCGGCTCCAGGTAGGCGCTGTGCACCTTGTGCGGGACGGTGGCGAACGTGCAGTAGCCGCACCGGTCGCGGCACAGCCGGGTCAGCGGGATGAAGACCTTGCGCGAGTAGGTGATGATCCCGGGACGGCCCGCCGCCTCCAGACCGGCGTCCCTGGTCCGGCTGGCGTAGCTGAGCAGCTGGTCCAGGTCGTCACCGCGGGCCTGCAACAGGATTTCGGCCTCTGCAACGTCCAGGGCCTTGCCGTCCCGAGCCCGGGCCAGCGCCCGTCGCATGCCCGGCTGAGTCTCAGCAGAAGATGCCACCCATCGTCCCTTCGTCCCGACCAAAACACCCAAGCCGACACTACGCTCCGGCCTGGCCAGGTCAGCGCCGAGAGCCACCCCCCGCATTCCCCGGCGCCGGCGTTCTCCCCAGCAATCGCAGCGCGCGCTCCTGCTCGAAGTCCAGCGCCCGGCCGGGCTGTTCCGGCAGGCGGCCCAGCCGTCGGCTCAGGTCCGCGACCGCGGCCCGCACCCCGGGCTCGGACAGCACCCGCAGGCCGAACGCCAGCGCCGCCGGGCTGATCTGGTACCGGCGCTCGAGCTGGAGAGCGGCGTTCACCGCGCCCAGGTCGGCCTCGCTGAACTGGCGGTGACGCGGACCACGGCTGGGCCCGGGTCCGGTGCCGCGAACCCGGGGGAGCAGGCCCAGATCCTCCCGGTATCGCAGCATTCGGGGGGACATGCCGAGCTTGTGAGCGGCCTCCGAGATGCGCATGGAGGTAAAGCTTACATTCTTTTGTTAAATAACGGGGCTCGACCGTGCGTTGCCCGCCCGGGTCCCCTACCGTCGATACCGTGCCTTGGCGCCGGACGCCGGCGACCACCCACGCAGGACAACATGACGAGGAGAACGCATTGTCCACCGCACCGCTCCCGTACAAGGTCGCGGACCTGTCGCTGGCCGAGTTCGGCCGCAAGGAAATCAAGCTGGCCGAGCACGAGATGCCCGGCCTGATGGCGACCCGCGCCGAGTACGCGGAGACGCAGCCGCTGCGTGGCGCCAGGATCACCGGCTCGCTGCACATGACGATCCAGACCGCCGTGCTCATCGAGACCCTCTCCGCGCTGGGCGCCGAGGTCCGCTGGGCCAGCTGCAACATCTTTTCCACCCAGGACCACGCCGCCGCCGCGATCGCGGTCGGCCCGGACGGTACTCCCGAGGACCCCAAGGGCGTCCCGGTCTTCGCCTGGAAGGGCGAGAGCCTGGAGGAGTACTGGTGGTGCACGAACCAGGCGCTGACCTGGCCCGTGGAGGGGGCAGGGGAGGCGGGCGGGGGGTCCCCCGGCCCGCACCTGCTGCTGGCCGACGGCGGCGACGCCCCCCTGCTGGTTCACCGGGGCGCCGAGTACGAGCAGGCCGGCGGCGTGCCGTCCGCGGCCGACGACGACCCGGACGAGTGGAAGGTCATCCTGGACCTGCTGCGCGAGTCACTGGCCAGCAGCCCGGACCGGTGGACCAAGGTGGGCCAGGAGCTCATCGGCGTCACCGAGGAGACCACCACCGGCGTGCACCGGCTGTACGAGATGTCCCGGGCCGGCACGCTGCTGTTCCCGGCGATCAACGTCAACGACTCGGTCACCAAGTCCAAGTTCGACAACAAGTACGGCTGCCGGCACTCGCTGGTCGACGGCATCAACCGCGCCACCGACGTGCTGATCGGCGGCAAGGTCGCCGTGGTCTGCGGCTACGGCGACGTGGGCAAGGGCTGCGCCGAGTCGCTGCGCGGCCAGGGTGCCCGGGTCATCGTCACCGAGATCGACCCGATCTGCGCGCTCCAGGCGGCCATGGACGGCTACCAGGTGGCCACGCTCGAGGACGTGGTGGAGACCGCGGACATCTTCGTCACCACCACCGGCAACAAGGACATCATCCGGGCCAGTCACATGGCCGCGATGAAGCACCAGGCCATCGTGGGCAACATCGGTCACTTCGACAACGAGATCGACATGGCCGGCCTGACCCGGACCCCCGGCATCAAGCGGATCAACATCAAGCCGCAGGTCGACGAGTGGGTCTACCCGGACGGCCACGCGGTGATCTTGCTGTCCGAGGGGCGGCTGCTCAACCTGGGCAACGCGACCGGCCACCCGAGCTTCGTCATGTCCAACAGCTTCACCAACCAGGTCATGGCGCAGATCGAGCTGTTCACCCGGACCGACCAGTACCCGGTCGGCGTCTACGTGCTGCCCAAGTACCTGGACGAGAAGGTGGCCCGGCTGCACCTGGACGCGCTCGGGGTCAGGCTGACCACGCTGTCCAAGGACCAGGCCGACTACATCGGCGTCCCGGTCGACGGCCCGTACAAGAGCGACCAGTACCGGTACTGACCGGATGGCCAACGCTCACGCCGCCAGGCCGCGCACTCCGCGGCCTGGCGGCCGGGCCCGTCCGGAACGTCCCGCCCCTGGCCTGGCCGGGCCGGACGAGGCGTCCCGGCGCGGCGACCTCGCCCACCCCCTGCTGGCCGACTCGGGCAGCGCGCGGATCGAGTGGGCTGAACGGTCCATGCCCGTGCTGGCCCTGCTGCGGGACCGGTTCGCGGCCGAGCAGCCGTTCGCCGGCCTGGCCGTGGCCGCCTGCCTGAACGTGACGGCCGAGACCGCGATCCTGGTCCGGGCGCTAGGGGCCGGCGGGGCCAGCGTGTCGCTGGCCGCGTCCAACCCGCTGTCCACCCAGGATGACGTGGCCGCGGCGCTGGCCATGCGGCACGGGATCGCGGTGTTCGCCCGGGCCGGGGTGGACCGGGAAACGTACTACCGGCATATCGAGCAGGCGCTGACCGGTGCGCCCGACCTGGTCGTGGACGACGGCTGCGACCTGGTCAACACGCTGCACACCCAGCGTCCCGACCTGCTGCCCGGGGTGCGTGGCGGGTGTGAGTCCACCACCACCGGCGTGATCCGGCTGCGCCGGATGGCGGCCGAGGGGGCGCTGAAGTTCCCGGTCGTGGCGGCCAACGACACCGCGACCCGGCGGCTGGTGGACAGCACGTTCGGCACCGGCCAGTCCGTCATCGACGGCATCCTGCGGGCCACCAACACGCTGCTGGCGGGCAAGACCGTGGTGGTGGCCGGGTTCGGCGCCTCCGGCCGGGGCGTGGCCGACCGGGCCCGTGGCCTGGGCGCCGAGGTGGTCGTGACCGAGATCGACCCGGTGCGGGCGCTGGACGCGGTGCTGCGTGGCTTCCGGGTCCTGCCGATGGCGCAGGCGGCCCGGTCTGGGCACCTGTTCATCACGGTCACCGGCTCCACCGAGGTCATCGGGGCCGAGCATCTGGCCGTGATGCGGGACGGGGCCATCCTGGCCAACGCCGGCCACTTCGACGTGGAGATCGACGTGCGGGCCCTGACCGAAATGGCCGTCGTGGTGCAGCGGGACCTGCGCCCGCACGTGGACTCGTTCGAGCTGCCCGACGGTCGCCGGCTGCTGCTGCTGGCCGAGGGCCGGGTGGTCAACCTGGTCGCGGCCGAGGGTCATCCGGCGCAGGCCATGGATCTGTCGTTCGGCGTGCAGGCTCTCGCCCTGGCCTGGCTGGCTGGATGCGCGGACCAGCTGCCGCCCGACGTGCACGAGGTGCCCGAGCCCATCGACGCCGAGGCCGCCCGGCTGGAGCTGGCCGCCATCGGCACCCAGCTCGACTCGCTCACCCCGGCTCAGGCGGCCTACCGCGAGTCCTGGCGCCTCGGCTCCTGACCGTTCACAGCGCAGCCACATCCACCAGCAGGGCGACTATCGCCAGCAGTCCCGTGGCGATCAGGACTGCGACGAGCGCGCCGAAGGTCACCGCCAGCCCGCGGAGGACGGTCCGGTGCTCGTACCAGATCACCCACAGCATGACGGCCTACACATTCCGCCGCCGGACCAGCCCGACGGCCAGCGCGCCCAGCAGCAGGGCCAGCAGGATCATGAGGCCGGCCTGAGCGGACACCAGCAGCTCGTACCGGCTGGCGGGCTGGTAACTGACCCAGAACGAGATGTGCCGCCCGGTCAGTTGGCGCTGGCTCATGCTCATCAGCTGGGACACCCGGCCGCCGCTGATCCGGCGCCCGTCCGGCCCGATGTACCAGCCCTGGTTGAGCCAGCTACCCGGCCATCCGGAGCTGCCGCTGCCCGATACCCGGTCCAGGCTGATCAGCCCGTCCGGTTCGGCCCGGCCCCAGTGTTGCACCGCGTCCAGAGCCTGCGTCGTCCGCGCGCCCAGGCCCAGCAGCCGGTCGTGCAGGCGGTAGCCGAGCGTGAACACCGCGATGACCACGGCCGCGGTGGCGGCCATGGCCGGGACCACCCGCCGGGCCAGCGCCCCGGCCAGCACGCCGACGGCCAGGCCGAGCAGAGCTCCGCCGGCCATGGTGAGCGGGGTGGCGTTGAACGGCAGCGCCTGCCAGCCGACGGCCAGCGAAAGCGGGAGGTCCTTGGCGTCCGGCGTCAGCGACCAGCGCGCCACCAGGCCCAGGCCCGCGCCTGCGGCCACGACGGTCAGGGCGGCCAGGACCAGCCGGGTGACCACCAGCCGGGTGCGCCCGCTGCCCTGGGTCCAGGCGAACCGCGCCGTCCCGGCCGCGTACTCCCGGGCCAGCAGCGGAGCCCCGAGAAACATCCCGATGGCGATCGGCGCCAGCAGCGGGGCCAGCCGGGCGCCCCGCTGAGGGGGGAACACCGCCGCGCATCCCGGCAGCAGCGAGTGCAGGACCAGGCAGTGGTCCTCGAAGCGCGCGCTCAGCCCGTGGGCCTTCACCCCGGTGAAGTAGATGAACAGGGCCAGCGCAGCCAGGAAGAGACCCAGGC
>CAXUJF010000321.1:0-7239 GCA_964250865.1 uncultured Streptosporangiaceae bacterium
GCCGCCGCCCTCGGCGCTGACCGTGACCTGGGCGTAGCCCGTGCTCCGGCCCCCACCCACCTCCCCTGCCCCCTTCATGGTGGCGGTCACGGTGATCGCGTTGGTGCCGAAGCCGACCGGCACGCTCGCGGAGAAGGACCCGCCGGACCCCGCGGTCGTGCTGATCACGGTGGCGCCCTCACTGGTCGTGGTGTCGCCGGCCTCGATCGACACCGCCGATCCCGGCGTGGTCGTCCCGGTCACCGTGGTGGTGGCGGTGGTCAGCGTGGCGCCCGAGGCCGGCGCCGTGATCGTCACCGGCAGCGAGCTGGGAGCCCCGTTCGTGAGGTAGCGCGCGGTCGTGACGGCCGGGGTGTCCACGTTGTGGCCGGCGCCGAGCGAGGCGATCAGGCGCACTTCCTGGGACTGCGCCCAGGTCAGCGGGGACGCCGACCCGGCCGCCTTGCCGTCGGTGAACCCGATGGACGCGGTAGCCGGGTCGCTGCCGTACGGCGAGGCGGCCAGGTCCGGGTCTTCCCAGGCCTGCTCGGGCACCAGCCCGACCCCGGAGGAGAAGCCGATCATCGCCTGGAGCAGGGACTTCGCGCCGCTGGCGTTTCCGCCGGCCAGGTCGGACTCGGCCCGCTCGCCGGACAGGACCGGCCACAGGTGCCCCGTGCCGCGGTCGGTCGGCGGCCAGGGCGCCCCTTGTGTGGTGCAGGAGTCCTGGCTCGGCTGGTAGCAGTCGCCGTACCCGTCCGCGCTGCCGTCGGCGGCCGAGTTGCCGTACCGGTAGTAGCCGGTCCCGCTGGGCGTCGTCACCGCGATCTGCTTGTCGTAAATCGCCAGCGAGGCCTGAATGTCGGGGTCGGTGACCGGCAGCTCGCCCAGCCGGACCAGCTCCTGGAAGCCGCCGTCGAGCACGCTGCGCTGGTCCAGGGTGGGACCGCCGTTGCCGAGGCTGTAGGTGATCGCGGCGTTCGGGTCGCCGGTCTTGGACAGCCGGATGAAGTAGGCCGGGCCGTCCGGGCCGGCGGTGGTGACCGTCCAGTTCTTGATGTTGCGCTGGAAGTCGTCGGCGGTGGCCTGGTACAGGTGGGCCCGCGCGGTGTCGCCGTGGCTCGCGGCGATGGTCGAGGCGGCGGTCAGCCCGGCGATCTCGGCCGCGATCGTGGACGGCGAGTAGCCGGTCTGCTCTTCCCAGCGCTCCACGCCATCCGAGGGCCCGTTGGCGACCAGGAAGTCAGCGGCCGGGCGGATGTGGTCCTGCCACAGCTCGGTGTCACCCCCGAGCCCGGATTCCTGCGCCATCAGGATCGGGTAGGAGGTCTCGTCCAGCTGCAGGCCGCCGGTGTCGGGAGC
Organism: uncultured Streptosporangiaceae bacterium; assembly: GCA_964250865.1. GTDB lineage: Bacteria > Actinomycetota > Actinomycetes > Streptosporangiales > Streptosporangiaceae > Bog-532. The sequence continues at coordinate 1,342 of CAXUJF010000321.1, forward strand.
GGCCTTGCCGTTCAGCAGCGAGTTGCGTGGCATCGCCCCGGACGGGAGCTGCTGCTGGTTGAACAGGAACAGCGTGGCCGCCCGGGCCGTGGCCACGTCCCCGTCGGCCAGCAGTCCGGTGAAGGTCTCGTACAGGTCCCGGGCGAACACCTCACGGTAGGAGCCGAAGTAGGACGGCTCGCCGTTCGAGGTCACCCCGGCCGGCACCGACTGGCCCCAGGGGCTGGCCAGCGAGGCCACGATGGCGCCGGGATAGGTCTTGTCCTCGCTCGCCTTCAGGACGTTGGCCGACAGGTAGTAGTGCGCCGCCTGGGTGGTCGGGCGCTTGAGCCCGGCGTCGTGGCTGGCCCAGCCGAGCAGGTACCTGGCCGTGGTCAGCAGGAACGGCTGGCTCACCGAGGTCCTGGCGACAGCTACGGACTGGGCCTGGTTGCGGCCGAAGCCCAGTGCGAGCGTCACCTGGTGGCTGCTGCCCGGGGTCACGTTCTCGGTCGCCGTGATGTGGCCGTCCGGCGCGGAGGTGTAGGAGGTCAGCGCGTGCGTGGCGTCGAGCTGGGTCAGGCCGTCGCTGGCGGTGCCCTCGTAGCCGACGCTGGCCCCCTGGTCCGCCGAGGATGTCAGGGCCATGTAGGTCGGCACCGCGTAGTCCCGGTTGGTGGCGTCGGTGACCGTGTTCGTGCTGGAGACCACCGGGACCGGTGACTTGGCCGAGGTGTCCACCACGCCGGTGTTGGCGCCGGCGTTCTCGGTCCCCCCGCCGCCGTTGCCGTTGACGTGGGCGTCGAGCCGGGCGTACAGGTGCAGGCCGGCCAGGCTGGTGCTCGAGCCCGGCGTGTCCTGCAGCGTGGTGTGCATCAGCACCGTGTCACTGGCCGGGTTGGTGATGTAGGTGGTGATCAGCCGGAAGCCGTGCTTGGCGTCGGTGGAGGTGACCGTGCAGGACATGCCGGTGGGGTCCGCGGCTACCGTGTACGTCATGTCCCGGGTCTGCAGGTCGGTGAACGTGGACCCGTCGGTCACGACGTACTGCAGCGTGCTCACGTTCGTGTTGTCGATGGTGGGCTCGTAGACGTCGGACAGCACCCCGTCGGCCACCGTGTACCAGACCTTGGAGTTCGTGCCTGCGGCCGTACCCACGCAGTCCTTCCGGGCCAGGTCGAAGTAGGACGCCGCGCCCGGCGCGCCCGGTGCCGCTGAGGCAGCTGAGGCCGACGTGGCCGCTGCGGCCGAACTAGCTGTCGTAGCGGCTGGCACGGCGACCGCGAGGCCACCTGCGACGGCCGCACTCGCGGCCAAGGTGAAGATGCGGCGTCCACGTGCCATGGCCAGGCCCCTCCATCATCGGCCCGAACTACCCCGGTGTAGCAGAGCCAATGTTGAGCTTCATCCCAGCAAGCACGAACGTCAAGTAACACTTCGGAACATTTGGCTACACTAGGGGCCGCGAGAGACGCCGGCGATCGCGCCGGGCTCGCCGGCCAGGACGGCGCCAGCGAATACACATCGGTCCAGCACCGGCGGGTCACGTATCCAAACGGCGAACGCCTTCACACCGCTCACTGTCGCGGGTGCGGCGGGCGACGGGTACCTCCGACGGGACCGCTTTCGTGTCGGGCATGCTGCCGGAACAGCGTGATCCTCCGGTCCCGAAATCCCGCTGAGCGGCGGCGGCTTGAGTTGCAGCCGTTGCGTTCAGCGGGAGGCTCACGGTGAATACCGCGCCGCCGTCCGGGTGGTTGCCTGCTTGGATGTGACCGCCATGAAGGCGCGCGTTCTCCCAGGCGATGGCCAGGCCCAGACCGCTCCCGCCCGAACGCGCCCGCGCCGTGTCGGCCTTGTAGAACCGGTCGAACACGTACGGGATCGCGGCCGGTCGCAGCCCGGCGCCGTGGTCCCGTACTTCCATAACCAGCTGCCCGTCACCCCGGTCGTCGGCCTGGACGCCGGCCTTCACGGTCACCGGCAGGCCGCCATGGCGCAAGGCGTTGCCGACGAGGTTGGCCAGCACGACATCGAAACGGCGGCGGTCCAGCCGTGCGGTCAGTCCGGTGGGCACCTCAGTGCCCACGTTGGACCAGCCCCGCGTGCGCAGACACTGGCCGACGGCTTTCGCGACATCCGTTTCATCGGTCACCAGCTGCGCGGTACCAGCATCGAAGCGGGAGATCTCAATGAGGTCCTCGACCAGCCGGTTGAGGTGCTGCACCTCCTGCTGGACCAGCCCCGCGGCCGCCGCGGCGTCCCCGGTCAGTCCCGGGTGCTCGTGCAAGATGCCGACCACCGCGGTCATCGCCGTCAGCGGAGTCCGCAGCTCATGGGACACATCGCCGGCGAACTGCCGGGCGCGGGCCTCCATCTGCTGCAGCGCGCCCACCTTGTCCTCCAAGGCCGAGGCCATCCCGTTGAACGAGGTGACCAGCTGAGCCAGCTCGTCCCGGCCCCGCGGCTGGATCCGGACCGACAGGTCACCGCCGGACATGCGCTGCGCGGCCCGGGCCAGCCGCCGGACCGGCAGCAGGACCGGCCGGGACGCGGCTATGGCCAGAGCGGTGATGATCGCGAGCAGCGACCCGGCCGCCACCCCGAAGAAAACCAGCGCGGTATGGCGTATCGGGTGGGGTGCGGCCTGCCCGGGACTGGTGTGCACCAGGCCCTGCAGCCAGCCCGGCCCCACGATCGCCTCGTGCAGCCAGCCGGGGAGCCGATAAGCCCCGATCAAGGTGTGGAACCACGACGAGGCCAGGGCCGACAGCAGGGCCACGATGATGAACGCGATGACCAGGCGGGTTCGCACCGGGCCTTCCTCCTACTCTCCGGCTACACCGGGCCGAACCGGTACCCGAAGCCCCGGACGGTCTGGATGTAGCGGGGCTCGGACGTGTCGGTCTCGATCTTCGCCCGCAGCCGCTGCACGCAGGCGTCGACCAGCCGGGAGTCCCCCAGGTAGTCGTGCTCCCACACCAGGTCGAGAAGCTGCTCCCGCGAGAACACCTGCCGCGGCGAGCCAGACAAGACCAGCAGCAGCCTCAGCTCGGTCGGGGTGAGCAAGATGTCCTGGCCGGCCCGCCGGACGATCAGCGAGCTGCGGTCGATCATGAGCTCACCGTATGTTTCCGCCGGCGAGCCAGCCCGGGCTGTCCGGCGGATCACGGCCCGGATGCGAGCGTCGAGGACGCGCGGTTCCACCGGTTTCACCACGTAGTCGTCGGCTCCGGCTTCCAGGCCGGCCACGATGTCCAGGTCGTCGCCCCGTGCGGTCAGCATGATGACCGGGATATCGCTGCCGCGGTGCAGCCGGCGGCAGACCTCGAAGCCGTCCAGTCCCGGGAGCATCACGTCGAGCACCACGACGTCCGCGGCGGCGTCGCGAAAGTCGCGCAGCGCCGCCTCGCCGGTCTCGGCGGCGTGCACCCCGTAGCCGAGACGGCGCAGGGCCAGTTCCAGGCCTTGCCGGGCAGCCGGGTCATCCTCGACCAGCAGTACGGTAGCCATTACCTGCCATTATCGCGGCTCTCATGTCATGAACCGGTCCTGGGAATGTCATGACCGTGTCACAGGAGCCCCTCCGGCGTCCGCTGTGACACAGCTGTGACGGTAGCCGGACGTAACGGTGAATCCGGTATCGCATCGTCGCGGTCATGCACCCAACGAGAAGCCGCCCCCAGCGGCCGCCGGGCGGAACACGGACCGGTTACCGGCGGCGCAGGACAAGCCGGACGCCCCGGATCGTGTCCGCCTGCCTGGCCGCAGTCGCGGGCCTGGCCGCCGTCGCCTGCCTCGCAGGTCTCGTCATCGCGAAGCGGCATGGGTATGCCTTCGGGCCCACGACCGTCTCCTCGCCGACGGCGTGGACCTCCGGAACGTCCACGCGGTCAGCCGGGTCTGCCACTGCGAGCCAGCCGCAGCTGAGTGCGATCTCATGGCCGGCCGATGGGGTCTCGGCCGCCGGCATCAGCGGCCACGGCGTGACCGGCGGCCCGGGCGCGAACAGGCCGGTGCCGATCGCCAGCGTCGCCAAGCTGATGACCGCGTACGTGATCCTGCAGAACCATCCCCTGCCCGCGAACGAATCAGGTCCGGATATCACGGTCGAGCCGTCGGAGGCCGCCGAGTACCCGTCGCAGGTCGCCGACGGTGATTCGCTGGTGGCGATCGCCGCCGGGGAGACGATCACCGAGCGCCAGGCGCTGGAGGCGCTGCTGCTGCCGTCGGCCGACAACATGGCCTGGATACTCGCGCGGTGGGACGCCGGCAGCCAGGCCGCGTTCGCAGCCCGGATGAACGCCGCCGCTCGCAGCCTGGCTATGACCGGCACCAGCTACACCGACCCTTCCGGCCTGGACCCGTCCACCACCAGCACCGCGGCCGATCAGGTGCGCCTCGCCCTGGCGGCGATGCAAGTGCCCGCGCTGGCCGCGATCGTGGCTGAGCCCACGGCTGTCGTTCCCGTAGCCGGCGCGGTCCGCAACACCAACACGCTGCTGGGGCAGGACGGCATCGTCGGCCTCAAGACCGGCAGCACCCAGGCCGCCGGGGGCTGCTTTCTCGTCGCGGCCTGGCGGGAGGTGGGCGGGCACAGAACCCTGATCGTGGCCGCCGCCTTCGGCCAGCCCGGCACGGCCGGGACCATCCTGCCGAACGCACTGCAAGCCGGCCACAACCTCGTGCTGGCCCTGGATACCGCGCTGGACCCTGGCCCGCAGCCCGGCTCGCGTTCTCACGATGACTCATGAAACCGGAGATAACGATGACGCGGGTGCAGCCATGGCGGGTGGAGCCATGCAAGCGCGGCCCGGTGCTCGTGGCGCTGGCGCTGGTCCTGGCCCTGGTCATGCTGCTGCACGCGGAAATCCCGGACTGGCGCTGGAATCTCGGCAGCCTGGTGGAGACCTTCCTGCCGTGGCTTGGCCTGCTCATCCCGGTGCTGCTGGCCGGGGCGCTGCAGCGTCGCTCCGCCTCCGCCCTGGCCGCACTGCTGCTGCCGGCCGTGGTGTGGCTGCACCTTTTCTGCGGGGTGCTCAGCGACAAGTCCGGTCCGGGGGGCTTCCTCACCGTAGCCAGCGAAAACGTCAACGCAGGCAACCCCGACCCGGCCGGCACCGCCCGTGACCTGGCCGCCTCCGGCGCGGATGTGCTGGCGCTGGTGGAACTGACCCCGCAGACCGCGGGCGCGTACGAGAAGGGGCTGGCCCAGGCGTACCCGTACCACACGCTGCAGGGCACGATCGGGCTGTGGAGCAAGCTGCCGCTGTCGGACACCCAGCCGATCGACATCATGGACTACGGGCCGCTGGCCGACACCATGCCGGCCGGCCAGAAGATGGCCTCGGACCGGGCGCTTCGTACCACGGTGGCCACGGACCATGGGCCGCTGACGGTCTACGTGGCCCACCCCGGGTCGGTACGGGTGAATCCCAGGGCAGGCTTCTGGACGGCCTCGCGGGACATAGGCGTGCAGGCGCTCGGCCGGGCCATCGCCGCCGATCCGGGTAAGCGGGTGGTCCTGCTCGGCGACCTGAACGGCACCCTGGGCGACCGGGCGTTCGCCGTAGTCACCTCACAGCTGCACTCGGCCCAGGACGTGGCCGGGGACGGCTTCGGCTTCACCTGGCCGGCGTCCCTCCCGGTGGTGCGGATCGACCAGATCCTGGTCAGAGGCGTGCGGCCGGACAGCTCCTGGGTGCGGCCGGCCAACGGCAGCGACCATCGGCCGGTGGAGGCCAGAATCAGCTGGTGAACACCGTCTGGCTGACGGTTTCTCCGTAGGTCCTCGCATTTTTCCGTAGGTCATCGCACGAGGTCCTTTTCGTCGGTCGCGGGAGCCGTCGGGCCGGACAGCTGGCGGCCGGAACCGGGCGGCGGCGCGGGCTGAGCGGGCAGGAAGGCGGCCGCGAGCAG
>CAXUJF010000322.1:0-303 GCA_964250865.1 uncultured Streptosporangiaceae bacterium
GTGCGGGCCACCGCGTCCTCCACCGTCGGCTGGCGGCGGAGCTCCTCGCGGAACCGGACCACCATGAACAGCCCGTAGTCGATGCCGAGCCCGAGACCGAGGATGGTGGTGATGTTCACCGAGAAGACCGACACCGTGCCGAACAGCGTGAGCAGCCGCAGCACGGTGAACGAGCCGAGGATGCCGGCCGCGCCGACCGCCAGCGGCAGGCTGGCGGCGGCCCGGCCCCCGCACAGGACCCACCCCCGGGGCGCCCGCCCCCGGCGGGGGCATACGCCTGCGGTCATTCGGCCGCGGCCGGTC
>CAXUJF010000322.1:313-7219 GCA_964250865.1 uncultured Streptosporangiaceae bacterium
GGTTAACGAGCCGAGTATGCCGGCCGCGCCGACCGCCCGGGGCTGGCGGGCGGCGGCCAGGCCGCCGAAGATCAGCAACAGCAGGATCAGCAGCACCGGCAGGGAGATGCCCTCGGCCCGGCCGATGTCCGAGGTCACCTCGCTATTGATGGCTACTTCGGTCGGGACCGTCCCGCCTACCTGGACGGTGATGCCGTGGGCGGCGAGCACCGGCGGGTCGAGGCCGTCCCGGATGGCTTTGAACGCCTTCTGCCGGGCGGCGTCGTCCGCACCGGCCAGCTCGAGCACGGCGTAGGTCTGGTGCCGGTCGTGGCTGACCAGGGCGGCCGAATGCGTGGCCCAGTAGGTGGACGCCCCGGTCACATCGGTCCGGGGCAGTCCGGCCAGTGCGCCGGACACCGCGGCCCGGAACGCCGGGCCGGGCACCGTCATCCCCGGACTGCGGTACAGGACGACCACGTCAGCGGCGTTCCGGCCGAATGCGCTCGCGGCCGCGTTGGCCTCGCGCTGGCTCTGGCTGCTGGGCGGGGTGAAGCTGTTCCCCGAGGACAGCTTGCCGAACACCTGGGTGCCCCACACCCCGGCGAACACGATGACGATCCCGGCGATCACCAGAGTCAGCCGGCGCCGCCGGTAGATGATCCGTCCCCATGCCTCGAACATCCGCAACTCCCCGGGCTCCCGTATGTAACCTGTCGTTAACTTTCATAAACACCGTAAACTGATTACAGTGTTAACTGTGCATACGACGTTTACTGGTGTCAAGCGTGTTTTTGATTCCGCCAGTTCCGGGATGATGGACTGGACGACCCCGGTAAACGCCAGCGAGACGGAGGCCACGCGATGTCCGAGCCGGCCACGGCCGAGGCGCTGACCAGGCGCGACCGGGTGCGCGCGGCCACCACCGAGGAGATCAAGCAGACGGCCAGGCGCATCCTGGTCGAGCAGGGGCCGGATGCGGTCTCACTGCGGGCCATCGCCCGCGAGATGGGCATGACCGCCCCCGGCCTGTACCGGTACTTCAGCAGCCGGGAGGACCTGATCCGGGGCGTGATCGCGGACATCTTCACCGAGATGGCCACCGGCGTCGACCAGGCCATCCACGGCACCGGCCAGGAGCCGGGCCAGGACGACCGCGACCTCATGACGGCCAAGATGATCGCGGCCTGCCGGGCGTTCCGTGACTGGTCACTGGCTCACCGGGGCGAGTTCGGGCTGGTGTTCGGCTCCCCGCTGCCCGGGGTCAAGGACGGGAACGGCGACCTGGCCGACGAGAGCGGCCGCCGGTTCGCCGGCATCTTCTTCGCCCTGTTCAACAGCCTCTGGGCCACGCATCCGTTCCCGGTCGCCCCGCCGGAGGAGATCGACCCCCGGCTGCGGGTCCAGCTGGAGCAGTTCCAGAGCTGGCTGGGCAGCGAGATGCCGCTCGGCGCGATCCTGCGGTTCCTGCGCTGCTGGACCAAGCTGTACGGCGCGGTCAGCATGGAGATCTTCGGCCACATGGGCTTCGCGCTGGACGACGCCGCGCCAATGTTCGACCTCACGCTGACCGAGCTGGCCACCGACGTCGGCCTGCACTGGACGCCCGGAACAGGACCCTGACGACCCGCGGAACGACACCCGATGGCCCGGAACGACAAAGGAGACAGCACGCATGCGGATGCGGACTCTCGGCGGCACCGGCATCAAGGTCAGCTCGTACTGCCTCGGCGCGATGATGTTCGGGGCCTGGGGCAACCCGGACCACGACGACTCGACCCGGATCATCCACGCCGCGCTGGACGCCGGGATCAACTTCATCGACACCGCCGACGTGTACTCCCAGGGCGAGTCCGAGGAGATCGTCGGTAAGGCCCTGGCGGGGCGGCGGGACGACGTGGTGCTGGCGACCAAGGCCCACAGCAGCATGGGTGCCGACCCGAACATGAGCGGCAACTCGCGGCGCTGGATCGTCCGCGAGGTGGAGAACAGCCTGCGGCGGCTGCAGACCACCTACATCGACCTGTACCAGATGCACCGGCCCGACCCCTCGACCGACATCGACGAGACGCTGTCCGCGCTGTCCGACCTGGTCCGGTCGGGCAAGGTCCGGGCGATCGGCTCGTCCACGTTCCCGGCCGAGCAGATCGTCGAGGCCCAGTGGGCCGCAGAACGCCGGGGGCACGAACGGTTCCGCAGCGAGCAGCCGCCGTACTCGATTTTCGCCCGGGCCGCCGAGGCGGCCGTGCTGCCCACCTGCGCCCGGTACGGCATGGGCGTGATCACCTGGAGCCCGCTGGCCGGCGGCTGGCTGACCGGCAAGTTCCGCCAGGACGCCGACATCGACATGGCCAACGGCCGGGCCCAGCGGATCCCCCGCCGGTTCGACCCGGCGCTGCCCGGCAACGCGCGCAAGCTGGAACTGGTCGAAGAGCTGATCAAGGTGGCCGCGGACGCGGGCACGTCGCTGACCCACCTGGCCGTCGCGTTCACCGCCGCGCACCCGGCCGTGACGGCCACGATCATCGGGCCGCGCACCATGGACCAGCTGCAGGACCTGCTGGCCGGCGCGGACGTGGCCCTGGACGACGAGGTGCTGGACCGCATCGACGCCATCGTTCCCCCCGGCGTCACCATCAACGACGCCGACGCCGGCTGGGCGCCCCCGGCCCTCGCCGACGCCGGCTTGCGCCGACGCCCAGCCTCCGACCGCTGCGCCGCCTGATTTTTGTTTTAACTGGCCACTCACCGCGCTGCGTGGCAAGGGCTGCGGAGGTGGAAGTTGCGCGGCAGGAAAAGCGTTATACCCAGCTGGCCCCCCTCTGAGATTGTTGGGCCATTCCCTGTGCGTGATGGAGAACCGCCGTGACTACCTCGCTCGCTGAGCTGCGAGCACGCCTGCCCGAGCTGACCCAGCGGGACCAGCTTCGGTTGCGCCGGCGTGCCGACAAGGCGGCCGGGCTGCGGGACGAAACAGCACGTGAGCGCGCGTTCGGGCAGCTGCAGGCCGAGCTGGACCGGGCCGAGGCCGTGGTGGCGCGGCGCCGCGCGGCCGTACCGGTGATCAGCTATCCGCCCGAGTTGCCGATCAGCCAGCGCAAGGACGAGATCGCCGCGGCGCTGCGCGACCACCAGGTCATCGTGGTCGCGGGTGAGACCGGCTCGGGCAAGACGACCCAGCTGCCCAAGATCTGCCTGGAGCTGGGCCGCGGCATCACCGGCCAGATCGGCCACACCCAGCCCCGCCGGATCGCGGCCCGGACCGTGGCCGCCCGGATCGCCGAAGAACTCGATACCGAGCTGGGCAGCGCGGTCGGCTACCAGGTCCGGTTCACCGACCAGTCCAGCGACGAGACGCTGGTCAAGGTGATGACCGACGGCATCCTGCTGAACGAGATGCAGCGCGACCGGCGGCTGCTGCGCTACGACACGCTGATCATCGACGAGGCGCACGAACGCAGCCTCAACATCGACTTCATCCTGGGCTACCTCAAGCGCCTGCTGCCGACCCGGCCCGAGCTCAAGGTCATCATCACCTCGGCCACCATCGACCCGCAGCGGTTCAGTGAAGCGTTTGCCGAAGGCGAAGAAAACCAGCACAGCGCCGAAGGCGAAGAAAATCAGCACGGCGCCGAAGATGGCAAGCACGGCGCGCCCGTGGTGGAGGTGTCGGGGCGGACGTACCCGGTGGAGGTCCGCTACGAGCCGGTGACCGACCCGGACCAGCCCGAGGAAGAACCGCGCGACCAGGCCCAGGCCATCGGCGACGCGGTACAGGAGCTGAGCCGGTGCGGGCCCGGCGACATCCTGGTCTTCCTCAGCGGCGAGCGGGAGATCCGCGACACCGCGGACGCACTGAGCGACCGGTTCGGCGGCGACAGCCAGTCCGGTGGCCTGGAGATCCTGCCCCTGTACGCGCGGCTGTCCACGGCCGAGCAGTACCGGGTCTTCCAGCCGCACCGCGGCCGGCGCGTGGTGCTGGCCACCAACGTGGCCGAGACCTCGCTGACCGTGCCCGGCATCAAGTACGTGATCGACCCCGGGACCGCGCGGATCTCCCGCTACAGCTTCCGGACCAAGGTGCAGCGGCTGCCGATCGAGCCGATCTCGCAGGCGTCGGCCAATCAGCGCAAGGGCCGGTGCGGGCGGACCTCGGACGGCATCTGCATCCGGCTGTACAGCGAGGAAGACTTCGAGTCCCGGCCGGAATTCACCGACCCGGAGATCCTGCGCACCAACCTGGCCTCGGTCATCCTGCGGATGGCCGCGCTGGACCTGGGCGAAATGGCCGACTTCCCGTTCGTCGACCCGCCCGAGGAGCGCAACGTCGCCGACGGCGTCCGGCTGCTGGAGGAGCTCGGGGCGTTCGCGCCCGGCGGGCCGCGGGCCGGCGGGCGGCGGCTGAGCGACGTCGGCCGTCAGCTGGCCGACCTGCCGGTCGACCCCCGGATCGGCCGGATGATCATCGAGGCGGCCCGGAACGGCTGCCTGCGCGAGATGCTGATCATCGCCTCCGCGCTGTCCATCCAGGACGTGCGGGAACGGCCAGCCGATGCCCGGGAGGCGGCGGACGCGCAGCACACAAGGTTCGCCGAGCCCGGCTCGGACTTCCTGGCCTACCTGCACCTGTGGGACTACCTGCGCGAGCAGCAGCGGGCCCTGTCCTCGTCGGCCTTCCGCCGGATGTGCAAGCGCGAGTACCTGCACTACCTGCGGGTGCGGGAATGGCAGGACCTGTACAGCCAGCTGCGCCAGGCCGCGGCCGACCTCGGCCTGGTCACCGGGCGGGGCCGGGACGGCGAGCCGGATGAGAACGGCCGCCTCCCCATCTCGGCCGACCTGGCCCAGCGGGTGCACATATCGCTGCTGTCCGGCCTGCTGTCGCACGTCGGCATGCGGGACACCGACACCAAGGCCCCCGCCCGGGGCAAGCGCCGGCCGCTGACCGAGTTCGCCGGGGCCCGCAACGCGCGGTTCGCGCTGTTCCCCGACTCGTCGCTGGCCCGCAAGCCGCCGCCCTGGGTGATCGTCACCGAACTGGTCGAGACGTCCCGGCTGTGGGGCCGGACCGCGGCTCAGATTCAGCCCGAATGGGCCGAGCCGCTGGCCGGGCACCTGGTCAAGCGGACGTACAGCGAACCCGAGTGGGACGGTCGCCGGGGCGCGGTGATGGCGCTGGAGCGGGTCACCCTGTACGGCCTGCCCATCGTCACCGCCCGGCGGGTCGGTTACGCGCGGGTCGACCCGAAGGCCGCCCGCGAGCTGTTCATCCAGCACGCCCTGGTCGAAGGGGACTGGACCACCCGGCACCGGTTCTTCCACCAGAACCGGGAGCTGCTGGACCAAGGTGAGGAGCTGGAGCGCCGGGCCCGGCGCCGCGGCCTGGTCGTCGACGACGAGGCGCTCTACGACTTCTACGACCGCCGCATCCCGGCCCAGGTGACGTCGGCGCGGCACTTCGACAGCTGGTGGAAGAAGACCCGCGCGCAGACGTCGGAGCTGCTGACGTTCTCCCCCGACCAGGTCACCGGGCCCGCGGCGGACCGGATCCAGCCGTCGGACTACCCGGACCGGTGGGACGGCTTCCCGCTGTCGTACGAGTTCGCCCCGGGCACGGCCGGCGACGGCGTGACCGTGGACGTCCCGCTGGCCACGCTCAACCAGGTCCGGGCGGAGACGTTCGCCTGGCAGGTACCCGGCCTGCGCGAAGAACTGGTCACCGAGCTGATCCGGACCCTGCCCAAGCAGCTGCGGGTGAACTTCGTGCCCGCGCCGGACGTGGCCCGGGAGGCGCTGGCCGCGCTCGGGCCGGGCGACGGCGACCTGCTCAGCGCGCTGAGCCGGGAACTGACCCGGCTGCGCGGCGTCCCGGTGCCACGGGACGCCTGGGACCTGGCCAAGCGGCCCGGGCCCCGGCGGGTCCCCGACCGGGGGGCCGCCGGGGGGGAGGGGCGGGGCGAGGGCAAGGACCTGGAGGAGCTGAAGCGGCAGGTCCGGCCGCGGCTGCGGGCCACGCTGACCGAAGCCGCGCACGGTCTGGCCCGGACCGGGCTGCGCCGCTGGGGCCTGGGCACGCTGCCCCGGGAGTTCAGCAACGGGCAGGTCAAGGCCTACCCGGCGCTGGCCGACGCCGGGGACGCGGTCGACATCCGGCTGTTCGACACCGCGGCCGACGCGGACCGCAGCATGCGCCTGGGCACCCGCCGGCTGCTGTTGCTCCAGGTGCCGTCCGGGGCTCGTTCGATCGCCAGCAACCTGTCCACGCGGCAGAAGCTGGCTCTGAGCCGCAGCCCGTACTCCGGTGCAGTGGCCCTGGTGGACGACTGCGCCGTGGCCGCCGCCGACGAGGTCATCACCCGGGCCGGGGGGCCGGTCTGGGATGCGGACGGTTTCGCCGCTCTGGTCGCGGCGGCGCGGGCCGAGCTGAACTCGGTGACCGCGCAGGTCATCCACGATGTGGCCCGCGTCCTGGCCGAGGCCCAAGAGGTCGAGGCGGTGCTGGCCCGGGCCGCGGCTCACGCCGACGAGCCCGCCTTCGCCGACGTCCGGGCCCAGTTCGCCGGGCTGATCTACCCCGGCTTCATCAGCGCGGCCGGCGCGCGGCGGCTACCGGACCTGGTCCGGTACCTGCGGGCCATCCAGCAGCGGCTGGAGAAGATCGGGGACGGGGTGCGGGACGCCGACCGGATGGCGACCGTGCACCGGGTGGCCCAGGCCTACCGGGAGACGATCCGCGACCTGCCCGCCGCACGCCGGGACGACCCGGACGTGCGCGCCGTCCGCTGGATGATCGAGGAGCTGCGCGTCAGCCTGTTCGCCCAGACCCTCGGCACTCCGGGACCAATCTCGGAGAAGCGCATATATAACGCGCTGGACCGCCTGTTATCCCCCGGGGGACGACCCCCCGTACCCCCCGCTGTGCTCCGC
>CAXUJF010000323.1:0-4639 GCA_964250865.1 uncultured Streptosporangiaceae bacterium
TGATTGCTGAGGCTGGCGGGGCGGTAGTGGTTGCTGAGGTCGGCGGGGCGGGGCTGGCGGCGACCAGGAGGATGCCGGCGTCTTCGGGCAGGGTGATGGGCTCGACGGTCAGCTGGACCTGGACCACGCCGTCCTCGCCCAGCAGGGCGCACTCGGTCCGCTGGGGCAGCCCGGTGCGCACGGCAGCGGCCAGGTAGGTCTGGACCGCGGCCCGGAACGGCAGGTCCACGAACACCGTGAACGCCTTGCCGGAGGCGTAGGCGGGGCGGGAGCCGATGACGTCGCTGGCGTGATTGTTGACCCGGCGCACGGTGCCGTCCCGTTCGAGCAGGAACATCGGCAGCGGGGCCTCGGCGAACACCGCCCGCAGCATCCGGCGCTCGGCCCGGGTCTGCTCCGACGGCGCATCGGCCTTACGCGCCGCGACCTGGGCCTGCAGCGTGGTCAGCGCGTCGATCGCCCCGTCCAGCTCGGCGAACACCGCGTCCAGCAGCGGCCGGAGCTGGGCGCCCGGTAGCCCGGCGGCCTGCTGCAGTGCGTCCCGCCGGGCGGCCAGCTCGGCGAACTCGGGCTCAGGCGGCTCGGAGCCTCCCGATGGTGGCATGGGTGGTCCGTTCGCGGTTACTCGTTGGGGTCGGCTGCGCTGATCTGGGCCAGCGCGGAGTTCTCGCCCTGACTGACGGCCAGGTCACCGATGGTCACGATGCCGACGATACGGCCGTCATCGAGCACCGGCAGCCGCCGCACGGCGTGGTCCTGCATGACCCGGGCCGCGTCGATGGTCTCGTCGCCGGCGTCCACCGCGACCAGGTCGGGGCTGACCACCTGGATCACCGGCGAATCGGGCAACGCCGACTCAGCCACCGCCCGCACCACGATGTCCCGGTCGGTGACGAGCCCGCAGAGCTTGTCCCCGTCCACCACCAGGACCGCACCGACCGAAGCGTCGCGCATGGCCTGCGCCGCGTCGGCGATCGACTGGTCCTGCTGCAGCACGATCGGCTCCGCGGTCATCACGTCGCGAACCTTGGTCACTAGCGTCTCCTGCTCGTAAGGTTAGAAGCCGAATCTACGCACCTTAGATCACACCGTATTCGGCCCGGCGCGGGCCTCGTTTGCGGTAGGGCAGACCGGGTAACGCAGTGCAGTGAACGGCTAGCCGTGAGGTAGCCGTATAAACCAACGACGAGGTGGCTGATGACCAGGCCGATCATGCCGGACGAAGGGCGCGGCGGACCGCCGCAGACCCGGCCGGTGGTAGACGTGCGTCAGCTCTGGGCGGGCGGAGTCGCCACCGCCATCGTCGCTGCGCTGGTCGCGCTGGTGGGCGTGGTGGTCTGCCGCTGGCTGTTCAAGGTCCCGCTGCTGTCCTCGGAGAGCCAGGGCACCTACGGCGACGCACACACCACGGACGTGGTGCTGGTGGCGGCGGCGGCCGCGCTGCTCGCGACCGGGCTGGCGCACCTGCTGCTGACCGCGGCGCCGCGGCCGATGACGTTCTTCACCTGGATCGTCGGGCTGGTCACGCTGCTGCTGGTGCTGCTTCCGTTCAGCACGTCGGCCCCGATCTCGCAGAAGGTCGCCACCGCCGCGGTCACCCTCGTGATCGGCTTCGCCATCGGGTCGCTGACCAATGGCGTCGCGGCCCGGGCGGTCCGGCAGCGCCGGGTGCCGCCGCGGGACGATTACGACCAGACGTACAACCAGCAGGGCCCGTACGACCAGGGTGGCAACCAGGGCGGCTACGGCCAAGGCGGCTACGGCCAGAACCAGTGGGGGCCGTCCGGTGGCCGGACCCGGGGACCCGGAGGCTGACCGCCGACCATCGGGCTGGGGAGCCCGTACGCTGATCATGTGGAGGGGAGAATGTGACCGAGGTCGCCGGAGTGCCTGAAGTGGCCGGTGGGCCCGGCTCGGCGCCCGACATACCGCCTGCGCCGGTGGAGACATACCCGTTTCACCTTGACCTGGCCGCGCTGCGCGAGATCGTGCGCGCCCGGGCCCGGGGGGCGGGACTGCCGCCGCACCGGGTGGTCGACCTGGTGCTGGCCGTCGGTGAGGCCACCGCGAACACGGTTCGTCACGCAGGCGGCGCCGGGACACTGCGGATCTGGCAGGACGAGGCCGAGATCGTGTGCGAAGTCAGCGACGACGGCTACATGGAGAACCCGCACGCGGGGCGGCGGCGGCCGGCCGCGGGCACCCGGGGAGGTCAGGGCCTGTGGATCATCCACCAGGCCTGCGACCAGGTCGAGGTGACCTCCGGGGACACCGGCACCGTGCTCCGGATGCACATGCGGCGGGACGGCTGACCAGACCGGCCCCGGAACACGCCGGGCCCCTCACCGCGGCGCACGCGGCGGAGGAGCCCGGGACAGGATCGCTCGTTAAATATTGATTTAACTAACTCCCTTGGCCTGCGTCCTCTTCGGGATGGGCCAGGTCCAGCGCTTCGAGCAGGTCGTGCGTGCTCTGGTAGTGCGGCCGGCCGGGCAGCGTGGACACCCGGTCCGCCAGGGCGGGTGAGGCACCCTTCTCGTCCACGATGGCCAGCAGCGCCTGCCGGGTCAGCGGGAACTCGTCCCGGGTCAGCAGCCGGGCCAGCTCGCTGCGCAGCTCGATGGCCTCTTCCTCGGTCAGGGTGGCGTCGGCTACGAACAGCTCACGCGGGTCGTCGAGCGGCTCGGGCTCCAGCCCCTCCTCCACCCGGCCGGGCTGGGCGCCGGCGCGGACCATGTCCTCGGTGTCCCGCGCCAGTTCGTCGTCGCGCAGCGGTCCGTGCTTGGTGTTTCCGCGTTCCATCACGTCTCCCCGCGATCGGGTCAATGGGTCAGTTGCGGCAGTACCTGTTCAGCGTAGAACTCGAAGAAACCCTCGACCGACCCGCCCACCTGCTGGACGAAGACCTCGTCGAAGCCCGCGTCGGTGTACGCGGAGATCGCGTCGCGGTGGACCTGGGCGTCCGGGCCGCAGGGCGCGGTGACCTGATCCTCGGTCACCAGCGAGGACAGCTCGCCGAAGTGCCGCGGCAGTTCGAGCAGTTGCATGGCCTCGCCGGGAATGGAGTCGCTCGGCCACAGCCGGTGCATCGTCTTGCGGGCGCGGTCCGCGTCGGTGTCCCAGCAGACCTTGAGGCCGCCCAGGGCGGGCTTGGCGCCGCCGCCGTTCTCGCGGAACACCCGGACCAGCTCGGCGGAAGGCTCTACGTTGATGTAGCCGTCGCCGATCTGGCCCGCCAGCCGGCTGGCCTTGTCGCCGAATCCGGACACGTAGATGGGCGGCGGCTCGGCCGGGAGCGAGTACAGCCGGGCCGTCTCGACCGTGAAGTGGGGACCGTGATGGGTGATCAGCTGGCCGGTGAACAGCTCCCTGATCACCGAGACGGCCTCTTCCAGCATCTCCAGCCGGACCTCGGCTGAGGGCCAGCGCTGCCCGGTGATGTGCTCGTTCAGCGCCTCGCCGCTGCCGACCCCGAGCACGAACCGGCCGCCGGTCAAGATGGCGGACGTGGCCGCGGCCTGGGCCAGGATGGCCGGGTGGATCCGCACCGTCGGGCAGGTGACGAACGTGGTGATGGGGAGCGACGTGACCTGGGAGATCGCCCCGATCACCGACCAGACCAGGCCGGACTCCCCCTGCTCGTCCAGCCAGGGGTGGAAGTGGTCGGAGATGGCCAGGGACTCGAAACCGGCGGCTTCGGCCAGCTTGGCTTGCCGGACCAGCTCGGCCGGGTCGTACTCCTCGGAAGAAAGAAAATAACCGTACCGGGCCACGTGGGGTTCCCTTCTGACCTGCAACAGAGCCACCAGGGCTACCCACAGACGGCACGGCTACACCTGCCCGAGACCGGGCTGTGACCGAACGGATGTTTGTCGCACGGCAAGAAGGGATATGCTTCTTCATAGCGGTGCCTACGACGCAGGCACACACGCGCCGTCCGGCGTACTCGCTACGTGCGGGTGCTGGGGCTGGGCGTCGGCACCGCCGATTTCCTTCTTCTCCCCCGGCATTCAGGTCTTATTCACGTCCTTGGCGAGTCGCTGTGACTGCGGACGTAGCGAAAGTCACCTGCCGCGAGGAGCCGAACCTCATGAAGATCGCACTTGTTTGCGACAACGCCACCGCCCTGTCCCGCGCCACCACCGGCGAACCGGCCACCGAAGAGACCCGGGTCGCCGCCCTGGCCGGTGAGCTGGCCCGGCAGCAGCACGACGTCACGGTGTACGCCCGCAAGGACGCTGCGACCCTGCCGGCCCGGGCCGAACTGCCCGGCGGTGCCACCATCCGTTACGTCGCGGCCGGCCCGGCCGAGCCCCTGGCTGACGAGAACACCCTGCCTCACATCCGCTCGTTCGCGGACGGCCTGGCCGAGCTGTGGCACGGCGACAAGCCCGACGTCGTGCACGCCATCGGCTGGACCGGTGGCCTGGCCGCGCTGGCTGCTACCCGCGACCGCAGCATCCCCGTGGTGCAGACCTTCCACTCGCTGCGTGCGGCCGAGCGCCGGCACCACATCGGCAGCGACGGCAGCACCCGGGGCGAGCACCCCCCGGCCGCCAGCCGGGCGAGGGCCCGGCGGGGGCCGGCCCGGGGCCGCCGCGCGCGCGCCCTGGGACGAGATGGCGACCGGCACGGGCAG
>CAXUJF010000323.1:4649-7196 GCA_964250865.1 uncultured Streptosporangiaceae bacterium
GGCCGAGCACGCCGCGGCCGACAGCGGGGCTCGGGACCGGCTGGAGCGGGCCGTGGCCCGCAGCGCCGACCTGGTCATCGCGACCAACGAAGACGAAGTGTCCGACCTGGCCAGCCTGGGCGTGCCGCGGTCCGGCATCAGCGTGCTGCCGTTCGGCGTGGACTCCGCCCACTTCACCCCGGAAGGCCCGATCGCCCCGCGTGGTGAGCGCCCGCGGCTGATCGCGGTGGCCACCCACCTCAAGCGGGAC
This sequence comes from uncultured Streptosporangiaceae bacterium, assembly GCA_964250865.1. GTDB lineage: Bacteria > Actinomycetota > Actinomycetes > Streptosporangiales > Streptosporangiaceae > Bog-532. Next base: position 4,900 of record CAXUJF010000323.1, read on the forward strand.
GGCCTGGAGACCGTGGTCCGGGCGCTGCCCGAGATCCCGGACGCCGAGCTGATCATCGTGGGCGGCCCGGCCCGGCCGATGCTGCGCCGCGACGAAGAGTGCTGCGACCTGGCCCGGCTGGCCGGCCGCCTCGGTGTCGCCGACCGGGTCAAGTTCGCGGGCCAGGTCAGCCAGGACGACATGCCCGCCCTGCTGCGGTCGGCCGACCTGATGATCGACGTGTCCTGGTACGAGCCGTTCGGCATGGCCAGCCTGGAGGCCATGGCCTGCGGCACCCCGGTGATCGCGTCGGCCATCGGCGGCCACCTCGACACCGTGGTCGACGGCACCACCGGCCTGCTGGTCGCCCCGGGTCAGCCCAAGATGCTGGCCCGCCGGATCCGCAAGCTGCTGGGCAACCCGATGCTGCTGGACGGGTTCGGGATCGCCGCCGCCGACCGGGCCCAGGCCCGGTACTCCTGGGAGCGGATCGGCCGCGAGACGATCGCCCTCTACACCAAGACGCAGCAGCCGGTCGTGGCTCCGGTGGAGCTCACGGAGGAGCTCGACGAGGTCATGGAAGAGGTGGCCGGGTCCGCCGCGGCCTGACGCCCCACCCTGGTCGCTGGTTCAGCCGGAACGGCCGGGTCCCCTGCGGGGGGCTCGGCCGTTCCGTCGTTTTACTGGTGGCCCGTTGCTGGTTGCTGGCCAGGGGCTGGCTGCGGGCGAGGGCTGGCTCAGGCAGCGGTGGGGAGGCGGCCGAGCTTGGACCGGAGGGCGCGGCGAGCGCGGTGCAGCCGCGACATCACGGTGCCGATCGGAGTGCCCATCATCGTCGCGGTCTCGTGGTAGGTGTAGCCCTCCACGTCGGCCAGGTAAACCACGGTGCGGAATTCGGCGGGCAGCTCGCGCAGGGCCTGCCGGAGCTGCTCGGCCGGCATCCGGTCCAGCGCCTCGGCCTCGGCCAGGATCGCGGCGGGCCGCGTGCTCGGCCCCATCGGCAGGGCGACCCCGTCGACCAGGTCGTCCTGGAGCAGCAGCGGGGTCCGGTCCCGGCGCCGGTAGCCACTGATGAACGTGTTGGTCATGATGCGGTAGAGCCAGGCGCGGACGTTCGTCCCGGACTCGAAGCCCCCGAACGCGGCCCAGGCCTTGGTCATCGTCTCCTGGACCAGGTCTTCGGCGTCCTGATGACTCCGGGTCATCCGGACGGCGGCCGGGTACAGCTGAGCGGCGAACGGGACGGCTTCATCCTCAAATCGGGTCGCGAGGTCTCGTGCGGGGCTGTCCATAAGGAGTTCGTGCCCGGAAAATCGGGCCTCTACCAGGACGAGCCTGATTTGGCGCGGCTGATTCAGGCGGCGGGGACGCCGTTCTCGACGATTTCCTTGGCCACGTCGGTCACCTTGACGTGCTGGGTCTGGGACACATGGCGCATCCGCTCCAGGGCGTCGGCGGCCGAGCAGCCCAGCGCGTGCATCAACATGCCCTTGGCCTGGTCGACCACGGCCCGGCTCTCGACCGCGTTGCGCAGCTGGACGGCTTCGCGCTGGGCCTCCCCGTAGGCCGAGGCGTTGGCCAGCACCGCCCCGCCGAACGCGGCCAGCGTCTCGGCGAACGGGACCTGCTCGCTCTCGAACGCCGCCTTCCGCACGCTGGCGATCGACAGCACCACGGTCATCGGCGGGAACTCGTGCACCAGAACCAGCGTCGAGCGGACACCCCGGCAGAGCGCCTCGGTCATGTAGTCCGGCCACCGGGTGTCGCGCAGCGTGTCCTGCACCGCGACGGGCTGCCGCTCGCGCAGGGCCTGGATCGACGGCCCGTAGCCGGCTCGCAACTGGCATTCGGCCAGCTCAGCCAAGTCGGGGTGGGTCGAGGTCAGGCCGACCAGCTCCCGGTCGCGCCACAGCATCGCGGTGGCGCCGCAGCAGCCCGCCACCTCACGGACGGCCAGGTCGGCCAGCCGGCTCAGGGACCGCATCGGCCCGGAATTGCCCACGCTGAGCAGGTCGGCAGCATCGCGGGCGAGATCATCGATCAGCACAGAGTCCTCCGCGTCACCGCTATTCGCCTGGGTCTGGAGCGGCACGGAACGCAGCTCTATTCAAGCACGGGACCGGTACAGTTGCCACCCGACAAATGTTGCGTACAGGTATCGTCCCACCGGTGAACATCGAGGTACGCGGGAGCGGCGGATCCGGGGGCTGGCCTGCGCCCGGGTGCCGATGTGCCTCGTGCCGGCGGGCCGCGGCCGACGGGCGGATTCGGGCGCCGTTCCGGGTGCTGGTGGACGGGGTGCTGGAGCTGTCCGGGGC
>CAXUJF010000324.1:0-1505 GCA_964250865.1 uncultured Streptosporangiaceae bacterium
GAGCTGGCCCTGCTCGACGGCATCACCGTGTTCGGCACCGCGAGCGCTGCTCGCCGTGATGCGGTGGAAACGGCCGGAGGGCACTGGATCGCCGACGTCGCCGACGTGCCGGCCGAAGTAGACGCTGTTTTCGACCCGGTCGGCGGACCGTCGCTGCGCCGCTCCCGGCGGGTCACCCGCGCCGGAGGCGTCGTGGTGTCCTTCGGGTTCAGCTTCGTCGTCGCGGCGGGGCATTCGAAATACGGTGGTCTGGCCCGCACCGCCGCAGCATTGGGCCGGGCGAGACTGACGCCGGGCCCACGGGTGCGGTTGTACCGGGAGGACCAGTCCGTCCGCAAGGACCCGGACGCCTACCGGGCCGACCTGACCCGGCTGGTGGAGCTGCTCGCGGAAGGCCGGATCCGGCCGGTCGTGACCAGGATGCCGCTGACTGAGGCTGCCGAAGCGCACCGCCGTCTGGAAGCGCGTGAGGTCCTCGGCAAGCTTGTTCTCATTCCCGGAGGTGACGCGTGACGACGCCGCCGCGTGGAAGCCGGTACGTCGCGGTCGGCAGCTCGTTCGCTGCCGGCCCCGGTATCACCCCGCCAGCACCCGGCCGTCCCGCGAAAGCCCGGCAATCCGCCCGCAACTACCCCCACCTCGTCGCGGAGCGGTGTGGGTTTGACCTGGCCGACGTCACCAGCAGCGGAGCCACCGTGGAGGACATCCTGCGCTCATCTCAGTTCGGCCAGCCGCCGCAGATCGCCGCTGTCACCGAGCACACCGAGCTGGTGACCGTGACCGCGGGCGGCAACGACATCGGCTACATCCCCAGCCTGATAGCGGCCTCGCTGCCTGCATGGATCACTAAGATGCCGGTGCTCGGTGCCCGGCTGCGACGCGCCACCGCGCCAGCTCGAGCCGGCGACCGGCTGGCCAGGACCGCCGACAGCGTCGGGCAGGTGCTCACGGCGATCCGGGATCGCGCACCCGACGCCCGCGTCATCTGCGTGGATTACCTCACGGTGCTACCGCGGACCTACCGCGGCGACCTGCCGTTCAGCGAACCGGCGCACCGCGCGCTCACCGGGCTGGTGGATGACCTGAACGCCGCCCTGGCCCGAGCCTGCTCCGAACACGAGGTGGAGCTCCTTCCCGTGTCCGAGCGCTCGATCGCCCACCACGCATGGTCAGGTGAGCCCTGGACATCCGGATGGGTCAGACCGCGGCGCGGCGGAGACACCGCGTTTCATCCGAACGCCGACGGCATGGCCGCCGTCACCGATCTCATCGCTGACCGGCTCACGAGCGAGTCGTGAAGGTAACCCGCTGCGATGTGCGTTGGGACCGTGTGCACCGTCGGCTTCCACGGACAGCCACGGACGGTCCGTTTTGGCGGCGTGCTCCGGCTTGACGTACGTCGCTGAGTTGAGCGTGCATCCGGTGTGTCCGCCTGCGGTCCCGGCTGGTTTCCGGGATGAGGGGAGGCAGGTGCGCTGATGGCCGCGCTGGCGTTTCGGGATAGT
>CAXUJF010000324.1:1515-3322 GCA_964250865.1 uncultured Streptosporangiaceae bacterium
GAGCGGGCTCGTCGCCCGCGCGTTCGTGGGTGGGGTGCTCGGCCCGGCGCGCCCGTGCAGGGGATGCCGCCGTCCTGCTGGCGAGTTTTTCGGCAACAGAATGCGGTACAGCCGGTTTGGCGAGCCGGGGAGACGGTCACGGCAGCGCAGGCTCGCGAGATGCCCATCTCTGCCGCGACATGAGCGATCGGGCGTGTCTTGCAGCGCTCGATCAGCCGGCGGCGTCCCTCGATGCTCAACGGCGCGTTGGCGTGGCTCATGCGTCCATCGCGTAGGACTGATCCATCAGATCGGTCATCGCCTGCTGGAAATCGCGGCGTCTCTTCTCGCTCCAGCCTGCGGTCAGCTGGCCGAAAATCTCCTCCTGCCAGTGATGAGCCTGCTCCAGCATGGATCGGCCCGCGGGGGTGAGCGACGCTTCGCGTCGTCGGCCATCAGCCGCGGCTGCCGCCATAAACAGGTAGCCGGCCGCTGTAGCGCTCTTGATCAGCCGTGAGGCTCCGCTCTGGTCGATCCCGATCTCGTGCGCGATCGCGTTGACCGTTGCAGAGACTCCGCGCTGGCTGAGGGAGTGGGCTGCCTCGCTGACCAGCACGAGTCGCCCCTGCTCGACCCCGGGGGCCCCCGTCGCAGAGCGGCGTGACCAGTGCCGCGCGAAGCTGAACAGGACCTGGCCCGGGCCTTGGCTGATCACTCGGATGCCGCCATCTCACGGCAGATGTAGCCCAGGTCGAGTGCCGACTTGAGGTCCGGCAGCCTCAGTGCAGCCGTCACCTTGCCGCTCGATACGCGGAAGACCGTCGCCAAGCGCGTCGCTGCTTTGCTCTCGGGCCAGGTGACGTCCTCCTCGACCACCATCAGTCGTTCACTGATCGGGTGCCATGACCGTGGGATCAGCTTGATCCCGGAACGCTCCACCCACTCCGCGAACTGCGCAGGCGTGATCGGGCCAGCGCCCTTCGGCCCCAGGACAACGATTGGATCACCCACCGCCCTCGCAGACCGCTGCAGGTCCCCGTCATTGACGCTCGCGTGCCACTCGTTGATGGCCGCTTCGAGGCTTGCCTCCATCCAGCAACTATATGCGAATCGCATAAATTCACCTGATTTGGCAGTGTCAGCAACCTCCTGCCCCGCAACAGCTAGCGGTCAGTGGCGCGTGCACCCCGGGGTCCCGTGACCAGGGCCAGCACGGCATCGTCGGCATAACCGGCGGATCGGCATAATCGCGCTGGATGCGACCACGGTGGCCGCCCGGGGCCGCCGCGCCGCGCCGCCCCCCCCCCCCCCCCCCCCCCGCCCCAGACCTCGCCCCTGTTCGAGGAGGCAGGCCTAGCGCGGCTAGCGACGGGTGAACGTGACGTGGGTGACGCCGCTGGGGGAGCTCACCGACTCGATGGCGAAGCGCTCCTCCAGGCCCTCCAGGCCGTCCCAGAGGGACTCGCCGCGGCCGAGGAGGATCGGCACGAGCGCGATGTGCATGTGGTCGATCAGGCCGGCGGTGAGGAACTGGCGGATGGTGGCCGGGCCGCCGCCGATGCGGACGTCGAGGCCGCCCGCGGCCTCCCTGGCCGCCGCGAGCGCCTGCGCCGGGCTGGCGTCGATGAAGTGGAAGGTGGTGCCGCCCTTCATCTCGATCGGGGGCCTGGCGTGATGGGTGAGCACGAAGACGGGGGTATGGAACGGCGGCTCCTCGCCCCACCAGCCCTTCCATTCCTCGTCGGTCCACGGCCCCCCCGGCGGGCCCCAAATTTTTGGCCCCCAGCAAAAACCCCCCCCGCCCCCCCCCCCCAAGCGCGCCCCCGCG
>CAXUJF010000324.1:3332-7153 GCA_964250865.1 uncultured Streptosporangiaceae bacterium
CGACGGGGGAAGGCAACGGCGGCGCCGCGCCCCACCACCCCTGCCATTCCTCGTCGGTCCACGGCCCGCGCGGCGGGCCGAATTTGCTGCGCCCCATGATCTCCGCGCCGATGCCCGGCCCCCAGTTGCTCGCGAAGGCGTCGTCGATGCCGGTGCTCCCGCCATGCTGGCCTTGCATGACGTGGAATGAACGGGTGCCCGTGAACCATCGCACCAGCCGGTCGCCGGCATGGCCGAAGGGTGCCTCCATGCTCTGGTCAGCACCGGTGCTGAAACCATCGAGCGAGACGGAAAAGTTGTGAACACGAACAAGGGACATGACGGGTAGACCTCTCTGGCCGAAGCTGAGTTCATCGATGCTCATGGTGTGGTCGTAGCCAGGATCACTTTCTCGACACCCGAGCACCCTTGACACCTGAGCCCCTGCGAACGGCTGGCAGCCTGGCCTAAGCGACGCATGACACATCCCGATCGTCCGATTCGCGCGTATCGGCAGCAGGCATTCGGACAGTTCTGACATCTGACTGTGCCATTAGAGGCCACCTGGCGCGCCTGCTTGGCTGCCGCCCATCGCGGGCGTAGATCTTAAGCAGGACGCCGACGCCGTGCCCGTCGCGGCGGACGACCTCGGTTGCGGGGTACCCCCAGAGTTCAGCCAGAGCGACACCGCCGCGTGCCGCAGGTCATACGGGCGGCGGCCTAGCGGGGAGCGGGCACTGCGCTTCGGTGAGGGCCTCTTTGCGCACCTCGGCCCCATACCGCGCTGTAGGCGGGTGACCATCTCCCGCCGACAGGCTGGGTGGCCGACAGGCCGGCGGGCGGGCTGAACGGTCGCCGGTCGCGGGCCGCGTCCATGAGGCTGTCGAGGAACCCAGGTCGAGGCCTCCGTCGTGTCCGACCTGCGCCGCGCCACGGGACGGTTCCGGACAGCGACCGCCTGGCAAGCCTGATCCAGGACCTCCCGACGGGAAGCCAGCGCTTCGCCGAACTGTGGGATTCCGGCGCGGTCGGCGCACACCGGGAAGACCACAAGATCGTCCAGCACCCCGCCATCGGACCGATCTCGATGGACTGCGACGTCCTGAGCACGGCGACGCGGAACGCAAGATCGGGACCAGGGGTGGCGCTCGGCTGACAGCAGCGACCGTGTCTCGGCTACCGCTGCGCAGGCGGTGCTGAGACGCTCAGCCAGCGGTCGAGTTCGTCGAGGATGTTCTCCACCATCGGGCGCAACTCGTCGGCGATCTTGGCCTGGCTCTGGCCGTCTCGGGTGCGCTGGCCGGCATGGCTGATGATGATCTGGAACACTGCGGCGAGCGCGATCCCCTGGATCCGGGCGACCTCCGGCGCGACGGCGGTGGTCTCGCTGATGGCGGCGGCGAGGGCAGCGGCTTGCCGGTCGGTCAGCTCCAGCACCAGCCGGTGAATGGTCGGGCTGATTGCCGCCAGGTAGCCGAGCTCGCCGCGCCAGATGTCCGGGGGGATGGTGCGGATTCCGGTGACGGCTTCGAGGACGAAGCCGCGGATCGCAGCGGCCGGGGTAACGCCGGGCGGGCGGGAACGGATCAGGTCGCACAGCCGGTCCTGAACCTGCTCCTCGCGGTCGGTGACCAGCTGTTCCTTGGTCGGGAAGTAGTTGTAGACCGTTTGCTCGGCGACCTCGGCCTCGCGCGCCACATCGCTGACCGCGACACGCTCGTATCCGCGCTCGGCGAACAGGCGGGCCGCGGTGTCGGCGATCAGCCGACGCGTCCGCGCCTTTTTTAGCTCGCGCAATCCGGTGGTAGCCATCCCCACAGCCTATCCGATTACCCCAAGATTTTACTCAGCGCGAGAATTAGACCTCACCCCATCTATCTCGAGACGGCCCTGCCATGCTCGCCGCGGCCAGGGAAGTTGCGCGCTGCAATGCCCCTCGAGGTACAGGCCGCGCACGGATGGACGACAGGACGACCTCGATGACGGGCTCAGCGGGAACCCGGCGGCGACGTCGCGCTCCCGCGATCACAAGCGCGCCCCTTGTGCCGCCTAGCCCGACTCTGGCGCGCCGAGGCCACGGCGAAGAGTGCTAAAATTAGGTCCAGCACCAAAATTAGAGTCAGCGCCAACCAGGCGCGCCCGGCCGCAGACTGGCGGTCACAACTGTCGTGACCTGACGGATCACTGGCGGGAACAGGAGCCCTCATGGCTACCAGCACCGAAACGAGCCGCACGACGCACCTCCTCTCGCTCATGAAGCAGGGCGACGACGCCTTCAACGACCGCGATGTCGAGACATTGAACGCGATCCATCACCCCGACATGGTCGCGTACGTCACCGGCAACGCAGACCCGATCTACGGGTCGGCGGCCCACGCCGCGATGGTGCAGCAGATGTTCCGCATCTTCCCCGACGTCCGCGTCCACAACGATCCCTACCCGGTCCAGTTCGGGAGCGGCGACTGGATCACCGTGGTAACCCGGACCACCGGAACCTTCACCGGGGAGATGGTGCTGCCCGACGGCACGGTGGTCCCCCCGACAGGGAAGGCGTTCGACCTCGACTTCGGCCAAACCAGCAAGTGGCAGGGCGACCAGCTCATCGCTATCTCCGCCTTCTGGGACTCCGCACTGCAGGCCAAGCAGATCGGACTCGGCTAAGCCCGAAGGGGTCAACCGGCCGCGGTGATCCGGCTCGCGAGCCGGCCGGGCGGTGACCGGTCACTCGGGCGCTCTAGAACGGGACGCCCGCTGCCGGAACCGCTGTTCCTCGCGCCGCCCGCAATGTCCGAAAACCGGACCGCGCCAAGCATGGCTGGCCCCTCGCAGGCTCGGACGCGCATTCAGCGATCACCGTCCGGCCAGCCTTCGGGCTGCTCTTATCTCAGCAGAAGGAGACCGTCGATGATCCTCATTACGACAGCCGGCAAGGTAGGCGCAGAGGCGGCGAGGCTACTCGCCCAGCGGGAGGAGCCGGTGCGAATCCTGGTCCGGGATCCGGAGAAGGCCACCGCACTCGCGCAGGCAGGAGCAGACCTCGCCGTCGGCGATCTGGACGTTCCGGCAACCATCGACGCGGCGATGCGCGGAATCTCGGCCGTCGTGCTGGTCAGCCCGGCGATTCCCGCTCAGGAGCTGAACGTCGTCGCCAGCGCCGCGGGAGCGGGCGTCGGGCACGTCGTGAAGATCACCAGCAAGGCCTCGGCGGACTCGCCCATCGCGCGGCGCCGCGACCAGACCGAAATCGAGAACGGGCTGATCGCCTCCGGGCTCGGCTACACGCTGCTGCGGAACAACGCCTACATGCAGAACTTCCTCATGCTGGCGCCCGCGATCGCCAAGACGAGCAGCTTCGGCTCCTCCACTGGCGACGGCCGCGTCGGCATGGTCGACACCCGCGACGTCGCCGCGGTCGCCGCCCAGATCGCTGCGTCACCCGCCGCCCACCGGGGAAAAACCTACTGGCCCACCGGGCCCGAGAGCCTTTCCTACGCAGACGCCATAGTGCTGTCCAAGGTGCTCGGCCGGCCGGTCACCTTCCACCCGCTGACTTTTGAAGAGCAAAAGCAGGCAATGATCGACGTCGGCGTCCCCCGGCACATCGCCGGGATGAACGCCCAGGCCGTCACCCTATTCGCCCAAGGCGACTCCGACTGGGTCACCGACGACGTGCCCTCGATCCTCGGACGCCCGGCACGCACCTTCGAGCAGTTCGCCACCGACCATGCAGCAGCCTTCTCGTGAAGCCCAGACAGGCGCGGTCAGCAACCGGCGCTCCAGGCGTTCTGCACGACTACATACAAGCTGTATTTCCAGCTCTGGCGAGGCTCGCCGACGCGGGT
>CAXUJF010000325.1:0-7121 GCA_964250865.1 uncultured Streptosporangiaceae bacterium
ATCCACCCCATCGACCCCACGCTGCCCAGGAGCCTCACTCGTCGCGAAGTTCTTCGGCGCGGGTGGGGCGGCCCTCCTCCTGAGCCCCATGGCCTCACCAGGTGGGGCTCTGGCTCTCACTGGAGCAGGTGCAGTGATAATCCCTGCAACTGCTCCAGCGGGAGCGGGCCTCGCCCATGCGCCGCCCCACCAGTCCCACACGGCCCAAGAGCCAAGGGGTCTGGGTTAGGTGGAGGTCGCGCTCGGGTCTTCCCGCGACCCGGACGACTCCGCGACCCGGCGAGTTGGACCACCCGGGGCGGTCGCTGGGCATGCCGCAGCGCCTGGCCGACTTGGGGCCCGCAGCGCCGGAAACCCTTAAGCGCCGGGACTTGGCGGCCTTGGTGCGGCTAAACGGTTTGGAGGTTAATTGTTGATTAAATGTTCCGGCTCGAGAAGGGCTCCGCAGGGAGTTGGCGGTGATCTGGACTTATCGGGCGGTAACGGGCGGAAGAACGTGCCCGAATGGGCCTGGGTGTCGCGCCAAAGGGCTGTGACAGCCCTCTCACCTGGAATTTCCCAGGTCGCGGCGTGTCTGGTATTTCCAGGATGGGCTTGTCCAGGTACCTTCAAAGTGCGGGCGGTAAGCGCCGCTCGCGGGAAGGCCCTTGGATTTGCGAAGCGTTCGCGTTTCCGAACGCAGGCGTGATGAAGGAAGGGCCGGTTGGCCCTTCGTGGGCCTACCCCGGTCCGTCCGGTACGCCTGTGAGCGTTACTCGCCAATTGGCTGGCGACGGGCCCGTGGGCCCGTACCGCACGCCGATGCCGGCGGTGGCCGACATGGTCGCCGCGCGGTTCAAGGTAACGCGCGCCTCTCCGGGCACAGGCTCCTAGCCGGATGCCGATCCAGGCATCCAAGGGAGATCGCGTGGCCAGTTCCTCGATTCGCCGTGGTCCGCAGCAATCCAGCGATCAGCCAGTCTCCACGTCGGCCGTCAAGCCCCGCCGCCGTGCTGGCACGCCCGCTGGACGGTCTCGCAAGGTCCGCACGTACGTGCTCGACACCAGCGTTCTGCTCTCCGACCCGGGCGCTTTCAGCCGGTTCGACGAGCACCTGGTGGTTCTGCCACTCGTCGTCGTCACCGAGCTGGAGGCCAAGCGCCACCATCCCGAGCTGGGGTACTTCGCCCGCCAGGCGCTGCGCTTCCTCGACGAGCTGCGGATAGAGCACGGCCGGCTGGACGCCGAGCTGCCCGTCAATGACCTGGGCGGCATGGTCAAGGTGGAACTGAACCACACCGATACCGGGGTACTGCCCGCCGGCTTCCGGCTGGCCGACAACGACACCCGGATCCTGTCGGTGGCCTGCAACCTCGCGGCCGAAGGCCACGACGTGGTGCTGGTCAGCAAGGACCTGCCGCTGCGGGTCAAGGCGGCGTCGGTCGGCCTGCCGGCCCAGGAGTACCGGGGCGGGCTGCCCGCCGACTCCGGCTGGATGGGCATGACCGAGCTGACCGTGCCCCGGGCCGACATCGAGGAGCTGTACTCCAGCGGCAGCCTGGACTGCGAGCAGGCCCGTGACCTGCCTTGCCACACCGGCCTGGTGCTGGTGTCCGAGGGCGGCGGCGCGCTGGGCCGGGTCCGGCCGGACAAGTCCGTCCAGCTGGTCCGGGGCGACCGTGAGGTGTTCGGGTTGCGGGGCCGCAGCGCCGAGCAGCGGGTGGCGCTCGACCTGCTGCTGGACCCGGAGGTGGGCATCGTCTCGCTGGGCGGCCGGGCCGGCACCGGCAAGTCCGCGCTGGCCCTGTGCGCGGGCCTGGAGGCGGTCATGGAACGCCGCCAGCACCGGAAGGTGATCGTCTTCCGGCCGCTGTACGCGGTCGGCGGCCAGGAGCTGGGCTACCTGCCCGGTTCCGAGGCCGACAAGATGAACCCGTGGGCCCAGGCGGTGTTCGACACCCTGTCCGCGATCACCAGCCAGGACGTGATCAACGAGGTCATGGCCCGGGACATGATCGAGGTGCTGCCGCTGACCCACATCCGCGGCCGTTCGCTGCACGACGCCTTCGTGATCGTGGACGAGGCCCAGTCGCTGGAACGCGGCGTGCTGCTGACCGTGCTGTCCCGGATCGGGTCCGGTTCCCGGGTCGTGCTGACCCACGACATCGCCCAGCGGGACAACCTGAGGGTCGGCCGGCACGACGGTGTGGTCGCGGTGATCGAGAAGCTCAAGGGCCACCCGCTGTTCGCGCACGTGACCCTGACCCGCTCCGAGCGGTCCCAGATCGCGGCGCTGGTCACCGAGATGCTGGAGGACTCGGGCCTGGAGGACGTCACTTCGTGACCGGTAGCACCTGAGCACGCCGCAGATCCCCGATCGCCCCAGCTGGCGATCGGGGATCTGTACGGCGAAAGGGCCACCGCGTGCAGTAGCGTTCTGCTCGTCATGGTGCATACATCTCCTGTCTCCGCGGGCCAGCCGTCACCGGGCACGGAATGGCCGCCGGTGTCGGTCGTCATGCCCGTGCGCAACGAGGAACGGCACTTGTCCGAGGCCGTCCGGCACATCCTGGAACAGGACTACCCGGGCCAGCTCGAGCTGGTGCTCGCGGTGGGGCCGTCCCGGGACCGGACGCAGGCCATCGCCGAGCAGCTGGCCACGGACCACCCGAACGTGACCGTGGTCCCGAACCCGACCGGCAAGATCCCGTCCGGGGTCAACGCGGCCATCAAGGCGGCCCGGTTCGGCGTGATCACCCGGGTCGACGGGCACGCCATGCTGCCGCCCGGCTACCTGCGCACCGCGGTCGGGACCCTGCTGCGCACCGGCGCGGCCGACGTCGGCGGCGTGATGGCGGCCGAGGGCGTGAGCCGGTTCGAGCAGGCCGTGGCCTGGGCCATGACCTCCAAGGCCGGCGTGGGCGGGGCCAGCTTCCACACCGGTGGTGAGCCCGGCCCGGTGGACAGCGTCTACCTGGGCGTGTACCGGCGTGACGCCATCGAGAAGGCCGGCGGGTACGACGAGGAGTACCTGCGGGCCGAGGACTGGGAGCTGAACCACCGGATCCGGCTGTCCGGCGGCGTCGTCTGGTTCGAGCCGGAGCTGCGCGTCACCTACCGCCCGCGCTCCACCCCCCGCGCGCTGGGCGCGCAGTACTTCCACTACGGCCGCTGGCGCCGGGTGGTGGCCCGTCAGCACGCGGGCACGATCAACCTGCGTTACCTGGCCCCGCCCGCCGCGTTCTCGGTCATCGCGGCCGGCAGCGTGGTCGGGGTGGCCGGCCTGGCCGGCATCGCGGCTGGCGCGCCCGCCGGGGTGCGCTGGCTCAGCCTCGGCCTCGTGATTCCGGCCACCTACGCGGCCGGGATCACCGGGGTGGCCGCGGTCCTGGGCCGCGACGTGCCGCTCGGCGTGCGGACCCGGATCCCGGTCGCGCTGGCCACCATGCACCTATGCTGGGGCGCGGGCTTCCTGACCAGCTCACGCGGGCTGCTGCGGCGGATGGCGCGGCCCGCGGGGGACTGACGGCCAGCCAGGAGATCGAGCCGGGAGATAATGACCTATGACCTTCGATCTGCCCAGCCTCCTGGCCGCTCACGCCGCCGACGGCGCCGAACTGCAATCGCGGTATCTGAACCCGCAGCTGCCGCGGACCCTGCGCACGATCGGCTTCGACAAGAACTACGTGCGCGGCGAGGGTGCGTACCTTTTCGACGCCGAGGGCCACACCTACGCCGACTTCCTGTCCGGGTTCGGGGTGTTCGCGGCCGGCCGGTCCCACCCGGTGATCAAGCAGGCCCTGGCCGACGCGCTGGAGATGGACTTCGCCGCCTGGACCCAGTTCGACTGCCCGCCGATCCAGGGCCTGCTGGCCGAGCGGCTGCTGGCCAAGGCGCCGGGGCTCGAGCGGGTCTTCTTCTGCAACAGCGGCACCGAGGCGGTCGAGTCGGCGCTGAAGTTCGCCCGCCACGCCACCGGCAAGGGCCGGATCGTCTACGCTCGGCACGGCTTCCACGGTCTGACCACCGGGTCGCTGTCGGTGAACGGGGCCGAAGAGTTCAAGGCCGGCTTCGGCCCGCTGCTGCCGGGGACCCAGATTCCGCTGGGTGACCTCGACGCGCTCGATGCCGAGCTGCGCCGGGGCGACGTGGCCGCGCTGATCGTCGAGCCGGTCCAGGGGCACGGCGTGATGATGACCCCGCCCGGGTTCCTGCCCGCGGCCAAGGCGCTGCTGCACTCCCGCGGCGCGCTGCTGATCTGTGACGAGGTCCAGGTCGGCCTGGGCCGCACCGGTAAGTTCTTCTCCTACGACTGGGACGGCGACGTCCGGCCGGACATCGTGACCGTGGCCAAGGCGCTGTCCGGCGGCTACGTGCCGGTCGGGGCCATGCTGACCACCGACAAGATCTACTCGTCGGTGTACTCGTCCATGGACAAGCTGATGAAGCACTCCACCACGTTCAAGGGCGGCCCGCTGGCCATGGCGGCCGGGCTGGCCGCGCTGGCCGTCATCGACGACGAAGGCCTGGTCGAGAACGCCGCCCGCCGCGGCGAGGAGCTGATGCGGTCGTTCCGGGAGCTGCAGGCCAAGCACGACCTGATCAAGGACGTGCGGGGCAAGGGCCTGATCATCGGCCTGGAGTTCGGGCGGCCGTCTGGGCTGAAGGCCAGGACGAACTGGGCCATGCTGCAGAAGGCCCGGGTCGGCCTGTTCGCCCAGATGGTGGTGGTGGCGTTGTTCCAGCGGCACCGGATACTGACCCAGGTCTCGGGTGACCACATGGAGGTCATCAAGCTGATCCCGCCGCTGATGATCAGCGACACCGAGGTCAAGCTGTTCACCGACGCCTTCGCCGAGGTCATGGAGGACGCCAGCAAGGGCGGCGGCCTGATGTGGGACTTCGGCCGGACCCTGGTCAAGCAGGCGATCAAGAACTAGCTGGCCTGAACTAGCTGGCCTGAACTAGCTGGCCTGAACTAGCTGGCCTGAACTAGCTGGCACCGTCCGGGCTCAGCCGCAGGGTCGCGGCGACGGCTTCGTCCGTGACCATCTGGCCGACCGAGCCGTCGCCGTAACGCCCGTACTTGGCCCGGTAGGCCTCATCGATATGGCTCCGCAGCTCACCGGGACCCGCACCGACGTCCTCCACTACGACGTCGGCTTCCAGGCCGGGGACCCGGACGCGGGCCCGGCCGGCCTCCAGCACCCGGCCGAACCAACCGGTCGTGCGCCGATGCCAGGTCCGCACGTACACGTGGTCATCGACGCGCACGACCCAGATCGGTACAAACTGGCGCAGCGTCCCGTCCGCGCGCCTGCTGGTGATCTCCAGCTCGTCGGCCTCGTCGATCCGCTGCAGCTGTTCCGGTGACCAGGAAGAAGGAGTCATGGCCGGCTCTGCTCCTCGTCCATCATGACCTGGGCGATGGCCAGGTCGCGCGGATAAGTGATCTTCAGGTTGCGTTCGCTGCCCTGGACCACGTGCACCGGCACGTCCGGCAGGTAGCGCAGCACCACGCCGCAGTCGTCGGTCGGTTCGTAGTCCGGGTCGGCCAGGGCCAGCTCGTGGGCCCGGGCGATGACCGGCAGCCGGAAAGCCTGCGGGGTCTGGCAGCGCAGCAGGCTGTCCCGCCGCGGGATCTGCGTCATCACGCCGTCGGCCACGACCACGATGGTGTCCGCCGTCGGCACGGCCACGCCCACCGCGTCCACCCGCTCCAGCGCGGCCACGCAGTCGGCGATGATGCGCTGGTCCACCAGCGGCCGGGCGGCGTCGTGGAACAGCACGCCCCAGTCGGCGTCGCGGTCGCCGTCGCGGTCGCCGTGCTCTGCGGCCGCCGCGCGCCTCGCGTTGATCGCGCTGATCGCGGCCCGGGTGGAGGCGGGCCGGGAGGTGCCGCCCTCGATGACCGCGGTGAGCTTGGGGTAGGCGCCGTCGGCCCGCAGCTTGTCCGCGTCCGCGGCCCGGCCCGGCGGCATCACGACCAGCACCTCGTCCACCCCGGGTGCGGCGTCGAACGCGGCCACGCAGTGGGCCAGCAACGTCTGGCCGTCCAGCTCCAGCAGCTGCTTCGGTACCCCGGCGCCGAAACGCTGGCCCGATCCGCCCGCCAGCACGACCGCGACCATCCGCATGAGCCGGACTCTACTGGATCAGTCACGGTGCGGTGCGCCGCGTGTCCACCGGTAATCAGCGGGGTTAGCTGGGTAGGCTGCTGGGAACGCTGTGGGCCTCAGGAGTGCCGGTCGGCTGGGCCGCGTGAGAGGACGTCCGATGACCGTTGCGCTGGTCCTCACGGCCGAACCGGCCGCGGGGTTGTCCGGCCAGCTGACGTCGCTCGGGGTGCGCCGGGTGGATGCGACCGAGGACGCCGGCCCGGGCGGCGGGCTGCTGGCCATCGCCGCGGCCGCGCGGGCCACGAGCGAGCCCATGCTCATCTGCGACGGCGACCTTTCCGTGCCCCGGCAGGCACTGGCCCGGCTGCTGGACACCGAGGGCACCGCGGGCTACGCCGAGGCCCGTGATGACTGCCGCGCCATCCTGGTCGACCCGGCCGACCTGCGGGCGCTGGCCGAGGCGGCCGAGTACCTGGCCCGCCAGCCCGGCGCCCCGGACCAGATCACCGCGCTGATGGGGGAGCTGGCCCAGCGCGGGGTGGACGTTCAGCTGGTCGAGGCCCGGCCGGACGGCGACGCCGACCGGGACGAGGACGGCCTGGTCGGCGAGCTGTGCGTGGACCCGATCGCCCGGGACGTGGCCCGCTGGGCCGCCGACCGCGCGCTGGCCCCGGCCGCGCTGCTGGGCATCAGCCTGGGCCTCGGGCTGGCCTCGGCCATCTGGTTCTCCGAGCCGATCGCCAGCGCCAAGGCGATGGGCGCGGTCACCCTGGTCGCGGCCTACGTGTGCAACCGGTCCGGCCGGTTCCTGGCCCTGGCGCCCGGGCCGGTGCTGGCCGCGATCGGCTCGTTCGGGACCGGGTCGCGGTCCGGGGCCCGCACCGGCGTCATCCAGCCGGCCGGGGACTGGCTGTCCGCTGCGGGCTGGGCCATCACCGAGTGCGCCGTCTACGCGGGCCTGGCCGCCAGCGTCGGCCTCGACGGCGTCAGTACCCCCGGCGTGATCGGCGGTGGCCCGGGGGG
>CAXUJF010000326.1:0-7082 GCA_964250865.1 uncultured Streptosporangiaceae bacterium
GTCACACCCCGGCCAGCGTGGTCAGCAGGCCCTCGGCGGCGTCGATGTCGGCGTCCAGCGGCCGGTCCTCGATCCGGGTGTCCAGGGCCGGCGCGGCCAGCTCGTAGGCGTCCCGCAGCGGCCCGGCCGCGGGCACCAGGCGGCGCAGCCGCAGCCCGCGGATCGCGGCCACCAGCTCGCAGGCCAGCACGATCCGGTACGCGGCCACGGTGTCGGTGGCGGCCCGGGCGGCCTGGGTGGAAAAGTCGGCCAGGTCCTCCAGCCCGCGGGACAGCACCGCGGTGCCCAGCGTGGCCGGGGAGGCCAGCCGCCGGATGTCGGCCAGCGCGGAGTGGGCCACGTACTCCAGGGCCAGCACGCCCGAGCTGGCCGGCACATTGCTGGCCAGGAACGGCCGCAGCCCGGTCAGCCGCGGCTCGACCAGCGTGCCGAGCCGGGTGGCCGACAGCGCCGCGGTCTGGAACAGCGCCAGCCGGGCCGAGTCCAGGGCCAGCCCCAGGTAGGCGGTGTAGAAGTTCCCGTTGTGGAAGACCTGCCCGGACACGCTGTCGACCAGCGGGTTTTCCGCCGCGGCGTTCATCTCCACCGCCAGCACCTGGCGCAGTTCCCGCACCGCGTCCACGGCCGGGCCGTGGACCTGGGGCAGCGCCCGGTAGCCGTAGGGGTCCTGGATCCGGGCCGCGTGCACGTCCTGCCCGGCCAGCAGCGCCCGCATCCGGCGGGCCACCTCGGCCTGGCCCCGGTGTGGCCGGGCCCGCTGCACCTCGACCGCGTAGGGCTCGGCTGAACCCCGTACGACCAGGAACGACAGCGCGGCCAGGACCGGGGTCGCCGCGATCAGGTCGGATAGGTCGGCCGCGGCCAGCGCCGCCTCCCCGATGGTGGCCGCGTTGCTGCTCAAAAAGGCGAGCGCGTCCGCCGGGTCCAGCGCGAACGGTGGCAGCACCTCGCCCAGGCCGCCGAGCCACGGCCGCTCGCCGATCAGGCACAGCGCGGTCGAGGCCAGCGCGCTCAGATCGCCGGTGCCGATGGCCCCGACCGTGCGCACCGGCGGGATCAGGCCCCGGTTGAGCACCTCGGCCAGCACGGTCAGCAGCGCCGGGTCGACCCCGGAGCCGCCCGCGGCCAGCTGGTTGAGCCGGACCACGAGCATGGCCCGGGCCAGCGGCGCGGCCAGCAGCGGCCCGGCCCCGCCGGCGTGGCTGCGCAGCAGGCGCAGGCCGTGGCCGCCGTCCTCGACCTGGATGCTGCGGTTGGCGCCGACGCCGGTCGTCCTGCCGTACACCGGCTGGCGCTCCATCGCCGCATGCACGGCGTCGCGAGCTTGCCGGGCCCGCTCCAGCCCGGCCTCCGCCACCGCCACCGGCGGGCTGTCCCGCGCGATGGCTCGCACGTCTTCGCAGCTCAGGCTGGATCCGTCCAGCGTGGCTGGAGCCGATCCACGGTCGATTTCCGCTGTCATGATCACTTCCCCCTGCACGTAACAAGTTCGCATACTGTCCAGGTTGTCGCCTTGACACCCTCTTCAGGACTCAAGAGCATGAAGAGAAATATTCACGCTGGTGGCCACGTGAGGCACGCACCGACGCGGGCAGAGACCCATGATCAGTCACCGGGATAACCAACGATGAGCGAGGCCCGCGCTTGATCACCTTTGAGAGTGTGACAAAGCGTTATCCGGGCGGAACAGTGGCGGTCGACGCGCTGGACCTGGAGATTCCCGACGGTCAGACCATGGTCCTGGTCGGTCCGAGCGGCTGTGGCAAGACCACGTCGCTGCGGATGATCAACCGCCTGATCGAGCCGTCCGAGGGCCGGATCATGCTGGACGGTACCGACATCACCACGGTCGAGGCGTCCCGGCTGCGGCGCGGTATCGGGTACGTCATCCAGCAGGCCGGGTTGTTCCCGCACCGCACGATCGAGGACAACATCGCCACCGTCCCCTTGCTCGAGGGCTGGAACAAGGCCAAGGCCCGGGACCGGGCCCGCGAGCTGATGGACCTGGTCGGCTTGGATGCGGACATGGGCCGCCGCTATCCGTACCAGCTGTCCGGCGGTCAGCAGCAGCGCGTCGGGGTGGCCCGGGCGCTGGCCGCGGACCCGCCGGTGCTGCTGATGGACGAGCCGTTCAGCGCGGTCGACCCGATCGTCCGGTCCTCCCTGCAGGACGAGCTGATCCGGCTGCAGGCCGAGCTGCACAAGACCGTGGTCCTGGTCACCCACGACGTCGAAGAAGCGATCAAGGTCGGGGACCAGGTCGCGGTGTTCTACCCGCACGGGAAGATCGCCCAGCTGGACTCGCCGCAGCATCTGCTCGGCTCACCGACCGACGAGTACGTGGAGAACTTCCTCGGCTTCGACCGCGGCATCCGCCGGCTCGCGTTCTTCTCGGCCGGCCAGCTCAACCTGGAGAACGGCACCGTGCTGCCCGGGGACACCACCGTGGAGCAGGCCCGCGCGGCGGCTCAGCGGTGCGGCGAGTCGTGGGTGCTGGTCACCGACGGCAACACCAAGCCGCAGGGCTGGTTCGCCGTGGCCGACCTGGACAGTCAGCCCGGCCGGGAGACGCTGGGCACGCTGCCGCTGCCGCTGGCGCCGCTGGGCCACACGTTCCAGGTCGGCCGGGACTCGCTGCGGGCCGCGCTGGACGCCACCGTGCTGTCCCGGACCGGGCGCGCGGCCGGCGTCGACGACCAGGGCCGGGCGCTGGGCATCACCACCTACGAGCGGCTCCGGGCCGCCATCCAGACCGCCGAGCAGGCCGGGCTGGACGGGCACCCGGACCAGCCGGTGTTCCGCGAGGGGCGGACCACTCCGGAGGCACAGACGGACGGCCAAGCCGATTCAGCCGATTCAGCTGAGCCGGCCGGCGAAGGCGTTCGCCCGTCATGAGCTGGGCCTGGCAGAACCGCGTCCAGATCCTGCACCTCCTGGGCAGCCACCTGTACCTGGCCCTGCTGCCGATCGTGTTCGGCATCGTGGTCGCCGTCCCGATTGGGATCATGTGCGTCCGCTGGCGCTGGACGTGGCCGCCCATCCTGAGCCTGACCAGCATCTTCTACGCGATGCCCTCGCTGGCGCTGTACCTGGTGCTGATCGCCTACACCGGGCTGACCGACTGGACCGTGATCATCCCGCTCACGCTGTTCTCGCTGTCGGTGCTGATCCCGAACGTGGTCGACGGCTTGCGCTCGGTGCCGCAGCCGGTCCGGCAGGCCGCGGTGGCCATGGGCTTCGGCGCGCTGCGCCGCACCCTCCAGGTCGAGCTGCCGCTGGCCGTCCCGGTCATCATCGCGGGCCTGCGGGTGGCCACCGTGTCCAGCATCAGCCTGGTCAGCGTGGGCCAGCTGATCGGCATCGGCGGCCTGGGCTACCTGTTCACCGACGGCGAGCAGCGGGACTTCACCACCGAGATCTACGTCGGCCTGGTGCTGATCATCCTGCTGGCCCTGATCTTCGACGGCCTGCTCGTGCTGGCCCGGCGGTGGCTGACCCCGTGGGAGGCGCGGGCACCGC
The DNA here is from genome assembly GCA_964250865.1 of uncultured Streptosporangiaceae bacterium. Taxonomy (GTDB): domain Bacteria; phylum Actinomycetota; class Actinomycetes; order Streptosporangiales; family Streptosporangiaceae; genus Bog-532. The sequence goes on from CAXUJF010000326.1 coordinate 3,520, forward strand.
GCCAGCAGCGCCGTCGCGCCGTGTCGGTCGCTCTCCGGGGCGCCAATGCCGGGATAAAGGGGAGTGGCATATGAGCTGTCGTGCCGGAGGCGCGCACAACGAGTTGTCGTGCCGGAGGCGCGCTAGATGAGTTACTTCAGTACCGCGTGGGACTGGCTGGTCTCCTCGCAGAACTGGCACGGCAGCAACGGCATTCCGGAACGGCTGGGTCAGCACCTGGAGTACACCGGGCTCGCGCTGATCATCGCGCTGGTCATCGCGATCCCGGCCGGCCTGGCCATGGGGCACCTGCGCCGCGGCGGTTTCGCCGTGGTGACGATCGCCAACTTCGGCCGGGCCCTGCCCACCCTGGGCCTGCTGGTGCTGATCTTCGTGCTCACCTCCGGATCGATCCTCTCCTGGCTGGTCCCGCTGGTCGCTCTGGCCATCCCGCCCATACTGGTCAACACCTACGAGGGCGTGCTCGGGGTCGACCGGGAGCTGACCGACGCGGCCCGGGGCATGGGCATGACCGAGGGGCAGATCCTGCGCAAGGCCGAGGTCCCGGTCGCCCTGCCGCTGATTCTCCTGGGCGTCCGGACGTCGGCCATCCAGGTCGTGGCCACCGCCACCATCGCGGCCTACATCGGCCTGGGCGGCCTGGGCCGCTACATCATCGACGGGCTCGCCCGTGACGAGTACAACGTGGTCGCCGGCGGGGCCGCGGTGATCGTGCTGCTCGCGCTCGCCGTTCAGGGGCTGTTCATGCTGATCAGGCTGCTGATTGTCCCGGCGGGCCTGCGCGGTCAAGCGCAGAACTCCTGATAACGTCTTTTCCGGTCAGAATTGAAGGGAACACCCTCATGCCTTATAAGAAATTTACGGCGGTCAGCCTGGCCGCCGTGGCCTGTGTCGCCGTCGCCGCCTGCTCCAGCGGCGGCAGCGGTAAGTCCAGCTCCAGCTCCGGCTCAAACCCGCTGGCGCCCAGCGCGTCCAACTCGGTGGTGGTCGGCTCGGCCAACTTCCCCGAGGATGAGCTGCTGGCCCAGATCTACGCCGACGCCCTGACGAGCGCCGGGGTCAAGGTGACGACCAAGTTCAACATCGGGGCCCGCGAGGTCTACTACCCCGAGGTGGTCAAGGGCGCGATCTCGATCATCCCCGAGTACAACGGGGCGCTGCTGACCACGTCGGTCGACAAGACCAGCACGGCCGCCAGCACGGCCGACGTCGACGCGGCCCTCAAGGCCAAGCTGCCCAGCTCGGTGGAGATCCTGAACTCCTCGGCCGCGCAGGACAAGGACTCGATCACCATCACCCAGGCCAACGCGAGCAAGTACCACCTGACGTCCATCGCCGACCTGTCCTCGGTCGCCAAGACCTGGATCATCGGCGGCCCGTCGGAGTTCGAGACCCGCGCCGACGGTATCCCCGGCCTGAAGAAGGCCTACGGCCTGACCTTCAAGTCGTTCTCGCCGCTGGACGAGTCCGGCCCGATCACCCTGTCCGCCCTGCAGAGCGGCAAGGTCCAGGCGGCCGACGTGTTCACCACCACGCCGCAGATCATCACGGACAAGCTCCTCTCGCTGTCGGACCCGAAGAACATGTTCGCCGCCCAGAACATCCTGCCGCTGGTCTACAAGAAGGCGGCCAGCGCCAAGGTGGTCAGCACGCTCAACGCGATCTCGGCCAAGCTGACCACGGCCGACCTGCTGGCTTTGAACAAGTCGCTGACCATCGACCACCAGAGCTACACCACGGTGGCCAGCAACTGGCTCAGCCAAAACGGCCTCAAGTAACCGCGTCTGCAGTAACCGCGTCTGTAGTAACTGGCGGGGCCGACGGTAGGCTCCCGGTCCGGGCGGGCAATCATTGACCATGCGCAATGACACCTCCGGGCCGGGAGCAGGCCCCCGGCCAGTCCGCGCCCCGCGCGGCACCGACCTCAGCTGTAAGGGCTGGCCGCAAGAGGCCGCCATGCGGATGCTGATGAACAACCTCGATCCCGAGGTGGCCGAGCATCCCGACCAGCTCATCGTCTACGGCGGCTCCGGCCGGGCCGCCCGCAGCTGGCCCGCGTTCGACGCCATCGTCCGGTCGCTGCAGGACCTGGCCGACGACGAGACCCTGCTGGTCCAGTCGGGCAAGCCGGTCGGCATCGTCCGCACCCACGAATGGGCCCCCCGGGTCCTGATCGCCAACTCCCTGCTGGTCCCGGAGTGGGCCAACTGGGAGGAGTTCCGCCGCCTCGAGGCCCTGGGGCTGACCATGTACGGCCAGATGACGGCCGGCTCGTGGATCTACATCGGCACCCAGGGCATCCTGCAGGGTACGTACGAGACGTTCGCCGCGGTGGCGGCCAAGCGGTTCGGCGGCACGCTGGCCGGTACCATCACCCTCACCGCCGGCCTGGGCGGCATGGGCGGGGCCCAGCCGCTGGCCGTCACCATGAACGGCGGCGTGGCCCTGTGCATCGACTGTGACCCGTCCCGGATCGAGCGCCGCATCGAGCAGGGCTACCTGGACCTGGCCGCGGACAACCTGGACGACGCCGTGCGCCGGGCCATCGCGGCCCGGGACGCGGGCACCCCGCTGTCCATCGGGCTGCTGGGCAACGCGGCCGAGGTGCTGCCCGCCCTGCTCGACCAGAGCTTCCCGGCCGACATCGTCACCGACCAGACCTCGGCCCACGACCCGCTGAGCTACCTGCCCCGCGGGGTGGCCTTCGAGGACATGGAGGCACTGCGGGCCGAGGACCCGGCCGGGTTCACCCACCGGGCCGAGGAGTCCATGGCCGCCCACGTGGAGGCGATGGTCGGGTTCATGGACGCCGGCTCGGAGGTCTTCGACTACGGCAACTCGATCCGCGGTGAGGCCGAACGGGCCGGCTACACCCGGGCCTTCGCCTTCCCCGGCTTCGTGCCCGCCTACATCCGGCCGCTGTTCTGCGAGGGCAAGGGGCCGTTCCGGTGGGCTGCCCTGTCCGGCGACCCGAAGGACATCGCCGTCACCGACGCGGCCGTGCTCGACCTGTTCCCGGAGAACGAGCCGCTGGCCCGCTGGATCAAGATGGCCCAGGAGAAGGTCCACTTCCAGGGGCTGCCCGCGCGGATCTGCTGGCTGGGTTACGGCGAGCGCAACCTGGCCGGGGTCCGGTTCAACGAGCTGGTCCAGCGGGGCGACATCAGCGCGCCGATCGTGATCGGCCGCGACCACCTGGACACCGGCTCGGTCGCCTCCCCCTACCGGGAGACCGAGGCCATGGCCGACGGTTCCGACGCCATCGCCGACTGGCCCATCCTCAACGCGCTGGTCAACGCGTCCTCGGGCGCGTCCTGGGTCAGCGTGCACCACGGCGGCGGGGTCGGCATCGGCCGGTCCATCCACGCCGGCCAGGTCTGTGTCGCCGACGGCACCGAGCTGGCCGCGGCCAAGCTGGAGCGCGTGCTGACCAACGACCCGGGCATGGGCGTGTTCCGCCACGTCGACGCGGGCTACGAGATCGCCGAACGCGTCGCCGCCGACCGCGGCGTCCAGATCCCCATGGCCCCCGGAGCCGCCACATGACCCCGGCTCCCCCCAAC
>CAXUJF010000327.1:0-3768 GCA_964250865.1 uncultured Streptosporangiaceae bacterium
CGGCCGCCCGGTCCACGGTCAGCGTCTCCACCTCATCGCCCTTGCGCAGCGAGGCGTTGGTCTCCCCGTCGGTCACGTACGGGCCGAACCGGCCGTTCTTCACCACCATCGGCTTACCGGTGGCCGGGTCGTCGCCCATCTCCCGCAGCGGCGGTGCGGCCGCGCCGCGGGCGGCGCGGGGCTTCGGCTGGGAGAACAGGGCCTTGGCCTCGGCCAGGGTCAGCGTGAACAGCTGGTCCTCGTTCTCCAGCGAGCGGCTGTCCGTGCCCTTCTTCACGTAGGGCCCGTACCGGCCGTTCTGCACGGTGACCGGCTCGTCGTCCAGCTCGCCGATGGTCCGCGGCAGGCTGAGCAGCTTGAGCGCGTCATCCAGGCTCACCGTGTCCAGAGACATCGACTTCAGCAGCGACCCGGTGCGTGGCTTGGCCGAGGCCGGTGCGTCCTCGCCCAGCACCTCGGTCACGTAGGGGCCGAACCGGCCGGACTTGGCCACCACGGTCAGGCCGGTGCCCGGATCGGTCCCGAGGGTCCGGTCCTCGTTGGGCTGGGCGAACAGCTCCTCGGCCTTGGCCGGGGTCAGCTCGTCCGGGGCCATGTCCTCGGGCACGTTGACCCGCTGGTCGCCGCGCTCCAGGTAAGGCCCGTACCGGCCCACCCGCACGGTGATGTCGGTGCCGTCCAGCGGGAACGAACTGACTTGCCGCGGGTCGATGTCGTCGATGTCATCGACCAGGGCCTTCAGGCCGGCCCCGGCGTCGTCGTCGTGACCGTCGCCGATCGCGCCGCCGTTGCTGGTCTGGTCGCCGAAGTAGAACCGGCGCAGCCAGGGCACCCGGGCCGCCTCGCCGTGGGCGATGTCGTCCAGCACGCCTTCCATCCGGGCCGTGAAGGCGTAGTCCACCAGCTGGCCGAAGTGCATCTCCATCAGCGTGATCACGGCGAAGGCCAGGTAGGAAGGCACCAGCGCGGTGCCCTTCTTGAACACGTAACCGCGGTCCAGGATCGTGCCGAGGATCGTCGCGTACGTGGACGGGCGGCCGATCTCCCGGTCTTCCAGCTCCTTGACCAGCGACGCCTCGGTGAAGCGGGCCGGGGGGCGGGTGGCGTGCTCGGCCGCCGCCAGCCGGAGCGCCTCGAGCGGGTCATTCTCGGTCAGCGGCGGCAGCCGGCGTTCCCGGTCGTCGCGGTCGGTGTTGGGGTCGTCCGCGCCTTCCACGTAGGCCTTGAGGAAGCCGTAGAACTTGATCACGTTGCCGGACGCGCCGAACTCGGCCTGCTCGCCGGCCGAGGACGTGCCCGCCACCCGGACCGAGACGGACTCGCCGGTGGCGTCCGTCATCTGCGACGCCACGGTGCGCTTCCACACCAGGTCGTACAGGCGCTGCTCGTCGCGGGACAGGCCGTCCCGGGCCACCTGCTCCGGGGTGCGGAACCGGTCCCCGGCGGGCCGGATGGCCTCGTGCGCCTCCTGGGCGTTCTTGACCTTGCTGGCGTAGACGCGCGGCTTGTCCGGGACGTAGGAGTCGCCGTACAGCTCACGCGCCTGGTGCCGGGCGGCGTCGATCGCCGTCTGCGACAGCGTGGTCGAGTCGGTTCGCATATAGGTGATGTAGCCGTTCTCGTACAGCCGCTGCGCCACCGACATCGCGTGCTTGGCCGTGAAGCCCAGCTTGCGCGAGGCCTCCTGCTGCAGCGTGGTGGTGCGGAACGGGGCGTACGGGGACCGCTTGAACGGCTTGCGCTCGACGGACCTGACCGCGAAGTCGGCCGACTGCAGCCGCCCGGCCAGCTCGGCCGCGGCCGTGCCGTCCAGGTGCAGCACGTCGCCCCGCGCATCATTGGCCCGCAGCTGGCCGACCGAGTTGAAGTCCCGGCCCTGGGCCACCCGCTTACCGTCCACGGTGACCAGGGTGGCGTTGAACGAGTTCGGGCTGGCGTCGTCTTTCGCCTGGTCCGGCACGGTGGCGAACTCGGCTTCCAGGTCCCAGTACTGGGCGGCGCGGAACGCGATCCGGTCCCGCTCCCGGTCCACGACGAGCCGGGTGGCCACGGACTGGACCCGCCCGGCCGACAGCCGCGGCATGACCTTCTTCCACAGCACCGGCGAGACCTCGTACCCGTACAGCCGGTCCAGCACCCGGCGCGCCTGGTAGGCGTCGACCAGGGCCTGGTCCAGCTCCCGCGGGTTGGCCACGGCCGCCGCGATGGCTTCCGGGGTGATCTCGTGGAACACCATCCGCCGGTACGGGACCTTGGGCTTGAGCTCTTCCAGCAGGTGCCAGGCGATGGCCTCGCCTTCGCGGTCTTCATCGGTGGCGAGCAGGAGTTCGTCGGCGCCCTTGAGCAGATCCTTCAGCTTGGAGACCTGCTGGCGCTTGTCGTTCGGTACGACGTACAGCGCCTCGAAGTTGTCGTCGACGTTGACCCCGAGCCGGGCCCACGGCTCCTTGCGGTACTTGGCCGGGATCTCCGCCGCCCGGTCCGGCATGTCGCGGATGTGTCCCACGCTGGACTCGACCACGTAGCCCGGGCCCAGGTAGCCGGCGATGGTGCGCGCCTTGGCCGGAGACTCGACGATCACCAGCCGGGTACCGTCACCGGATTTTGCGGCACGGCTCGACGCGGCACGGGCCGTCTTACCGCCCGCACCTTCTGTCGTCGCCGCTGCCGTCCCCTTGGTAGCGCCTTTACGTGGTGGCACGCTCGTTCAAACCTCACATCCGCGGCACGGTCCGCCCAGGCGGGCTCCGTGCTGGCCGCACCTCATCCGAGGATGCGCGACCTAGTCGTTACATTCAAACCCTCATTGCGGCCCTAGGTGTTCCCCACCCACGGCCAGCTCAGCCATCCGCCAGGTCAGGCACCTGATCGGAAGGTGCACAGGAGCCCAGCCCGACCGTAGCGGTTTTCTCGCTGCCACCGATTGAATCCCCGGTGACGAGAGGCACAATAGGAGGTGATGGCCGAATATGCCTACCTGGTTGTCTACCTGCCGCGCGGAATGACACGCGATGCCGCGCGGCGCATCCTGACGGACCATGCCGAGTATGGCGAATGGGAACTGTCCCGTCTTCGCCTTTTCGCCGATGGCAGCCGGAAGGTCACCCTGCGCCGGAAGATCATCCGGGCGGTACGTACGCTTTGAGCTGCGGGTTCCCGTTTCCCGGTCAGTGCAGATATTTAACAGACTCACTGGTGGCTAGACGCGTCTGCCCGCCTCAGAGTCACAAACCCCAGGGCGGGCAGTTTTAATCCGCGCGGTGTGCGCTGGACGACGGCTCGCGTCAGATGCGGGCGATCCGGCGGCGGCGGATGGTGAGCAAGGACACCACGCCCAGGCCGATCGCGGCCAGGCCGCCGGCCACCATGGCGGCCAGGTCGGCGCCGGTGGTGGGCAGGGAACTGCTGCTGCTCACGGTCTGGGCCGAGCTGGTCTGGGTCAAGCCGCTGGAGCCGGTGGAGCCGGTGGAGCTACCCGTGGTGGTCGTAGTGGTGGTGCTGCCACCCGGGGTGCCCGGGTTGCCCGGGTTGCCGGGGTTGCCAGGGGTACCAGGAGCGCCGAGGGCGCCAGGAGCACCGGGGCGCCAGGAGCACCCGGAGCGCCAGGAGCGCCAGGAGCGCCGGGGTTGCCCGGGCGACCGGGGCGGCCGGGACGGCCCGGGTGGTTAGGGGTGGTGACAAAGGTGACGGTGGCACCGCCCTGGCAGCCGGACAGTGCCGAGCCGAGCACGGCCACCGAGTTGCCGCAGACGTTGATCGGCGCGCTGA
>CAXUJF010000327.1:3868-7014 GCA_964250865.1 uncultured Streptosporangiaceae bacterium
GCCCAGGACGCCAACGCCGTTACCGCAGACGTCGACCGGCGCGCTGATCGGGGCATTGACTGCGTTTCCACCCAGGAGGGACCCATCTCCACTGGTCGATTGGGTGGGAATGATCGCGGCCGAGGCCATCGCCATGCCGGGAATGGCAAACGCAGCGCTCAACACGGCCACTTTCATCACACCGGCCGCCTATGGCGATATCTTCATTACTGCTCCTGTACTCGTCGTGATTTCTCAACTGCATCGATTAGCGGGAGGGCCCGAGCGGGCGGTCCCGCGCCGTGGCCGCGCCCACGGCGCGGCACGGGACACCGTGCAAACGGGTTTGTCAGGCCCGGTGGCCACGATGGTGGTGGCCACGAAAACGCCGTCCGGCCATCTTCAGCGCGACGGCGCCGGCCACCAGTGCTCCGATGGCCAAGCTGTAGATCGAGATGTTGCTCATCCGCGGCGGAGAGTCGGCGGCCAGCGTGGTCTCGGGGATCGCCCGGTCCCCGCTCGTCCCGGTGGTGCTGTGTTGCGGGGTGGTGGCCACCGGCTGGGACGGTGCCGTCCCGGTGTCCGGAGTGTCGGCGAACGTGCGCCCACTGGGCGCACCCGCCGCGGCCGTGCCCTCACATCCGGCGGCCGAATCGCCGAGCGCGGCGGCGGGGTCGCCGCACACGCTTGACGGTGCGGTGACCGGGGCTCTGACCTGGCTGTCCGCGGCGGCCGACCGGTTGCCCGAGGTCGCCGTGGCCGAGCCAGAGCTGGTGCTTCCGCTACCGCCGCTCCGGGCGTTCTGACTGTTCTGGCTGTTCTGGCTGCCTTGATTACTTTGGCCGCGCCCGGACGCTGGCGTCGTGCCCAGCCCGTTCACCTGCTCGCTTCCGGCCCGCGAACTGCCATCAGCGAGGCCGGTCACACCGGCGACGCTCCCGGCCGAACCACCGGGCCCGGTCGTACCCGTCGTCCTCGAGCCTCCGGCCGAGGCCGGAGAACTCGACGCCGACGTGCTACCGCCGCAGCCGGCCAGGCCGATGCCCAGCACGGCCGCCGCGTGCTGGCAGACGTCCGAGGGCACCGTGGCCAGCGAACTGGCCTGGTCGCCACCCACCAGCGAGCCAAGGCCCGAGCTGACGGCGCTGCCTGCGCTGCCGCCGCCCGAGGCCAGGCTGCCACCGGCTGCGAAGGCGACGCCGGAGAATCCTGCGCCTGCCACCGCGAAGCTGGCGGTCAGCATGACCGTCTTGGCTGTCCTGTGGGCCCACGTCCGCAAGGGGTAGCTCCTTTACCACTCTAGTTACTAAAAGCGACTAGATACGCACTTAAAGTCACTATCCTTAGCGATGGCGAAACCAAGCCACAACGGCATCCGCCTGGCTGGCTACTTCATGACTTCGGGGGCGATGCTCGGAGCCGGGATCGTCACTGGGCCCAGCGGTCAAGCCGGGTCAGTGGCACCCAAGTCGGGTGGAGGTTCCCACTCGTCTCCGTGCACAGTGAGTGACTGTAACAGTACGCATCGTATGCAGGCGAAGACTTCCGGATAATCTTTGCCGGCCACTATGGCGTTTTGCCTCACACATGTGTTGACCTGCGGCGGAGACCTAACAATGGTCGAGAAATGCGTCAAGAACGCGCACACCGAACTTCAGCCCATCAACCGGGACACGTTCGTCGATACCGTGGAACATGCCGGAAAAGTCGAGATCCGCAGGCAGTTGTAGCGGTGCGTAACCGTAGCAGCGGACGCCGAGCTCACTGAACGCCTTGGCGTCCGTGCCGCCGAACATCGTGTAGGGCACCACCCGGGCCCCGGGATCGGCCGCCAGCAGCGAATCGGTCATGGCCTGGTAGAGGGCGCCCTCGGCCGGGGCCTCCACCGCGATGTCCCGGTGGATGAAGTCGCGGGCCAGTTTGGGCCCGATCAGCTGGTCCAGCTCGGCGAAGAACTCGTCCTCGTAACCGGGCAGGAAGCGGCCATCGATCTCGGCCTGCGCCTCCTGCGGGATGACGTTGACCTTGTAGCCCGCCCGCAGCCCGGTCGGGTTCACGGTGTTCCTGGTCACCGCGCGGATGACCCGGGAGATCGGCCCGAGCCGGTTCAGTACGCCCTCGGGGTCGTCCGGGTTGAACTCGATGCCCAGCGCGTCGGCCGCCGCCTCCAGGAAGGCCCGGACCGGCGGCGTGAGCCGGATCGGCCATTCGTGGCGGCCGATCCGGGCCACCGCCTCGGCCAGTTCGGTCACCGCGTTGTCCGGGTGGACCATCGCCCCGTGCCCGGCGGTGCCCTGGGCCGTCAGCCGCAGCCAGGCGATGCCGCGCTCAGCGGTCTGCAGTAGGTAAAGGCGTTGGCCGGCCAGGGTGACGCTGTAGCCCCCGACCTCGCCGATGGCCTCGGTGACACCCTCGAACAGATCCGGATGCTGGTCCACGAGGTAGTGGGCGCCCCAGGTGCTGCCCGCCTCTTCATCGGCGGTGAAGGCCAGCACGACGTCCCGCGGCGGCCGCCGTCCCTCCCGGAGTCGCTGCCGGACCACGGCCAGGATCATCGCGTCCATGTCTTTCATATCCACGGCGCCGCGGCCCCAGACACACCCGTCCACGACCTCACCGGAGAACGGGTCCTGCTTCCAGTCGGCCGCGTTGGCCGGCACCACGTCGAGATGACCGTGCACCAGCAGGGCCGGACGCGAGGAGTCCTCGCCCGCGATCCGGGCCACGACGCTGGCCCGTCCGGGACGCGACTCGAAGATCTGGGACTCCAGCCCGACCTCGGACAGCAGCCCGGCCACGTGTTCGGCCGCCAGGCGCTCCCCCGGCCCGGAATTGTCCCCCGGGTTGGTGGTATCGATCCGGATCAGGTCCCGGCAGATGCCGACGACCTCATCGGCCGCGGTCACACCCTGGTTGTCCTTCTGGTTCGCCGTCACCCCCGTATCGTCCCACTTGCCCCGGGGCCCAAACCGTCACGGGTTGGGCCGTGGCAGCTGGGCGCCGGAGGGCGGTGCGGGCGTGCCCCGCGAGCCGGCGCAGCCGATAAGCTGGTCGCTTAGCTGTGGGGCCGCAGATTTGCTATCGTGATCCGGCCAAGGCGGAAACGCTCACGGCCACGTCCGGGTGGCGGAATAGGCAGACGCGCTAGCTTGAGGTGCTAGTGCCCC
>CAXUJF010000328.1:0-1528 GCA_964250865.1 uncultured Streptosporangiaceae bacterium
GGGCACGGGTCAGCGTCGGCGGCAGCCACGGGTGGGCGATCTGCCCGGTCCGGTCGGCGGTCTGGTCCCGGCACCAGGCCAGAACTTCGCCGGGCGGGGGCCGGTCCGCGGGGTTCTTAGCCAGGCATCGCTCCGCGATCAGCCGCACCTCCGGCGGGCAGCCGCTGAGGGCGGGCGCCTGGTGGCGCACCCTGTACATCACCGCCAGCGCGGGACCCTCTCCGAAAGCGGCCCGGCCCGTAGCAGCGTAGACCGCCAGTGCGCCGAGGGCGAACACGTCGGCCGCCCCCGACACCGGCTCGCCGGCGACCTGTTCCGGGGCCATGTAGTGGGGCGAGCCGACCCGTATGCCGCTGCCCGTCAGGACGTTGTCATCTGCTGCCCGGGCGATGCCGAAGTCGATCACCCGCGGCCCGTCGGGTGCGAGCAGGACGTTGGACGGCTTCAGGTCGCGGTGAACCACACGAGCCGCGTGGATGGCCTGCAGGGCCTCGGCCACTCCGGCTATCAGCAGGAGGACCGTTTGGGGCGGCATGGGGCCGTAGCCGGTGACCGCCTCGTGCAGCGACAGCCCCGGCACGTACGCCGTGACCAGCCACGGCGGCATGCCGGCCGGATCGGCGTCCAGCACCTGCGCGGTGTACAGGCCGTGCACCCGCTTCGCGGCTGCTACCTCCTGGTGGAAGCGGGCGCGGAAGATGCTGTCGGCCGCGAACTGAGGGTGCATCACCTTGAGCGCCACGGGCCGGCCGCCGGGCGTGAACGCCAGGTACACCTGCCCCATGCCGCCCGAGCCCAGCCGGGCCCGCAGCCGGTACCCGGCAATCTCAGGAGGATCGCTGCTCACCAGCGGCCCAGGACCCAACCGACTCCCCCCTCCGCGATGCTGCCCGTGCGGGCAGCAACCTGCTCCGACGTCCAGCTTGAAGACTCCGATGCGATTCGAGCGAAACTGCAGCACCAGAACACGCCGGGAGACCCATCCAGTTACTTACCGATAGGGCCATCACGAAGGTATTACCGCATGGTAGGTAGCAGCCGACGACGATTAGCTGCCCGGGGGAATCCGCTTATACATGGCGACCGCGCCGTCCGGGGCAATGATTTTTACCAGTCCGGATGATGGAGGCGAGACGTACGCTGCCCGGCAGGTGGCTGGAACTAGTGGCCCGGTACCGGCGGGTGACAGCTCCGGAGCGCCGTCTTGCTCCCAGCAGGCCACGCCATTGACCGTAACCGTCCGGGTGCGATACCGGATGACAGGGACCCGGCGGATGACGACGCGGGTACGGTACCGGTACTGCACCGTGTGATGCGTGACAATAATGACGCTGGCAACGGCACCACCTGTTAGCAGGAGCAGGAGCAGGAGAACCAGCGCCAGCAACGATGCCTTCCGCGCGGGCCTTCCCTTAGCCAGTGGCGCTCGGCTGTTTGTAGTTGGCCCCGATCGGATGCTCATGGTCATCTTCCCCTTAACCGCGGCCGTGGCCGGTGATCCCCAGCTGGTCATCCGCGCGGCTACGTC
>CAXUJF010000328.1:1538-7005 GCA_964250865.1 uncultured Streptosporangiaceae bacterium
ATCGTCAACCGTGCGATCGCGGGCTCCAGCTATCCCGGCGGTCCAGGCTATCATAATCCAGACGGTTCGATTGATGTACTCGACGCGCGAACCCTACGCTTTGTGCGCAGTATTGAGATCAAACCGCAACCACAGGCCGTGGCCGTTGACCCCCAGGTGGCCACCCGCGCGGCTAGGGCCGGGCGGACAAACTGCCTGGTTTCAGCGGATACCCGGAAGGTGTTACCTAAAACGAAGCGTGAGTCTCTAGAGTGGCCCAGGGCTGGCAGCGTTTTGTCAGACGGCTGGCCGCGACAGCAGACCGTCAGCGCCGATCGCCCGGTCGGGCGGCCTGCCCCTGGTAGCTGCGCGCCGCTATACGCGGGGAGAAGTCCGGGATCGGCGATGTGGTCTGGGCGGCGGCGAGCGGCTGTCGTTCCGCCGGTCGCTGGGCCCGCGGTCACCTTCGAGATCGTCACCGGCATGAGCGCCTGGATCGGCCGGGAGACGCGCCCAAGCTGATGGGCGGCGCGCTGTCCAGCGTGCTGGCCGACTGGACGCGGTTGTCTCTCGCGCAGCGGAAGCTGCTAATGGCCTGCGGCGCGGGCGCAAGCCTGGTCGCGGTATACAACGTGCCGTCGGGTGGGGCGCTCAGGCACCTGCCGTTGCTTGCCTCGATGCCGCGCCGGTGGCCTGCTTGAGGAACCTGTCACGGACGGGCGGGACGGGCCGCAACACGCTCCGGTGTCACGACTGTGCGGCTCTGCCAGCAGCTATCACGGATCGTATTGGCTACTTTCGCCGGACTGCCGGGTGTGGTCGGCATCTTTGCGCGCCGGGCGTCTACAGCGCAACACAGGGGTCTCCAGCGACCCGGGATGACACACCACGGACAGAGACGAAACGCCTGGGCAGACTGGCCGTGACCGCGGTTGGTTTGTCCAGCGGGCCAGGAGCGCGCCCGGCGGGCACGGTCGTCAAAGCGGGAAACTTACCCGGCAAATAGGGCAATCGACGCAGTCAGCGTGTTGCGCGGCGGTACGTCGTTGAGCGTTCCCGGCTTCCCGCCGGGCGGCACAGGAGCTTGCGGGCGGGGATACGACCCACGGACCAAGCGCATGACGGTACCTGGTGCGTGCAGGAGTTCGCCGTTGACGTGGCGCAGGGCACGCAGCGCCATGCGAAGGGCGGTCATGGCCTGGCCGGCGCGGCGACCGCGCCTGGCTGGCCTGGCGGGTGCCTTCTCCGAGGTCCGCGATGGCGTGGCTGCCGGGTCGTGCCGGTCAGGTGGGCTGTCCGCCCCGGACCCCGGGTGCGCGGGTGCTGCCGGGATTACAGTCACCGTTTTGCGGACGGGGGACGCAGTGGCGGTGGTCCTCCCGGATGTGCAGATCCAGGAGCGGCTTGTTCCCGAAGCGCGGGCCGCACAGCGGGTAGGCCGGGTTCAGCGTGGTGGGCATGTGATCCTCCTCAGCTTTTTTGAAAGCCAGCCGCAGTGCAGTCGCGATGCGTTGCCTGCGGTGGCCAGATGGAGACGCCTGGTCTGAGCCCGGCGCCGTTCGCGCTGGTCAGCTGCCGGGCAGTTCACCGAGCGTCAGGTTCACGGTGAGATGCTCGGTGCCGCGGGTGACGGTGAGGGAGATCTGGTCTTCGGGACGGTTGGCGGCCAGTGCCTGGGACAGCGCCGGCGCGTCCGGGGTGCGCGTGTTCCCAGCTGACTGGATCACGTCGCCGGGGCGCATCCCGGCCTTGTCGGCGGGTCCCCCGCCGGTGACCGCGACGAGCCCGGCGCCGGCCGGCGCGCCGTCCGGCCCGGTGACGGTGGCGATCTGGGCGCCGAGTGAGGCGCGGTGGGAGTTGGTGACGTGACCGGAGTCGATGAGCTGCCCGGCGATGTCGCGGGCCAGGTTGGACGGGATGGCGAAGCCGATGCCCTGGGCCTGGGTCCCGCTTTGCGGGCTGGTGGCGGCCAGCGTCGGGATGCCGATCACCTGCCCGGAGGCGTTCACCAGGGCGCCGCCGCTGTTGCCGGGGTTGATCGGCGCGCTGGTCTGGATCGTGCCGGGCAGGGCGGCGGCCGAGCCCACGGCGGCCGGCTCGGTGACCGTGCGGCCGGTCGCGGAGATGATTCCCTCGGTGACGCTGCTGGACAGGCCCAGCGGGTTGCCGACGGCGAGCACGACGTCGCCGGCCTGTGCCTTGCTCGAGTCGCCGAAACGGGCCGGCTGCAGGCCGGAGGTGTCGCTGACGTGGATCACGGCGAGATCATCGGGCGGGTAGCTGCCCACGAGCTTGGCGTCGCGCGGGGCCGGATCTCCGGCCACCTGGACCTGGAATTCAGCGCCGTTCCCGGCGACGTGGGCGTTGGTGACAATGTTCCCGTTCGTGTCCAGCACCACGCCGGTGCCGAGCCCGTCCGGGGTGCGGATCTGCACCACCGAGGGCAGGACCTGGCGGACCACGTTCGCGTAGCTGGCCGGCGCCGCGGGACTGGCTGCGGCGGCTGGTGCGCTGCCGGATCTGACCGGTCCCTCCCCGGTCACCCCGAGGAAGATCCCGAGGAAGACGCTGCCCCCGATCACCACGGCCGCCACCGCCGCTCCGCCCGCGCGGCGGGCCCGTTCTGTCATTTTCATCAGCTGAGCTCCCATGTCGTCCGCCCGGGTGCCGGATGCGCTCCGGCCGGTCCCCATGACGGCTGGCCTCAGCTAAGCCGGTGCCTGTGCACGGGTGGTGCCGTGGCGATGGTGACGATGTGAAGAAGCGGCCCATTCCGGCCCGATGGGTACGGCGGGCACTGGCCCGGGCCTCAGGCACGAGGGAGGGTGAGCGTCATCTGGGTGCCATGGCCCGGCTGGCTGCGGGCGGCCAGATGGCCGCCGTGCGCCCGGGTCAGTTCGGCGGCGATGGTAAGGCCGATGCCGCTGCCGGAGGTCAGCGCTGCGTGCTGGCCGCGCCAGAAGCGGTCGAAGATGTGCGGTAGTTCGCCGGCGGGGATGCCAGTCCCGGTATCAGTGACCTCAAGTATTGCCTCTGGGCCGCCCTGTCCGGTCTGGATCATGACGTGGCCGCCGGGCGGGGTGAACTTCAGCGCGTTAGTGAGCAGGTTCGTGATCACCTGGTGTATCCAGTGCGGGTCGGCGAGTACGGGAGCCGACGACAGCCGCCGGTCCAAAGTGATATCCGCTCCCTCGAATCGCCGGGCCAGGCTGTCGGCTGCCGTGGCGGCGGCGTCGGCCAGGTCGCAGCGACGCAAGGCCAGCTGCAGGGCGGCGGCGTCGGCGGCGGCCAGCGTCTGCAAGTCGGCGACCATGCGCGCCAGCCGTAGTACCTCATCGCGCAGCGAGGCCAGCTCGGCCGGGGTGGGTTCTGCGACGCCGTCCAGCAGTGCCTCGTGGCCCGCCTGCAAGATCGCGATCGGGGTGCGCAGCTCATGCGCCAGGTCGGCGACCAAGTCGCGGCGGATCTGCTCCTGCCGGTCCAGTGTGCCGGCCATCTGGTCGAAGGCCGCCGCCAGCTCGCGCAGTTCGCCGGGTGCGCGGATCTCGCCGGCCCGGGCGGCGCGGTCCCCGCCCGCCATGGCCCGGGTCACCGCGATCAGCCGCGTCACCGGGCGGGTGATCCGCCGCGCCACCGCAAGCCCGGTCAGCAGCGCGAGCAGTGCGGCAAGCCCGGCCGCCCCGGCGATGGCCCGCAGCAGCGCAGTCAGCAGCACCCGGTCAGCGGCGCCGAGGCCAGAACCGGTGGACCGGGCCAGGACCATGCCGATCCTCTGGTCACCGACCACGACCGGGGCGCTGGACCGCGGTCCCGTCTGCGCCGCGAAGCCGGGCGAGGAGGCGATGGTATGGCCGGCCTGGTCGCGTATCTGGACGTCCGCGCCGGTCTTCGCGGCCAGGTCCAGGACCGGGGAAAGGTCGGCACCTGCCCAGCTGTTGGCCCGGTCCCACACCGCCCCCGCGGCCACCCCGATCGCGCTGGTCAGCTCCGTCTGCTGCCGGGTGGCCAGTGCCGAGACGTCCGCGGCGGCGCACGCCGCGGCGCGCCCGGCGACCAGCGCGACCGCCGCCCGCGCGACGGTGAGGGATGTCAGCGCGAGCCGCCAGCCGCGCGTGTCGCCGCGGGCCCTGAGACCCGGCGGGCCGGCCTGATCAGTCATCGCGGGCCACGCCCAGCCGGTAGCCGCCACCCAGGACGGTCTGGACAATCAGGGGATCGCCCGGATCGTCCCCGATCTTGCGGCGCAGGTTTTTCACGTGCGAGTCGACGGTGCGCTCATAGCCTTCAAACTCATACCCCCGAACCCGGTTAATCAGCTCGAACCGGGAGTACACCCGGCCCGGTACCGTGGCCAGCGCAACCAGGATTCCCCACTCGGTGGGGGTGAGGCTGACCGCCGTGCCGCGCACCGTCACCAGGCGCTGCGGCTCGTCGATGACCAGCAGGCCACCGCCGTAGCAGGTAACACCCTGTCCGGCCGCCGGGCCGCCGCGGCGCAGGATCGCCTGGACCCGCAGGACCAGTTCCCGGGGGCTGAACGGCTTGGTCACATAGTCATCGGCGCCCAGCTCAAGCCCGCGGATCCGGTCTTCCTCCGCGCTCTTGGCCGTCAGGATGAGGATGGGGGTGGGACCGGCGGCGCGAAGCTCGCGGGCCACCGTCTCGCCGGGCACGTCCGGCAGCCCGAGGTCCAGGACCACCAGGTCCGGGGAGGCGTCGGCCGCCATGCTGAGCGCCTCCGCGCCGGAACCGGTCGACAGCACGGTGAACCCGGCCCGCTCCAGGTAGGAGCGGACGAAATCCCGCAGCTTGCGCTCGTCCTCGACCACCAGCACCGTCGCCGCCATCGTCTCACTGCCTTCCCGTCCGGCCCGTCCGGCCCTGCGTGTCCGGGCCTCTCCATGATCCCCCACCGGACGTGGCCGGTCACCTGTCCGGTGTCCGCCTCCATACCAGCACCACGGCAACTCCACCAGACGGGCACCAGCAGCGGGTGTCCTGATCGTGACAAGCACCAGCAGTCGGGGCGGCGCAGATGACCGGAAGTGACCTGATCGTGCTGGCACCGTGGATCATCTTCGGTGTCGGCGTGGCCGCCGTGTGTGTCCGGCTGCTCATCCCGCGCCGCGCATCCCGGCCGAAGGCGGAGCGGACCTCCCCGCCGTCTCCAGATCAGAAAGGCCCCGGCGGTTGCGCGCGCGGGGCGCGGCGCGGCCACCGCGTGTCACGGCGACAGAAGGCCGCCGGCCACCCTCACTCACAGGAAGCACAATGGCCCGAGAAGAGCACCCAAGCCCCGCGGTCGTAGCGCGGGCCCGGTCAGCCGGCCCACGCGGCCCGCAGTGGCGGGCGATCCTGGAGGCCCGCTGGCAGGCCCGGCTGGCGGAGGTCACCGAGCTGTCGCTGGCCTACCACGGCGCCGCTGCGGCCCCGGCCGACCCCGGCGCCGGCGCCGGCCCGCGGCAGGCCCCGCGGCGGGGGCGCCCCC
>CAXUJF010000329.1:0-4804 GCA_964250865.1 uncultured Streptosporangiaceae bacterium
GGCTGAGCTGCCGCAGCCGTTCACCACGGCCGAAGCCCGCCAGGCGCTGCGAACCACCCGGCGGGTGGCCATCCCGCTGCTGGAATACCTGGACCGGGCCCGGATCACCGAGCGGCTGCCCGACGACCGGCGCCGCCTCCGCCCGGTGTAGCTGGCCCGGCTAGCCGGCCAGCCAGACGGCGGTGTCCGGCGGCAGCTTGCCGTCTTCGATCGGGTCGCTGCCCAGCAGCACCTTGCTGTGCGGCGGCAGCGGCACGGTGCCGTGACTGAGGTTGGCCGCGAACACGAACCCGGGCTCACGCCGGAAGAACAGCGTGCCGGGCGGCCCGTCCAGCCACTCCAGCTGCGGCGCGGCGGTCTCGTCTCCGCTGGAGTCTTCGCCGGCGTCGCCCGGGCCGTAGCCGAGCGCGGGGTGGGTCCGGCGCAGCTTGAGCGCGTCCCGGTACAGGGACAGGAACGAGCCCGGCTCGCCGAGCTGGCGGGCCACGCTGTACTGCCCCCAGTAGCTGGGCTGCGGCAGCCACGGCGCGGTGCCGTCATGCTCGCCGGGATCGGGGGAGAAGCCGAACGAGTGGCCGGTACTGGTCCACGGCAGCGGGACCCGGCAGCCGTCCCGGCCCGGCACGGTCCGGCCCGAGCGGCGGAACGTCGGGTCCTGCCGGGCCTCGTCGGGCAGCTCGACCACCTCGGGCAGGCCCAGCTCTTCGCCCTGATAGATGTAGGCCGACCCGGGCAGCGCGAGCAGCAGCAGCGCGGCCGCCCGGGCCCGGCGGAACCCGGCCGGCATCTCGGGGTCGCCCACCCGGGGCAGCCCGGCGGCCTCGTTGGGCTGGCCGCCCTTGTTGGCCGCGTACCGGGTGACGGGCCGGGCCACGTCGTGGTTGCCTATCACCCACGGGGCCCGGGCGCCGCCGGCCATGGCGTCGATCGCGTCGATCGACGACCGCAGCTCGGCCGCGTCCCAGCGGGACAGGATCAGCTGGAAGTTGAACACCTGCGGCAGCCCGCTGCCGGCCAGGTAGGGCTTCAGCGTCTCCGGCGAGTCGTACCAGACCTCACCCACCGCGGTGCGCGGGCCGGGGTACTCCCCGGGCTGGTAGGAGTCCAGGATGATCCGCCACAGCCGGTACAGCTCCTGCAGCTCGGCCCGGTGGAAATAGGCCGTTGGGGCGTGGCTGGCGGTGGCCGGGCCGGTCAGGTCGGCCAGGTCCGGCGCCTTGAACAGCCCGTGGGCCACGTCGATCCGCAGCCCGGCCGCCCGGCGGCCCAGCCAGAACCGGATGATCTCTTCGAAGTAGCTGGTCACCGCCGGGTTGCGCCAGTTCCAGTCGGGCTGGCCGGTGTCGAACAGGTGCAGGTACCACTGGCCCGGCTGGCCGTCGGCCTCGGTGATCCGGGTCCAGGCCGAGCCGTGGAACACCGACTGCCAGTTGTTCGGCGCCTCGTCCCCGCCGGGCCCGCGCCCGTCCCGGAACAGGAACAACTCCCGCTCCGGGCTGCCCGGCGCTGCGGCCAGTGCCGCCTTGAAGTACGGGTGCTCGGACGAGCAGTGGTTCGGCACCAGGTCGACGATGACCCGCAGGCCCAGCTCCGCCGCGTCGGACACCAGTTCGTCGAACCCGGCCAGCGTGCCCAGCCGCGGGTCCACGTCCCGGTAGTCGCTGACGTCGTAACCCCCGTCGGCCAGCGGCGACGGGTAGAACGGCGTCAGCCAGATCGCGTTGACCCCGAGGTCGGCCAGGTACGGCAGCCGCAACCGCAGCCCGTCCAGGTCACCGATCCCGTCCCCGTTGGCGTCCGCGAAGCTGCGCGGATACACCTCATAAACCACAGCTTCCTGCCACCACGGGCGCACACTGGTCACGGCGGACATCCCCTCCTCGTTGTTAATAGTCCATTCTGGCCGGATAAGGTCGTCCCGTGCCTACGGCCCCCAACATCGACACCAGCGCACCGCATCCGGCCCGCGTGTATGACTACTGGCTGGGCGGCAAGGACAACTTCGAGGCTGACCGGCAGGCCGCCCAGGCCGCGATGGAGATCTTCCCGTACACCGTGCAGTCGGCCCGGGCCTGCCGGCGCTACCTGGCCCGGGTGGTGCGCTTCCTGGCCGCCGAGCAGGGGATCCGGCAGTTCCTGGACATCGGCGCCGGCCTGCCGTCCGCGGACAACGTGCACGAGGTGGCCCAGGCGGCCGCCCCGGACAGCCGGATCGTCTACGTCGACAACGACCCGATCGTGCTGGTGCACGCCCGTGCCCTGCTGACCAGCTCGCCCGACGGGGCGACCAGCTACATTGACGCCGACCTGCGCGACACGGGCCGCATCGTGGAGGAGGCGCAGCGCTCGCTCGACTTCAGCCAGCCGGTGGCGGTGATGCTGATGGCCATCCTGCACTTCATCCCCGACTCGGCCGACCCAGCCGGGATCATCCGCACGCTGATGGAGCCGCTCCCGGCCGGCAGTTACCTGGCCCTGGGGCACCACACCGCGGACATCTTCCCCGAGCTGGAGGAGTTCTCCCGGTACCTGAGCAGGCTCAACCCGGAGTACACCGCCACGCTGCGGAGCCGGGACCAGGTGGCCGGGTACTTCGAGGGCTTGGAGCTGGTCGAACCCGGCGTGGTGCAGATCTCGCAGTGGCGGCCGGACTCGGCCTACGACTCCGATCTGCCCGCCGCGCTGTGGGGCGGCGTGGCCCGGAAGCTGGCCTGACCCCCGCGGCCCCATGACGCCCGCCGGGTGCCTGTCTAGCTCAGGCGTGGCCTGCCAGGGACCGTCGGGCAGCTTCAAGCTGAGCGCGAAGGTGACCGGATGGGACTGGCCCGGGGCCAGGGTGCGGGTGTGCCCGGCCGCGAAGTTGAACGTGCCCCGGCCACCGAGGCCGCGGCCGGGTTGCGTTGCTACAGCTACATTCTGTAAACAGATTGCCGCGCTACGAAGCGGTCAAACGTCACACGATCAACCGGACGGAAGTCCCGAACTGGCCCGTTGCCGCAGTTCAGCCCGATAATCGGGTGGCGTGGGTCACAGTGGGGACTTTTTCTCATCCGGTACCGGTTGTCGCCGGATGCACTCTGGGTAGCCGAACCGCCTACCTGTGTCCCACCGGTAACCGGGGAAACGTAGGCTCGCGATGATGCTGTCAGACACGTACGGCCGGGTTGCGACCGATTTGCGGGTGTCGCTGACCGACCGCTGCAACCTACGGTGCGCATACTGCATGCCCGCCGAGGGTCTGAACTGGCTGCCCAAGCTTGAACTGCTGACCGACGACGAAGTGGTGCGGCTGGTCCGCGTCGGGGTGGAGCGGCTCGGGATCCGCGAGGTGCGGTTCACCGGCGGTGAGCCGCTGCTGCGCCGCGGCCTGACCGAAATCGTGGCCCGCGCCGCAGGGCTGCGCCCCCGCCCCGAACTGTCCATCACCACCAACGGCCTCGGCCTGGCCCGGATGGCCAGCGCGCTGCGCGACGCCGGGCTGGACCGGGTCAACGTCTCACTGGACACGCTCCGGCCGGAGGCCTTCCGCGAGCTGGCCCGGCGCGACCGGCTGCAGGACGTGCTGGACGGCATGGCCGCCGCCGCGGCCGCCGGCCTGACCCCGGTCAAGGTCAACAGCGTGCTGATGCGCGGGATCAACGACACCGAAGCGCGCGCCCTGCTGCGCTTCAGCCTGGCCCACGGGTATGAGCTGCGGTTCATCGAGCAGATGCCGCTGGACGCCCAGCACGGCTGGCGGCGGGCCAACATGGTCACCGCCGAGGAGATCTGCGACGACCTGCGGCAGGAGTTCACCCTCACCCCAGAGGGCCCGGACCGCCGTGGTTCGGCCCCCGCGGAGACGTTCCTGGTCGATGGCGGCCCGGCCCGGGTCGGGGTCATCGGCTCGGTGACCAGGCCGTTCTGCGGGGCCTGCGATCGGGTACGGCTGACCGCAGACGGCCAGGTCCGCAACTGCCTGTTCGCCCGGGAGGAAAGTGACCTGCGCGGGCCACTGCGGGCCGGGGCCAGCGACGAGGAACTGGCCGCGCGCTGGCGCCGGGCGGTGACGGGCAAGCTGCCCGGCCACGGCATCAACGACCCGGCCTTCCTGCAGCCGGACCGCCCGATGTCGGCCATCGGCGGCTGACCCGTGACGGCTGGCGCCGGGCCGGAGTTCAGCGCGGTCATCCTCGCGGGTGGCCGGGCCGCCCGGCTCGGCGGGATCGACAAGCCCGGCCTGCGGGTGGGCGGGCACACGCTGCTGGCCACGGTGGTCGCGGCCGCGTCGGGGGCCGGGGCGGCCCGGCTCATCGTCGTCGGGCCGGAGCACCCGGACCTGGCCGTGTGCTTCGTGCGGGAAGCCCCGCCCGGGGCCGGGCCGTTCGCGGCGCTGCGCTGCGGGCTGGGCCAGCTGGGCGGCCCGACCGGGCCCTCCTCCGGCCGGGTGGCGGTGCTGGCCGCCGACCTGCCGTTCCTGCGCGCCGCCCACCTGCACGTGCTGCTGGCCGCGACCGAAGGTGACCGTGGCGCCGTCATGGTCGACGCCGAGGGCTATCCGCAGTGGCTGGCCGGATGCTGGCCCGAGCGCACCCTGGCCGCGGCGGCCGCCGGGTACACCGGATCCTCCCTGCGTGGGCTGATGGCCCCGCTGCGCCCGGCGCAGGTGGTCATCGAGCCAGAACCGGGGGAGCCGCCGCCCTGGCTGGACTGCGACACCGAGGCCGACCTGTCCCGGGCCCGGGGCTGGCCCCAGGCCCGCGGGGCCGGCCCCCGCGGCGCGGGGCGGCGGGTTCGCTCCTGTCGCGCAGCTGGTTGCCCCTGA
>CAXUJF010000329.1:4814-6978 GCA_964250865.1 uncultured Streptosporangiaceae bacterium
GCTGGGTCAGCGGTCGCCGGGCACAACCACGTTCTCCAGCGGTTCACCGGCGGCCAACCGGCGGACCTGAGCGGCCACGAACCGGGCTGCGGCCGGGTAAAACGCCGCCGCGCCGCCGGCCATGTGCGGGGTGATCAGCACCCCGGGACTGTCCCACAGCGGGTGATCGGCGGGCAGCGGCTCGGGGTCGGTGACATCCAGGGCGGCGCGCAGCCGCCCGGAGGACGTCTCGGCCAGCAGCGCGCCGGTATCCAGCACCGGCCCGCGCCCGACGTTGACCACCAGGGCGCCATCCGGCAGCAGGGCCAGCCGCCGAGCATCGAACAGCCCCCGGGTCTGGTCGGTCAGCGGGGTGACCAGCACCACCGCGTCCGCGGCCGGCAGCAGCGAGTCCAGGTCGGCCACCGCGTGCACATCATCAGCGGGCCGGGCCGAGTGCGCCACCCGGACCACCTCGGCCTCGCACGCCGCCAGGCGCCGGTCCAGTGCGGCACCGATCGAGCCGTAACCAACGATCAGCACCCGGCTGCTCGCCAGCGACCGGGTGTGCGCGTGCTCCCAGTGATGCTGTTCCTGGTCCCGCACCCAGCGCGGCAGCTCGCGCTGGGCCGCCAGCAGCAGGCCCAGGGCCAGTTCGGCGGTGCTCGAGTCGTGCAGGCCCCGCGCGTTGGCCAGCGTGGTCCCCGGTGGCACCTGGTCCACCAGGTGCTCGTAGCCGGCCGTGAGGGCCTGGACCACCCGCAGGTTCGGCATCCGGCCCAGCGGCTCGCTGTTATACGGCCGGTCGTACGGCACGGTGTAGAAGACCACGTCCTTCAGGTCATCCGGCCCGGGTTCGTCACCGCTGAACACCTCGATCCGCAGGCCCGCGCCGCTCACGTCGCCGGCCAGTTCCCGGCTCTCCTGCCACGGCACCAGCACCCTGTCGCTCACCGCGTCCTCGTCCTTCCGTCGCCCTGCGTGGTGTGGCCATCATTTCAGGTCGGCGCCCTGGCGTTAGCGCTGGTTAAGCAGTATTCGGTGTCAACCGGATGAAGTTAACCATCAGGAGATTCCGCCCACGCTAAGCTGCGCTCGGTTCCTGGGGAGTGGGACCGTCACCGAACCAGAGCGAGTGGGGGGCCTGCCCATGTCCAACCAATACGGAGAGCCGTCCGGCGGCGACCAGCAGTCGTGGGGTGAGGGCGGCTGGCCGCAGTCCACCCCGCCGCGGGGCAGCTACGGCCAGCAGGGCGGCCAAGGCGGTCAGGCCGATCAGGACGGTTACGGTCAGCAGGACGGTAGCCAGGGTAGCTACGGCCAGCAGCGCGACGGCCAGCAGCGCGGCGGCCGCCACAGTGGCGGTCACAGCCGGCCCACGCCGCCGCCCGGTTACGGCCAGTCCACGCCGCCGCCCGGCTACGGCCAGCAGGGCGGTTACGACCAGCCTGGCTACGGCCAGCAGGGCGGGTACGGCCAGGGCGGTTACGGCCAGGGCGGCTACGGGCAGAGCGGCCCGTACGCTGAGCCCGGCCAGCCCTACGGCGCGCCCAACCAGGCCTACGGGACACCGAATCAGGCCTCCGGCCAGGCCCCCACGGGCTACCAGCCCGGCCTGCCCAGCCCGACCGGCCAGTTCCCGGCCGGTGGCTACGGCAACAGCCAGCTGCCCTACACGCCCTGGCTGACCCGGGTCGGCGCCTATCTGGTCGACGCGCTGCCCGCCTGGGTGGTGCTGGCCATCGGCGGTGCCCTGGTCGGGCACGGTGGCCTGGGCGCCGGGCTCGGGATCATCTTTTACCTGGCCGCGCTGGGCTGGACCGGTTACAACCGCTGGTACCGGGCCGGCACCACCGGCCAGAGCCTGGGCAAGTCGGTCACCAACGCCCGGCTGATCAACGAGCAGACCGGGGCCACGATCGGGGCCGGCATGGCCTTCCTGCGCGACCTGGCCCACGTCGTCGACGCGATCATCTGCTACGTCGGCTTCCTGTTCCCGCTGTGGGACAGCAAGCGGCAGACCCTGGCCGACAAGATCGTCGGCACCGTCGTGGTCCGCAACGGGGCCGTGCCGCCGCAGGGCTACCAGCAGCCGCCACCTGCCGGCTACGGCTACCCCCAGTAACTGGGACGGCCGCGGCCGCCGGTTCAGCGCCCGGCGCCCTGGGCTCCGGGTCAGCCGCCC
>CAXUJF010000330.1:0-529 GCA_964250865.1 uncultured Streptosporangiaceae bacterium
GGGGCGCCCCGGGCGGGACCCGGACCGGAACCGGGGCGGCCGCGGGCGGCATGGGCGGCACCGGTGGTGCTGGCGGGCTGAGCGGCAACACTCAGGTCAGCAGTGCCCTGGTCAAGCTGCTGGAGAAGGACGCGTCCAGCTACAAGTGGGTCGCCGCCACCGTCGGCTCGCAGGAGGCGGCACCGCTGGAGCTCGTCACCGGCGGTGCGGCGGTCATGGCCATCGGGGGCTTCAACGGGACCGACCCGTCGCCCACGCTGGCCCAGTTCAAGGCCATGGTGGCCAAGGGCGAGATCCACTACTACCTGGGGGCCAACAGCCAGAGCTTCGGCGGCGGTAACAGCTCCTCGGCCATCACCACGTGGGTCGCAGATCACTACAAGAAGGAGACCGTCGGCGGCACCACCGTCTACGACCTCACCCAGCCCAAGAGCTCCTGACGCGCCAGGCCCGCCGGGTACGCGAGGCGGTCAAGGGGCGGGAGGGGGCCCGCCCCGCGGGGGGGGGGGGGCGGCGGGTGGGGGGGGGG
>CAXUJF010000330.1:539-6969 GCA_964250865.1 uncultured Streptosporangiaceae bacterium
CGCCCGGTACGCGCCCGCCCCGCGGGGTACGGGTGGGGGTCAGGGGGGGGGCGCCCCTGGCCCCAGGGGGACGGGGGCCTCTTCGTTTCCCGACGTATGCCTCTCACTGGAGTGAAACCAGGAGGCGGAGATGGCTGACTCGGACCAGGACGGGACCGGTACCGGCTCGGCTGTGACTCTGGCTGACCTGGCTTGGTTTGCTGAGACGTTCGCTGATCTGCAAACCCTGAGGTCATGGCTGCGGCTTGGCGGTGACGTCAGCTCTCTCGCTATCAGGCCGGGTCAGTAGTGGGCGGTGATGCGGCGGGCGGGGCCGTCGACGGTCAGGGAGCCGCCGTAGGGCTGCACGTACTGGGGGTCGGTGTGGCCGCCGAGGTCAGATCCCGATCGCCTCCGTCGAGCAGGGCGGCCCGGAACGAGCCGGCCGAGACCGGGTGCAGGCCACCCCCGCGGCCGAGGTGGACCATGGTCGAGCCGCCGTGCCAGCTGGCCAGGCCCAGGTTCCACAGCCAGTTGAGCAGGTTGGTGTTGTCGCTGTAGCCAGCGAACGGCTTGGGGTTGGCCACCGCCAGTTCCGGGTCCAGAAACGGCAGCACGGTGAGCTGGTCGTCGCCGCCGATGGTGGCCAGGATGCCGGCGATCCCGGGGTCCGCGAACGCGGCCATCAGGTCGGCGGCCCGGTCGCGCGGGGCGGCGTCCAGGCGCCGGGTGGTGGGGTACTCGACCGGCTCCAGCCCGAAATCCGCCCGGAGCCGTCGCATGGCCAGCTCGTGTACGGCCGGGAAGACCGCCGGGGCGGCGAACGAGGGCGACAGCACCGCAATCCGGTCTCCCGGACTCAGTTTGGGCGGCGGGGTGAGGTCGGGTCGCATGCCGCCCATGGCTACCACGCGCAGGGAAACCCGACCACCGTATTTCGGTCAGACGGGGGTCTTCTCCCCTGCTTCGACCGCGACCGGCAGGCGGTTCCCGGCCGGCGGCAGCGGGCAGGTGGCGAATTCGGTGTAGGCGCAGGGCAGGTTGACCGCGTGGTTGAAGTCCAGCGTGACCCGGCCGTCGGGGTCAGGCGCGGCCACCCGCAGCGAGCGGTTGGCCGGGTAGGTGGTGACGCCCGAGGTGGCGTCGGTGAACAAGATGTTCAGGGCGCCGGGGGTCTGGCCGTTGAACGCGGTCAGCCGCAGTGTCTGGCCGCCGGCCTCGAACTCGACCTCGCCGGGTGCCTCGTAGACGTGCTGCAGGCCCTCGACCACGGCGCCCACCGTGATGTCCTGGGGCTGGGCGAAGGGGCGGTACCGGCCGGTCAGCACCCAGCGCGGGTCCGGGTCGTAGGCCGGAGTGCCGGCGAACCCGGTCCGCAGCGGGTGGTCCGGGTGCCGGGGCCGGACGATGAGGTTGCCGCCGCGCTTGGCCACCTCGATCACCGCGTCGCCGGTCTCGGCGTTGATGCCGCCGCGCTCGGGGATGGGGGCGAACGTGTACTCGCCGTGCACGGGGACGCCGTCCACGGACAGGTCCTCCCCCTCGTCCAGCACGACCGTGACCCGATCGTCCTGGCTGCGCCACGTGCCGGGGGCGTCGGGCCAGCGCTGGGGTTCGGAGTCGAGCCAGTGCAGCCCGGTGATGGCGAGGAAGCCGTGCGGAGCGGCCAGTTGGGCCTCGTGCTCGCGGTGCCACTGCTGCCACTGGCCGGCGTAGGCCGTGGTGTCCGGATCCTGAACCGTCATACTCGCGATAATCGGCCGGCTGGCCCGGTTATTCCGCCCGCGGCTGGCGGCTGGCGGCTGGCCTGCTAGCGGCTGAGCGGACGGAAGATGCTCGGCGCGGGCTCGGCGCTGGCCAGCAGGGCTTCGATGTTTTCCACGGCCGTCCGGGACTCGCGGTGCAGCCGCCCCTCTGCCTTGCGGCCGGTCTGGATGTGTCGTGCCGGTTCTCAATCGCCGCTGGATCGGGGGCGCAGCAGCCGGAGCAGCACGGACATGTCCGGGCCCGCGTCCGTTTCACCGTGCCGTCCCCGGCGGCGGCGCGGCAGGCCGCCGTGACCCGGGGTGTGGTCGTCGTGGTCACTGTCTCCGTGGTCGCTGCCCTCGTGATCGGGGTTGGTGCGGTCGGTGCCGCCCCGGTCATCGGCGACGGGGGCCGGCGCCGGTGGTTCCGCGCGGGCCCAGGGCGGAGTTGGCCGGGGTGAATCAGCCGGCCGGGGTGGGCCGGCCCGGACCGAGGTGGTCATCAGCAGGCCTTCCTGCTGCATGCGGGTCAGCTGCAGAGTGGTCGCGTACACACCGCGTCCCAGAGCGAAGGCCAGGTCACGCGGGGTTCGGCGCCCGTTGGCCAGGGCCAGCAGCTCGTCCCGGCCACCGCCGAGGACAGTCCCCGGAGCGATCGCGCCGGGCACAGGCTCGACGCGGGCACGCCGGTAGCCATTAAGGTCGGGAACAGAGGCCAGCACCGCCATGCGCCGTTCCGCCTCGGCCAGCAGCCCGTCTGCGGACGCAGGCGGATCCAGCGGCAGCAGGACGCTCACCGCCCCGGGCTCCGGCCGGCACTGGTCAACGTAGCCGCAGGCCAGCGCGAACGGAGCGTCGGCGACCGCCGCCCGCAGCAGAGCCTCCAGCTCGCCGGTCCCGATCAGGCCGCGGGTGGTCAGCTCGGCCGACATCGAGGTTCCGGCGGCCGAGGCGGCAAAGGCCGCGTCCCAGCCTTCCTCGGGCACCCGCTCCGACCGGAGTACGAGGACCTCCAGACTGGGCGCACCGGGCGTTTTGACGCCGATGACCCCACCCTCGGACAGGTAGATCGTCCCGCCGGGGTCACCGATCACCTGCAGCACGCCGGTCAGCCCAACGGCCGCGCTGCGAGTGAGGGACTCGCGTAGCACGGGGTCTGGGGCCGCGGCGTTGTCCGCCGAATTCAGCATAGCCACGGCTAAGCCAGGATCGCCGGTGCAGCCTGGCCGATGCGCAGCCAGGCCAGCGCCGGGTTGGCGTGCGTCCGGTCAACGTCCACGAACAACAGCAGGCCCTCCCCCGGCCGCCGCGCGGATAGCACCTTGGTCAGCTGCAGCCGACCGGCGGTGAACAGCGTGATCTCGTCCAGGTCACCGCCCGGGCGCAGCGGCCCCTGGGCCCGATCGACCGCGCTCACCTCCTGGGCCACGCTGGCTGCGACGTCGGGCAGGGCGGGCTCGTCGCCCGCGGACCGGACCACCATGCCGGTGGCCAGGTCGATGAGTGCCGCGGAGCGGACCCCTTCCACCGCGAGGATGCGGTGGAGCGACTCATCAAGGCCGGACACTTTCCCCCCCAACCTGGGAAAACCGGCACGAACTGGCCGGAGTCAGGAACATTACAGCAGGCCGCCCGGGTGGCCGGAGGACCGACTGCCGGGTATCGGTCGGGGTTTTGACCGGTTTTGGCCTGGTACGCCGCGCACCGTGGGACCGGCCCGGGCTGGTTTCGGACTCGGCAGTTCGCGGCCTGGAGCTGGTCAGCCTGCCGCGGCAGTCCCCTCACCAGGGTAAAAGCCGCTAATTTAGGGTCAATGGTGAAATTTAGCAAAGTCTGCTGTCATTCGCCCTGCCGGAAAAGGACCGATTCACTGGCTGCCCTGGTCAGCGGCCGAGGACGCTGGTCAAGACTCCGGCCAGCCAGTCACGGGCGGCGGCGGGGTCGTGCGGCGCGGCCAGCTGCCGCCCCGCGATGTACAGGTCGGGCCGGACCAGCAGCACTCCCCCGTCGTCGATCTCCCGCAGCTCGGCCCAGGTCCCGTAGGGATCCTCGTAGGGCTGACCCGGGCCGATGGATACCGGCGTGATGTCCAGGCCCCACTCGGCGCTCAGGGCGGCCGCGGCGTCCAGCCAGGGCTGGCCGCCGATGCCGGTCACCACGGTGAACCGGCCCTTCCCGGCCAGGTCGAGGGTGGAGATCCGGTGACCACCCACGGTGACCCAGGTGTGCGGCAGCTTGCCGCCGGGCCAGGTGGTGGGCTGAGCGAACAGCTCCGGGTCGCGGCGGAACTCCGGCGGCGGCGTGCCGTCCGGGACCACGGCGGACGAGGCGTAGCGGTGGTTGTGCTCGACGCCGTGGGCGTCGAACTCGTAGGCCTTGTAGGCGATGGCCTCCCGCAGCGCGGCGCGGATCTTCTCTCCCTCGGGGCCGGGCGCCTTGCGCGCCTGCAGCTGGCGCTCCAGCCGGGCCACGTCGGTGGTGTCGGTCAGGTCCAGCGCGGTCAGGATCTTGCCGGTGTCGAGGATGGACTGGTTGGCTCGCTCCACGATCTGCCGGGCGACCGGGGCCCGCTCGACGTTGTAGGAGTCGAGCAGCGACGGGTCGGCGGTGCCGGCCACGACCATGGCCAGCTTCCAGGCCAGGTTGTAGGAGTCCTGGATCGAGGTGTTGGAGCCCAGGCCGTTGGTCGGCGGGTGCCGGTGCACGGCGTCGCCGGCGCAGAACACGCGGCCCCGGGCGATCGTGGTCGCGAACTCATGGTTCACGGTCCAGGGCGAGGCGGACTTGACCCGCATCTCGAAGTCCTCGGTGCCGACCAGCTTGACCGCCAGCTCGCGGACGAACTCATCGGTGAACTCGGGCGGCCCGGCGGCCACCTCGTAACCCCACATCAGCATCCACTCGTGCCACGGCTTGATCATCCGCAGCACGCCCAGCCCGACGCCTTCCCGCTCAGCCCCAGGCTGGAGCATCCAGTACAGGACCGAGGGCCGGTACTCGACGAAGCGGGACAGGTCAGCCTCGAACACGATGTTCATCGCGCCCGCGACGGCGCCGGGCCCTTCGAAGGGCAGGCCCGCGTCGGCCGCGACCTTACTGCGGGCGCCATCCCCGCCGACCAGGTACTTCGACCGGATGGTGTACTCGGCCCCGGTCAGCCGGTCCTTGACCCGGGTGGTGACGCCGTCCTCGTCCTGGGTGTGGCTGAGGTACTCGGTGTCGAAGCGGATCTTGGCCCCGCGCTCCTGCGCGCCCTTGACCAGGATCGGCTCGGTGATGGTCTGCGGGGCGTCCAGCATCGTGCAGGGGCTCTGCAGCTCGTAGTTGGCGTGCCGCTCGGTGTCGGTGCCCCAGGACGGGATCCGGCCCAGCTCCTCGCCCGCCAGGCTCAGGCAGAACGTGGTGTTGCCCATCGACTCCCACGGGGTCGCCTCGCGCATGAGGGCGTCTTCCAGGCCCATGTCGCGGATGGTTTCCATGGTGCGCTGGTTGGTGATGTGGGCCCGGGGGCTGTCGGACAGCCGGCTGTACTTGGTCACCATCAGGGTCCGGGTCCCGTAGCTGGCCAGGAACAGCGTGGCGGCGGCGCCCGCCGGACCTGAACCCACCACGAGAACGTCGGTTTCCACCACTGGGCCCTCGCCCGGCGCTGGCGTCATCGGCAGCCTCCCACCCACCCATCCGTCCGTACCGTCCGTACAGTTGTCCGCTCTGCGGTAAGCGCCACCTTCCTGTGGCCGGCCCAGCGGTGTCAAGTGGTTGAGCTTTCACGTACCAGATTCAGCCGAAGGCGGGGGCGAAGTCGGCCGCGAACTGTGCGAACGAACGCGCCGGGCGGCCGAGTAGGCCGGGGATGTCCTGGCTGAGCCAGGCCGCGTCGCCCTCGGCGATCAGGCTGAAAGCCTGCGCATTCATCTCGGCCACCGGCTCGGGCAGCCCGGCCTGGACCATGGCGGCGCGATCTTCCTCGAAACCCACCGGCCGGTACTGCACCGGCCGTCCCAGCACCTCGGACAGTGCCGCGGCCACGTCGGCGTAGGTGATCAGGGCCGGCCCGGTCAGCCAGTAGGTCCGGCCCGCGTGGGCCTGCGGCGCCGTCGCGACCTCGGCCGCCACCGCAGCCACGTCGCGCGCATCGACCATGCCGACCTGGCCCGCGCCCGCGGACGACCCGAAGCCCCCGGTCCGCTGGATCGCGGGCGCCAGGGCCAGCGTGTTCTGCATGAACGCGTTGGCCCGCAGCAGCGTGTGGGCCAGCCCCGACGCGGCCAGCCCGGCCTCGATCTCGGTCTGGGCCCGGCGCCGGGCGATGGGCGAGTCGGCCGAGGCGTTGCTGGTCACCTTGATCACGTGCTTGACCCCCTGGCGGACCGCGCTGGCCACGACGTTCAGCTCCTGCGTGGGCACCGCCGGGCTGACCAGAATCACCGTGTCCACACCGGCCAGGGCCGTGTCGATGGTGGCGGGCACGTCGAGATCCGCCTGGGCGACTTCGGCCCCCGCGGCCGCTAGCGGGGCCGCCTTCCCCGGGTCGCGGACCATGGCCCGGACGGGCACGTCCCGCTGCCGGAGCAGGCGGACCGCCTCCGAGCCAACCTTGCCCGTTGCTCCCGTGACCAGAATCATGCCGCCTCCCTAATTTGGATTACGTGATCCATTTAGACTCACAGTGGCCGACGTAAAATGGATTGTCAAATCCATAAACG
>CAXUJF010000331.1:0-4692 GCA_964250865.1 uncultured Streptosporangiaceae bacterium
CGGGAGCGGGGGGCTGGCTGGCCAGGATGGCGCGTAGCTCGCCGGTGGCGCTGTCGGGGTAGCGCTCGAGGATCAGTTCCAGGTCCAGGCGGTCGGACGCGGTGGAGTAGGCGGCCAGCTCGCGGCGCAGCCGGGCCTGGCGGACGCGGCTTTCGCGGGACTCGCCGGGCAGCAACGGCGAGTAGAGGAGGAACAGCAACCCGGGGAGGAGCATGACGTCGCCGGGGACGTTGCGCAGGATGAGGGCGGTGATGATGAGCCCGGCGCCGATCACGGCGGATCTCCAGCGGGGGTTCCCGGCCAGCCGGGTCAGGCCGAGGACGGCCAGGAGCACACCGGTCCGGACGGCCTGGCGCAGACGCGCAGGGCGGCGGGGAGGCAGGCCGAACAGGGCTGGGTCCGTGGACGAACTCCAGACCACGCGGCTTCTTCGCATCGCAGCCTCCGGTGACCGGGCCCGTATCCTGCGTGGTTTTCATCGTAACCCGCGCGCGCCGGTTTGACCCGGGCGTGACGTCGCGGAATGTTTGGACGCTGATCACTAGAGATAGGAGAGGCCAGGTTGACCTGGTTGGTCAGGAGGTGCACGTGGTGACAGGAAATTTGCTGGACCGGGGCCAGGCGGCTCAGGTGGCCGAGCGGCTCGAGCATAACAACCCCGACTGGGTGGTCATGTACGGCTCCTACAGCCGGGAGTTCGTGGCGTTCCCGGTGTACCCAGATGCTCCGGACAACAGCTACTGCAGTGCCAAGGACCCGGCGGCGCTGGACGGTCACATCCGCGAGACGGAGCGGCGCCACGGGCGCGTCAGGTTAATCCGGTCGCGTCGCCGCGCGGGCGTTCACCTGCCCGGGCAGACCGCGTAAGGTTCCCGTGTGGCGGACAGTGTGGTGCGGCGCTTCCAGGGTCGGGACGGGCTGGAGCTGGCTTACCGAGAGGTAGGGGCGGGCCGGACGCTGGTGCTGATGCACGGGTTCACGGGGACGGCCAAGGTCTCCTGGATGGATTCTGGGCTGGCGGAGCGGCTCGCCGGGCTCGGCTACCGCGTCGTGCTGCCGGACATGCGAGCGCACGGAGACAGCGCCAGGCCGCACGACGCCGCGGCCTACCCGCCGGATGTGCTGGCCGACGACGGTCTCGCGCTGATCGAGCAGCTCGGGGTGACCAATTACGATCTGGCCGGGTACTCGCTCGGCGGGCGGACGGTGGCCCGGATGCTGGCCCGGGGTGCGAGCCCGCGCCGGGCGATCGTGGCCGGGCAGGGGCTGGAAGCGATCCTGCACACCGAGGGCCGCGGCGGCCGGCTTCGTAACATCCTGAGTAACTTCGGGACGCATCCGCCGGGCTCACCGGAACAGGCGATGGAGGACTGGATCACGGCCACTGGCGGCGATCCGGCCGCGCTGATCCGGGTGCTGGACACGTTCGTGGACACGCCGAGGGAGGCGCTGGCCGCGGTCACGGTGCCGACGCTGGTGCTGACCGGCGCCGACGACGGCCACAACGAGACGGCGGCCGCCCTGGCCAGCACCTTGCCGCGGGGCCGGTACGTGATGCTGCCGGGCGACCACCTCACCGCGGTCGGCTCCCCGCAGTTCGAGGTCGCGGTCATCGCCTTTCTGGCCGACCGTCAGCCCATCGGCGAACGCCTGGACTGAGCGGCCTGGTCAGCAGGTGACCCGGCCAGGAGGCGATCCGGTCATAGCTTGACCGGTCAGTCGCTGGGCTGCTCGACCAACTGGGCCAGGTAAAGCTGCTCGCCCAGGGTCTCGACCAGGCGGAGCTGGGTCTCCAGGTAGTCGATGTGCCCCTCTTCGTCGGCCAGGATGGCCCCGAAAAGCTTGGCGCTGGTGATGTCGGAGACGCTGCGCATGTACTCGGCGCCCCGGCGCAGGCGGTCGACCGCCTCGACCTCCACGGCCATGTCCGACTCGATCATCTGGGTGATCGTCTGGCCGATGCGGAGCGGGAACAGCCGCTGGTAGTTCGGCAGCCCGTCCAGGAACAGGATGCGATCGGTGAGCACCTCGGCATGCCGCATCTCATCGATCGACTCCGCCCGGGTGTGCCGGGCCAGCTTCAGCCAGCCGAAGTTCTCCTGCATCTTGGCGTGCAGGAAATACTGGTTAATGGCCGTGAGCTCGGCGCTGAGCTGCTCGTTCAGGAATTCCAGGACCCGCTTGTCGCCACGCATTCGCCCAGCCTAGTGAACAGAGCGAGTCCGCGGTGGGCAATGACGCACGGCAGCGGCCCAGGTCAGGCGACGCGGAGGGCGGCGAGCGGGCAGCCCACACGTCCCTCGATCAGTCCTTCGAGACGGTCGTGGCAGGTGCCGCAGCCGGTGCCGGCGCAGGTGGCGTCCGAGACGGCGTCCACCGTGTGGGCTCCTTCATCGATCGCCGCGTGCACTTCGTCTATGGTCACGGCGCAGCAGATGCAGGCGAACACGTCGGTGGCCCAGTCCTCTCCCAGTATGGCCCCCCCCGGGCCGCGAAGCTATGGTTAGGCTAACCTAACTTCGCGCTCAGGGGAAGGGTGCGAGGGGGAAGAACCCGGAGCGGAAGAACGCGACGGGGAAGAGGCCGCCGTGGAAGAACCCGGAGCAGCAGAGCCCGGCGAGGCATCCTGGGGCTGGACGCGGCGCCAGCGCGCTTCGCAGCAGGAAAAGACACCGAACATGATCCAGCCGATGGCGACCACCAGCAGCAGCCACGGGCCGAGCGGAGTCCGGGTCAAGGCTCGCACGGCCGTGTCGAGTCCCTTGGCCTGATTGGGCTTGGCGTCGGCGGCGGCGAGGATGAGGAAGACGCCGGCGACGACGAAGATCGCACCGCGGGCCACGCCGCCCAGCCGTCCCAGCCAGGTCACGACCGTCCGCGTGCGCGGGCTCATCTCGCCGGTGTTCAGCTTCTCCAGGAACCGGGACCGGGCCGCTGAGTAGGCCAGGGCCAGCCCGCCTCCGGCCAGCGCTACCCCGACGATGATCACCACGACCCGGCCACCAGGGTGGCTCATCACGGTCGCGGTCAGGTCGACGGACTGCTGGTCGCTGGACTTCGGCGCGCCCAGGCCCACGGCGTACTTGAGGACCCCGAACGTGATGAAGGCGTAGACCAGGGCCCGGCCCAGCGCGGCCAGCCGGTCGGTGACCTTGACCTCGCCGGACCCCGAGGCACCGTAGATCGCTTCGGTCAAACGCCACAGGCACATCCCAGCGAAGCCGATCACCAGCAGCCACAGCGCCACCTGGCCGGCCGGATTGCGGCCCAGCAGGCGCAGCGCGCCGGTCTGGTCGGCCTGGTGACTGGATTGGCCGAAAGCGATTTGGACCGCGATCCAGCCGATGATCAGGTAAAGCACACCCCGCGCGGCCAGCCCGGCCCGGGCCAGCCAGCGCAGGGCCGGGCTGTGCGCAGCCTGGCGGCCTGCTGCTTTCCCCTTGCGGCCGGCTTGGCGGGATTGGCGGCGAGCGGCCGAAGTGGTCATGGTTCCTCCCGGAGACATCGCCGGGGTGCCCCAGGGGATGAGAGGTAAACGAGTCGGGCCAGGCGGGCCGGGTCAGCCGAGAGGGTCGAAGGTGGCGGCGGTCCCGGACAAGCGGCGGGGTAGAAGGTGCGGGCGGCATCGATGAGCTGGTCCAGTCCGGGCGATCACCGCGCCGCGGGGACGTAGGGGCGGGCTCACTGGCGGCGAGGTTAAGCTGCAGCTTTACAGGTCCGGGGAGGCTGATGTGACCGGGGCGCAGGACCAGGCGTCGCTGATCGTGCAGGGCAAGGACCGGCCGGGGATCGTGGCCGCGGTGACGGCGGTACTGGCCGGGTTCGGGGCGAACATCGTCTCCCTGGACCAGTACTCCGACGACCCGCAGGGCGGGGCGTTCTTCCAGCGCACCGTGTTCGGGCTGGAGCACCTGCCGGCCCTGCTGCCGGAGGTGGAAAAGAGGCTGGCCGAGACGCTGGCGGCCGGGTTCGAGCTGGAATTCCGGCTGCGGGACCTGTCGGTACCGCAGCGGGTGGCCATCTTCGCCTCCCGCGATGACCACTGCCTGCTGGACCTGCTCTGGCGGCACCGCCGCGGTGAGCTGCCGATCAGCGTGTCGATGGTCATCTCCAACCACTCCGACACGGCCGGCGAAGTGCGCAGCTTCGGGGTGCCGTTCTTCCACGTACCGTCGGCCGGCCCGGACAAGTCCGCGGCCGAAACCGAGCACCTGCGGCTGCTGCAGGGCAACGTGGACTTCATCGTGCTGGCCCGCTACATGCAGATCCTGTCGGGCGACTTCATCAGCCGGATCAACGTGCCGATCATCAACATCCACCACTCGTTCCTGCCCGCGTTCATCGGCGCCGGCCCTTACACCAGGGCCCGCGAACGCGGGGTGAAGCTGATCGGCGCCACCGCCCACTACGTCACCGAGGATCTGGACGAGGGCCCGATCATCGAGCAGGACGTGGTCCGGGCCACCCACGCCGACTCCGTGGCCGACCTGCAGCGCCGCGGCGCCGACGTCGAGCGCACCGTGCTGGCCCGCGCCGTCCGCTGGCACAGCGAGGACCGCGTCCTGCGCCACGGCAAGCACACCATCGTCTTCGCCTGACCCGGGCCCGGCTCGGGCGGCCCGGTCAGCCTGGGAAGGGGCGGTAGCCGAGCTTGACGGCGCCCTCCAGCCCCATGCCGCCGAACTCGCCGGT
>CAXUJF010000331.1:4702-6968 GCA_964250865.1 uncultured Streptosporangiaceae bacterium
GACCCCCGGCCCCCCCAGGGCGCCGCCCCCGGGCAGGTCCTGGGGGGCGACCCCGACGCCGAGCAGGGTCCGGGTCACGCCCTGGGCCGCGTCGAGCAGGTCGTCCAGAGCCCGGCTCAGGTGCGCGCCGGTCACCGCGCGCAGTTCCGGGTCCTCGTGCAGGGCCTCGAGGACGCTGCGCCGGATCAGTTCCTTCAAAAAGGAGGCGGTGGTGCCGTCGGTGCGCTCCACCGCGGCGGCGACGTCGTCGGCGGTCAGGGTGAGCGGGACGCCGCGGCCGTACAGGGTGAGCAGGCGCTCGCGGGCCGGGGCATCGGGCAGGCTGATCTCCACCGCGACGTCGACCCGGCCCGGGCGGGCGGCCAGCGCGGGCTCCAGCAGGTCGGCCCGGTTGGTGGTGAGCAGGAACAGCAGGTCCGCGTCCGGGGCCGCGCCGTCCATGGCGTCGAGCAGGTCGAACAGCACGGGGCTGGAGGCCGGGCCGCGGGACCGTTCCTCGGCCACCAGGTCGACGTCTTCCAGCACCACGACCGCGGGCAGCAGGGCCCGGGCCAGCTCGGTGATCGCCCCCACCGCGACCAGGGCCCGGCCGGTCAGCACCAGCCGGGTGTAGCCGGTCATCTGGCCCAGCAGGTACCGGGTGCTGTGGGTCTTGCCGGTGCCGGGCGGCCCGTACAGCAGCAGGCCGCGCTTGAGGTGCTGCCCGGCGGCCAGCAGGGCCGCCCGGTGGGCCGCGACCCCGAGCGCGTGCCGCTCGATCCGGGTCAGCACGGCATCGGGCAGCACCACATCGTCCCGGCCCAGCCGCTGGGGGCTGGCGAAGGTCAGGCTGACCCCGCCCATCGGCTCCAGCGTCACCTCGAGCAGGTGGCCGCGGTAGACGTTGAGCTCGGACCGGAGCCGGTCCAGCTCGGCCAGCAGATCCTGGGCCTGGCCAACCGGCAGGCCCGCCACCTCGATCTGCAGGTTGGACTGATGCTCGCCCGGGCCCTGGATCATGACCACGTAGCGGCCGTGGGAATCGGTGACCAGCAGCAGGGCCAGCCGCAGGCAGGCCAGCGTGGACCCGGGGCCGTTGGGCAGGTCGGCCAGTGCGGGCGCGGTCAGCCACAGCGGCGGCATCCCCTCCCCCGCCACCAGCTGCTGCAGTGACAGCCCGCCGTAGTGCGGCGGCAGCGCGATTCCCCGCACCTCGACCGTCCGGCCATCCGCTTCGGACCAGGCGTTGACCGCGGTCTGCAGGTTGACGTGCTCGAACCGGGGCAGCTCCCGCGCCACCACCGAGTGATGGTCACCGTCGGCCCCCAGCTGGTCGCGGACCAGCCCGGAGACCTCGTTGCGGGGGCTGTTGTCGGCGGACGAATGCACCCAGTCCAGGAACCGGCGGAACGCCACCGCGAAGTCGGTCACCTGCGGGTCGGGCGGGCTGGTCATCGCGGGCTAAGGAACGCCGGGGGCACGGACAGGGTGCGGCCGAGCCAGGCGTTCCGGGTCTCGATCATGGCCTGCGCCAGCGCGGCGTCCGGGGCGGTCAGGTCGAACCCGTGGAAGCCGCCGGGCCAGACGTGCAGCTCGCAGACGCCACCGTCGGCCCAGATCTGGCTGGCGTAGGCTACGTCCTCGTCGCGGAACACCTCGGCGCTGCCGACGTCGATGAAGGTGGGCGGCAGCCCGGACAGGTCGGTGGCCCGGCCCGGGGCGGCGTAGACCGGCACGTCGGCCGTGCGGCGGCGGTCGCCCAGGTAGGCGTCCCAGCCGGTGTCGTTGCTGGTCCGGTCCCAGGGGCCGAAGCCGTCGAACTGGTAGCTGGAGACGGTCTCGTTGCGGTCGTCGAGCATGGGGTAGATGAGCACCTGGGCGGCCAGGGCCGGGCCGTGCTCGTCGCGGGCCCGCAGCGTCACTCCGGCGGTCAGGCCACCGCCCGCGCTGGCCCCGGCGATAGCCAGCCGGGCCGGGTCGTAGCCGAGTTCGGTGGCCTGGGCGGCGGTCCAGAGCAGTCCGGCATAGCAGTCATCGAGCGGGGCCGGGTACGGATGCTCGGGAGCCACCCGGTACTCCACGCTGACCATCACGGCGTCCAGGTCGGTGATCCAGTCCAGCACCTTCGGGATGCCGCTCCACCGGTCCGGGAAGATCATGCCGCCGCCGTGGATGTAGTACACCGCGGGACCGCCGGGCTTGCGGTCCGGCCGCTGGAGGATCGTGGCCACCAGGTCGGGCGCGCCGTCCGGCCCGGGGATGGTCCGGTCGGCGTACACCACCGGGC
>CAXUJF010000332.1:0-3387 GCA_964250865.1 uncultured Streptosporangiaceae bacterium
CGCGCTCCGGCGGGCACCGGCCCCGCCGCTCACGCCGGGGCCGCTGGTGACGGAGCCAGGGACGCTGATGCCGAAGCGTTCCAGGCCGTTGTAGCCGAAGACCATGGAGATGGCGCTGTTGTTGGTGGAGCCGTCCACGTACGGGCGGTCCTGGGCCGGGGTGAACGTGTACAGCGCGATCCACGACAGCGACACCGCCAGCATGACCACCGTGGCCACCCCGAGCTGCCATAGCCGGCGGCGGACCGGTGCGGGCGCGGCGACCAGGTAGCCGATGGCCAGCGCGGGCAGCACCATCCAGGCCTGGAGCATCTTGGCCTGGAATCCCACCCCGCCCCCGAACCCCGCCCAGAGCAGCGAGCGCAGCCGCGCCTCCATCACCGCCCGCTGGTAAGCGTCGGCCGCCAGCACCAGGCCCATGGTCAGCAGGCCGTCTTCCATGCTGTGCCCGAACATGGACGCCACGATCGGCGTCAGCGCGAAGATCCCCGCCGCCAGCAGGCCCGGCACGGGTCCCGCCCAGCGGCGCACGACGCGGTACATGGCCAGCGTGGCGATGACGCCCTCGATGACCTGCGGCAGGGCCAGCGCCCACGGGTGATAGCCGAAGATCCGGGCCGACAACGCCTGGGGCGCGAACGAGCCCGCCAGCTTGTCGATGGTGATCGTGGCCTTCGGGTCCAGCGCGCCGTAGAAGAACGCCTTCCAGCTCACCGACATGCTCTTGACCGCGACCGAGTAGAACGGCGCCAGCCCGGCGTCAGCGACGTTCCAGGCGAACAGGAGCGCCGCCACCGCGGCGATGCCGAGCAGAGCCGGCCGGGCCCACGGTGGCTGTCCCTGCGGCGAGCGCCAGACCTGCCAGCGTGGATGGCCCGTCGCCGCCCCGGCCCCGTCGTCATCGACGGACGGGCTCAGCGGCTGAATCCACCACGGTCGTGGACAAGCGGGCCTCCCGGCGCTCGGGGACGAGTTCGACGCCCGCCGAGCGGCAGACGCGCGGGCCCATGACGATGGTCCGCCGTTGAAGTCTGGCCGGCCCGCTTCAGGGTTCCCTCAGCGCAGCCTGAAAACGCGCAGGTGAAGACGCCCGTTCCTATGAGAACCCGCTGCGCCGCCGGGAGCCGGCGGGAGGCCGCCGGGAAGGGCTGGAAAGCAGACGAGGAGGTACCCGCCGCGCGGGTACCTCCTCGTGAACTGCGGTTGGGTCAGCTCGTCTTGCCGCGCCGGGACAGCGCGTCCACGCTGACCGCGGCCAGCAGGACCAGCGAGGTGACGATGTAGGTCGCCGCCGCGCTCGTCCCGAGCAGGGCCAGGCCGTTGGCGATCGCCGCCACCACCAGGCCACCGATCAGGGCGTTCAGCATCTTGCCGTGCCCGCCGAACAGGTGGGTACCGCCGATGACCGCCGCCGCCACGGCGAACAGCACCAGCTGGCCGCCGTTGGTGTCGGTGGAGATCGACCCCAGCCGGGAGGCCAGGATGATGCCCGCGACCGCCCCGGTCACCCCGGTCAGCACGAAGGCCGCGGTCCTCATCCGGTTGAGGTTCACGCCGGCCCGCCGCGCCGCCTCGGCGTTGCCGCCGATGGCGTAGATGTACCGGCCGAACCGGGTCCGCCCCAGCAGGAACGTCCAGATCCCCAGCACGCCGAGCACGATGGGCGCCACCCAGGGCACCCCGCTCAGGGCCTGCAGGGCGGTGCCGCGGTTGGCGTTGCCGATCAGCACCACGACCACGCCCGCCGCGGCCATGACCACGATCTTCAGCGCGGTCACGCTGACCGGCGGGGTGACGAGGCCGGCCGCCCGGCGCTGCCGGTCGCGCGTGAGCAGCACGGCCGCGGCCAGCAGCACGACCACGATCATCACGATCCACCCGGCGACGGGGCTGAGGTTACCCTCGGTCAGGTCGCCGATGATCTTGTTGTTGATCGGGATGGAACCGCCCGGACCGTGGCCGCTGCGGGCGACCAGGACGATCATCAGGCCCTGCAGGCCCAGTAGGCCGGCCAGGGTCACGACGAACGATGGCAACCCCAGCCTGGTGATCAGCAGGCCGAAGACCAGGCCCAGGGCCGCCCCGGTGCCCAGCCCGAGGATGATGGCGACCCACCACGGCAGGCTGAACACGGTCCACGCGGTGATGACCGCAGCCACGGCGCCGGTGAACCCGACGGCCAGGTCGATCTCACCCAGCAGCAGCACGAACACTTCCGCCATGCCGAGGATGATGTAGGGCGCACCCTGGATCAGCAGGTTGACCAGGTTTCCCGGCGACAGGAACAGCGAGTTCCTGGCCTGGAAGTAGATCACGATCGCGACCAGGCCGATGACGACCGGGAGCGCGCCGCTCTCGCCGCTGCGGATCCGGCGGAGCTGAATCCGCAGGTACTCGCCCAGCGAGTTGGCGAGCACGTCGGGCGCGGCCGTGGCTACCTCGGCGGCATCGTCGCCGTGTTCGGCCGACTCGGGTAGCTCGGGCGACGGCTGGTGAGTCTCGGTGCTCACGATGCCTCCCCTGCGTGCTGCCCGGCCTGAACCTGATCGGCGGCCGGGGAGTGGGTCCGGTCCGACCGGCCGGTGGTCATGAGCTCGACGATGGACGCCGTGTTGAGCTCCTCGACCGGGCGTACCGCGGCCATCCGGCCGAGGTACAGCACCGCGATCCGGTCCGCACTGCTCAGGACGTCGGTCAGGTTGTGCGAGATGACCAGGACCGCGATGCCCCGGCTGGACAGCGTGTCGATGAGGTCCAGCACGACCTTGGTCTGGGTCACGCCCAGGGCGGCGGTCGGCTCGTCCATGACCACCAGCTGGGCCTGCTGCATCACAGCCCGGGCCACCGCCACGGCCTGGCGCTGGCCACCGGACAGCGAGCCGACCGGCTGGCGGATCGAGCGGACGGTCACCACCGACAGGTCGGCCAGGGTCTGCTTGGCTTGCAGCTCCATGCTGATCTCATCGAGCTGGAAGCGCTTCAGTTCTTCGCGGCCGAGGAACATGTTCTGCACGATGTCCAGGTTGTCGCACAGGGCGAGGTCCTGGTAGACGGTGGCGATCCCGAGGTCGGTGGCCGCCTTCGGGCTGTGCAGGTGGACCGGCCTGCCCTGCCAGAGGACCTGGCCCGCGTCGGGCTGCCAGATGCCCGAGATCGTCTTGATCAGGGTGGATTTCCCCGCGCCGTTGTCGCCGACGAGGGCGGTCACCTTGCCCGCGGGGACGGTCAGGTTGATGTCACTGAGCGCCCGGACGGGGCCGAAGTTCTTGCCGACGCCGCGCAGTTCGAGCAGCGGCGCGTCCTCGTCCGAGCGTCCAGCCGGATTGGTCGAAGCCGCAGGGGACGGGGCCCCCCCCCCCCCGGGGGGGCGCGGGGCGCCGGGGCGGC
>CAXUJF010000332.1:3397-6959 GCA_964250865.1 uncultured Streptosporangiaceae bacterium
CTCGCGGTCCTCGTGCGCACCAACAACCAAGCAGCGCTCATCCGGGAGGCGCTCGAGGCCGCGGGGGTGCCGGCAGTGATCACCGGCGCGGGCAGCGTGTTCGCCACCGAGATCGCCCGCGAGTGGCTGCGGGGGGGCGGGGCGCGGGGCCGCTGGGGGGGGGCGGGGCGCCGTCGGCGGCGCTTGGTGTGGTCACCAAACACGTCCGATCTGGTGCCGATGATGGTTGATCATCATGGCGTGATGTTGTTGGCCTTGCAGTCCGAAGCGTAGCTACCCGCGCACAGCTGCTTGGCCGGGACGAACTGGTCGTTGATCACCGTGGAGTTCATGTTCGACGGGGTGACCCACTCCGGGACCAGCAGCACCGACGGGACGGCCGTCTTGCTGGTCGTGTCCGTGGTGCTGCCGTTGGCCAGCGCCGCCGGCGGCTTCTCCCCGGCGCGCAGGTACATGGCCAGCGCGGCCGCGGCCTGAGCCTCCAGGTAGATCGGCTTGTAGGCGGTACCGCACTGGTAGCCGGCCAGGATGTTCTGCAGGCCGACCAGCGTCGCGTCCTGCCCGGTGACCGGGAAGGTCTTGGGCTTGACGCTCAGCGACTGCAGGTAGTGGATGATCGGCGCGGCGTTCTCGTCGTTCGGCACCAGCACCGCGTTGATGTTCTTGTGCGCGGTGTACTGCTGCTGGAACTCGGTCTCCGCCGTGGGCGGGTCCCAGGTGCCGGCCGCCGTGCCGACGTTCTTCCAGCCGCTGCTGAACTTCGAGGCCAGCACGCCGTCGTAGCCCTGCGCGAACAGGGTGGCGTTGTTGTCGGTTGGGTCGCCCTTCATGACCAGCACGTTCGGGGTCTTGACGCCCCAGGCCGTCACGCAGCTCTCCAGGCCCTGGCCGATCAGCTTGCCGACCTGGACGTTGTTGAAGCTGACGTAGTAGCTGCGGCTACCGCCGAGGGTCAGCCGGTCGTAGTCGATCACCGCGACGCCGTGCTGCTTGGCGTAGGACTCGATCTTGGACCCGGTCCCGGCGTCGAGCGGGTCGACGACCAGGACGGTGGCGCCCTTGGTGATGTCTTCCTGGGCGTCGGTGAACTCGGTGGAGGTGCTGCCCTGCGCGTTCTGCACCGAGAACTGCGACGAGGTCAGGCCGGCCGTGGTCAGGGCCTTGGTCAGGTACGGTGCGTCGAATTCGGTGTACCGGGCCGACGAAACGGTGTCCGGCAGGATGACGCCGACGCTGCCCTTGCCCTTGGAGGCGAGCGGCTTCAGCTGCGTCATAGCCGAGAAGTCCCGGGTGAACGACGACGTGGAAATGCTCGGCGTACTGCCGCTGCCCGAGCCACTGGAAGCTGAGCTGCTGGCCGAGGGCGAGCCGCTGCCGCCGCCGCTGCTGCTGCATGCAGCCAGGGCAACACCGGCAGTAACCGCAAGCGCCGACGTCCAGCTGATTCTGGTAAACAAATTCAAAAGATCACCTCGAGTGTTTTCTGGGCCGCAGAAGGAAGATGCGCGACCGTGCGTCCTTCCATGCGAGAACTACCGCGGCCACAGCTTTTGACCGAAACCTTAGGCCCAGCAGAATTAACGGGGCCTTAACATCGCCGCCGCGTCGTAAAAATAGTGTGAACGCAACCGGTCCCAAGTCACGTTTCGAATGCTATTCCGGGGCGAAACGGTAGCCCGCGCGGGGCTGCGTTAGAATCAGCGACTCGCCACCTTCGGTTTCCAGCTTGGCCCGCAGTCGCCGCACGTAAACGCGGACATATTCGGTCTCGGTCTCGTATCCGAGGCCCCAGACCCGGCGCAGCAGGTGCGCGTGGGTCAGCAGCTTGCCGCGGTTGGTGGCCAGCTCACGGAGGAGGGCGAACTCGGTCGGGGTCAGGTGCACGGGCTGGCCCAGCCGGGTCACCTGCTGGCGGGCCAGGTCGATCATGATGTCGCCCGCGGAGATGACCGGGGTCTGCGGCTCGGGCAGCACCGCGGGGCGGGTCCGGCGCAGCGTGGCCGTGATCCGGGCCAGCAGCTCCTCGATGCTGAACGGCTTGGTCAGGTAGTCGTCGGCACCCATGT
This sequence comes from uncultured Streptosporangiaceae bacterium, assembly GCA_964250865.1. Taxonomy (GTDB): domain Bacteria; phylum Actinomycetota; class Actinomycetes; order Streptosporangiales; family Streptosporangiaceae; genus Bog-532. Next base: position 5,464 of record CAXUJF010000332.1, read on the forward strand.
TGAGCGCGGTCACCTTGTCCCGCTCGCCACCGCGGGCCGAGACCACGATGATGCCGACCAGCGAGCGCTCCCGGATCTGCCGGCAGAGCTCGAACCCGTCTGCTTCGGGCAGCATCAGGTCCAGCAGCACGATGTCCGGGTCCTCGGTTTCGAGCAGCTTGAGCACCCGCATGCCGTCCTGGGAGACCACCGTGTCGAACCCGCGCACGGCCAGGTTGGACCGGATCAGGTCGACGATGTTGGGGTCGTCCTCCACCACCAGGATGCGGGTGTTGGCGGTGGCGTCAGGCATCGTGCTCCTCGTCGGGTAGTGCTGGGGTGCCGCCGGGGACCAGGACCAGCGCCCCCGGGCCGGCGTCGGCGCTGTCCTCCTGGACGTCGGCCGGGAGGTACACCAGGAATCGGGTGCCCTGGTCCAGCCGCTGCAGTTCGATCCGGCCGTGGTGGGCGTCGACGATGCCCTGGGCGATCGACAGGCCCAGCCCGGCCCCGCCGGTCCGGGTCCGGCGCCGACGGCCGGCCTCGAACGGCGCCGCGGCCAGCTCGTCGGGGATGCCCGTACCATCGTCGCGCACGCTGATCACGACCTCGGCCCCGGCGGCCCCGGCCGAGACCCAGACCCGGGTACCAGGCGGGTTGTGCCCGACCGCGTTGTTGATGAGGTTGACGAAGACCTGTTCCAGCCGGTCGTGATCGGCCCAGATCACCGGCAGATCCGGGTCGCACTGGACCAAGACGGCGGGCCTGCCGGCCGGCGGCAGGCAGGCCACCGCGGCCTGTACCACCAGCGGCAGGTCGCACCAGTCGGGCTGCAGCCGCATCAGGCCCGATTCGATGGTGGAGAAGTCGAGCAGGTCGTCCACCAGCCGCCCGAGCCGGGCCGACTCGGCCGCGATGCGGTCGAGGAACCGGTCCTGGGAGGTCCGATCCCAGGTGACGTCGGTCTGCATGAGGCTGGAGGCGTAGCCGCGGATGGCGGTGAGCGGGGTGCGCAGCTCGTGGCTCAGCCGGGACAGGAAGTCCCGCTGCAGCTCGCCCGATCGGCGCAGGGCGGCGGTTTCCTGATGGGCCAGCCCGGCCTCCTCGCGGTCCAGGGCCAGCCGCAGCGAGTGGGCGGCGTCCTCCATCAGCGCGATCTCTTCCTGGGCCGCCTTGGCGCTGGGCTGCTTCCAGCTGGCCAGCAGGACGGCCGGCCCGTTGGCCGCGGTGAACGGGACCAGCCGGACCCGCTGTCCCTGGTCACTGGTGAGCTGGCGGGGCATCCCGTCCGGGAAGGTCCCGGCCAGCAGGTGATCAGCCGCGCTGCGCAGCGCGGGCGAGGCTTCGGCCGGGTCGCGGCCGGCCGACCCGGCGAAGGCCCGCCACTGCGGATCCTCCCCGCCCGGCCGCGTGAGCAGCGCGCCCTCATCGGCCTGCAGGCCGTGCCGCCGGGCCTGAGCCGCGATGACCAGGCCCTCGGACCCCTGGGCCGGCCCGGCCAGGTTGTCCAGCATCTC
>CAXUJF010000333.1:0-6944 GCA_964250865.1 uncultured Streptosporangiaceae bacterium
TGCGGCAACCGGTCCGAAGCAGCGGCGTCGACCACGGTCGAGACCCAGCCCTCGACCAGGGCCAGCGCGGTCTCCAACCGGGCCAGCGCCACCTTCTGGGCTTCCGTGTTCTCCGGCCGGAACAGCTCGCCACCGGCCAGCGCGTCCCGCAGCGCCTCGGGGTTGCTCAGGTCGACCTGCGGCATGGCTTCTTCCAGCCGCGACAGGTCGACGGTCATGCCCCGGGCGTAGGCCTCGACCGCGCCGAACAGGTGCGCCGTCAGCCAGGGCACATGCGCGAACAGCCGGTGGTGCGCGGCCTCGCGCAGGGCCAGGTACAGCCGGACCTCGCCCGCGTCCAGGCCGAGACCGTCGCCGAACGCGGCCACCCCGGACGGCAGCAGCGCCGCGGTCCCCTTGGGCCCCAGCGGCAGCCCGATGTCGAACGACCCGGTGACCTCACCGGCCAGCTCGGCCACGGCCGCGCCGACCTGGCCGCCGATCATCGCCCCGCCGACCTGCTTCATCATCGCGCCGAGCCCGCCCAGGGCCCCGAGTCCGCCCATCCCGCCGCCGAAGGCCCCGAAGGCCGACTTCAGCTCTTCCGGGACACCTTCCATCTGCTCCGGGTCGACCTGCATCATGTTGCTCATGCCGTCCACCACGGTAGCGGCGATGGGCTCACACAGCTTCGACCAGACCGGGAACGTCGCCTCGACCCACTCCGACCGGCTCCAGGCCGCGGTGGTCTTGATCCCCGACGGGAAGGTGGTGGCCTCTTCCAGCCAGAGGTCGGCCAGGCGCAGGGCCTCGGTGACCTCTTGCCGCTGGGGGGCCAGCACGCTGGGGTCACCGGCGGCCGCTACCGCGTGCCGCGCTACGTTCTTAGCCAGGTCCCAGTTGACCGGGCCGCCTTGCCAGGACATCAGATCGGCGAACTGGCGCAGCGCGTCCGCGAACTGCTGGGGGTCGCCGAACGGGTTTGCGGCTCCGAACGGGCCGTTGGACGCCGGCGGCTGGCCGCCGCCCCCGCCGGAACCACCGGAACCTCCGGAACCGCCGGGCGGCTGCTGGCCACCCCCGGATCCTCCGGGCTCGCCCGGCCGCCGCTCCGGGTCGGGCGGGCCGAAGCCGAACGGACGATCAGCCATTTGTCCGTCCTCTCGGGCAGGATGGAAGGGTCATGACGGTCAACGTTATCTCGGGAGCAGCCTAATTTGAGAAACGCACCAGGCCAGGTTCGCCAACGGCGCAGCGGTGGCACGGCTGCCGGGGCCGCCAGGAGTGCCGCGCGCCCGGCCGGGGACGAGCCCACCGCTCCCGCTGACCCACCCATTCCGGCTGACTGGTCCGACCTGGACACCGTGGCTGACCAGGTCCAGGACGCCGTGGCCGACCAGGTGTTCGAGGGTAAGCACCCGGTGGTCGCGGTCACCGGCGCCGCCCGCGGGGTGGGCCGGGCCCTGATCGCCCGGCTGGCTGAGTCCGCTCGGGTCAAGAAGGTGGTCGCGATCGATGACCACCGGGGCGACGTCCGGGGCGTGACCTGGCGGGTGGCCGACGTCCGCGATCCGGCGCTGGCGGGCCGGCTGGCGGGGGTCGACGTGGTGGTGCACACCGACCTGGACCTGGCGCCCGATGCCGCGCACCGGGCCCGGCGGGCGTGCAACGTGCGCGGCGCGCAGACCGTGCTGCCCGCGGCCGCGGCGGGCCGGGTCGGCCGGGTCGTGCTGGTCACCAGCACGATGGTCTACGGGGCCAAGGCCGACAACCCGGTGCCGCTGCCCGAGGACACCCCGCTGGCGGCCGACATCGACAGCAGCGTGGCCGGCGACCTGCTGGAGATCGAGCAGCTCGCGGGCCGGTCGCCGCGGGCCCACCCGGGTCTGGAGCTGACCGTGGTCCGGCCCGCCGCGCTGGTCGGCGACGAGATCGACACCATCGTGACCCGGCACTTCGAGGCCCCCCGGCTGCTGACCGTGAAGGGGGCCGCGCCGCGCTGGCAGTTCTGCCACATCGACGACCTGGTGTCCGCGCTCGAGCTGGCCGTGGCGGGTGAGGTCACCGGGGAGTTCGCGGTGGGCTGCGACGGCTGGCTGGATCAGGAACAGGTCTACGAGCTGAGCGGGCTACGCGAGATCGAGCTGCCCGCCAGCCTGACGTTCGGGACCGCGCAGCGGCTGCACCGGGTCGGGGTCACCCCGGCGCCGGCCGCGGACCTGCGCTACGTGGTCTACCCGTGGGTGGTGGACTGCGAGACCCTGCGCCAGGCGGGCTGGCGGCCGGAGTACGGCAATCCCGAGGTCCTGGCGGCGCTGCTGGAGAGCCGGGGCGGACGGCACGCGGTGGCCGGCCGGCGCATCACCCGCAAGGAGGCCAAGATCACCGCGGCCGGGGCTGCGGCTGGCGCCGGTGCGGTGATCGGCACCGCCGCCATCGTGCGCATCGCCCGCCGCCGCCGCAAGGCCGGTACCTGACCCGGCTTGGTCCCCGATAGAATCGGCCCGGTGAGTGCAGTCCGGCTGATCGCCATCCGCGACACCCCGTTGTCGGTGGATGAGGTGCACCGTGCCGTCATGGCCGACGAGGCGGGCGGGATCGCGCTGTTCGCCGGCGCCGTCCGGGACCACGACCACGGCGCGTCGGTGAGTGGCCTGAGCTACCAGGCCCACCCCTCGGCCGAGGCCGAGCTGCGCCGGGTGGCGGAAGAGGTCGCGGAGAAGTTCCCCGCCATCGGGGTGGCCGCGGTGCACCGGGTCGGCGAACTGGCCATCGGCGATCTGGCCGTGGTCGTGGCCGTGTCCTGCGTCCACCGCGGGGACGCGTTCGAGGCCTGCCGGATGCTGATCGACGAGCTGAAGGCGACCGTGCCCATCTGGAAGCACCAGCGGTTCGGGGACGGTTCCAGTGAATGGGTCGGCTGCGCGTAGTCTTCCGGTCATGCACCGCCGCACCCTGACGCTGTACATCTCGGCCGTCGCGGTGATCATCGCCATCCTGGTCGCGGAGCGGCTGCCCGTTCCCTACGTCATCCTGGGGCCCGGGCCCACGCTCAACACGCTGGGCAAGGACCAGTCCGGGAAGCCGCTGATCACCATCACCGGGCATACCGTGCACCCGACCAGTGGCCACCTGAACATGGTCTCGATCTCCTACGAGGGCGGCCCCGGGCACCAGTTCAACGTGTTCACCGCGCTCCGGGCCTGGCTGGATCCGCACGAGGCGGTCGTGCCGCAGAGCGAGATCTTCGCGCCCGGCCAGTCGCAGCAGCAGGTGACGCAGCAGGACCAGGTGCAGATGACCAGCTCGCAGGAGAGCGCCACCGCGGCCGCGCTGCACCAGGTGGGCATCGCCTACCAGACCGACGCCGGTGTGGTGAGCGTCAAACAGGGTCTGCCCGCCTACGGCAAGCTCAAGGCGGGTGACCTGATCACCGCGGTGGACGGCCAACAGGTCACCGGAACCACCCAGCTGACCTCGCTGATCAAGGCGAACGCGGCCAAGCCGATCAAGCTCACCTTCCGCCGGGGCGGCACGACCGAGCACGTCCAGCTGACGGCCAAGGAGGTCGGCGGCCGTCCCATCCTCGGCGTCGCGGTGCAGGACCAGTACCAGTTCCCGTTCACGGTCACGATCCAGATCGGCCAGATCGGCGGGCCCAGCGCGGGCATGATGTTCGCGCTCGGGATCATCAACAAGATCAGCACGCTGAACCTCACCAACGGCAAGTTCATCGCGGGCACGGGCGAGATCTCCGCCCACGGGGCGGTGTCTCCGATCGGGGGCATCCAGCAGAAGATGATCGCGGCGCGGGACGCCGGCGCCACCGTGTTCCTGGCCCCCGCGGCCAACTGCTCTGACACCACCGGGGCGGTCCCGGCTGGCCTGCGGGTGGTCAAGGTCAGCACGCTGTCCGGGGCCGTCTCCGCGCTGCAGAACATCAAGCAGGGCAAGCCGGTACCGTCCTGCTGACCGGACCGGACACGACGGAAAAGTCGGATTTGGGTAACGACCCGGGCGGCCCTGGCCGACCTGGCTGCCGGCGCGTGGTCCAGGCCCTAGTCTGGCCCCCATGAAGGTTACGGACGCGGTCGCTTTCGCCGGCCACCAGGTACATGTATGCCGCTACCGAGAGGCCGGCGCCCTGCTGCGCTGGCTCGGTCCCGACCTGCACGGCCTGCGGGTCCTGGACGTGGCCGGGGGCGACGGCTATTGGGCCGGGCAGGCCCGGAAGCGCGGCGCGGACGCGGTGAACATCGACATCGCCAGCCAGAAGCTGCTGCGCGGCGCCCAGCTGGCCCACTCGCCCGCCCAGGTGATGGGGGACGCGCTGCGGCTGCCGTTCCCGGACGGGTCGTTCGACCGGGTGCTGTCGATCTGCGCTATCGAGCACTTCGACGACGGGCCCCAGGCCCTCAGCGAGATCGCCCGGGTGCTGGCCCCCGGCGGCGAGCTGGTCATGTCGGCCGACACGCTGAGCCGCAAGGGGCAGTACCCGGACCTGTTCACCGCGCACGCCAAGCGCTACCACGTGCAGTGCACCTACACCCACGGTGAGCTGACCGGGCTGCTGGCCGAGCGGGGCCTGGACGTGGCCGAGTACGCCTACCAGTTCCGTTCGGGCTGGTCAGAGCGGCTGTATCTGACCCTGTCCGCGAAGGGTGGCAAGGTCGGCTTCAACGCCGCCGCGCCGCTGGCCGCGCTGGTCGCCGCGTCTGACCGGATCAGCCAGCAGGACCAGGGGGCGATTGTCCTGATTCGGGCCCGTAAGCGCCCGGTCAGCGCCACGGAGACCGCCACGCCCGAGCCCGCCACGCAGGCCGCCGCGCCGTGAGCGTCCGCCCCCCGGAGGGCGTAGGCTTCGGTGCTGACGGGACATCACAGCGTTGCTGGCCTCCCGAACTGTGAATACGGCACGGAGTGCCCGTTAGGGGTGGAGAGGAGCCGATACGGCCGTGGCGCCTCGTGTGCTTGTTGACGCGACAGAGGTACCGGCTGACCGCGGCGCGCTCGGCCGGTACGTTGACGGGCTGCTGACCGCACTCGGCGCGGCCGGGACCGACCTGGCCATCGCCTGCCAGCGTGCGGACGAGGAGCGCTACCGCCGGCTCATCACCGACGCCCAGATCGCGACCGCCCCGCCGACCATCATGCACCGGGCCGCCCGACTGGCCTGGGAGCAGTCCGGGCTGCCGGTGCTGGCCCAGCAGGTCGGCGCGGACGTCATCCACGCGCCGCACTACTCGATGCCGCTGCGCCCGGGCCGGCCCACCGTGGTCACCATTCACGACCTCACGTTCTTCACCGAGCCCGAGCTGCACAGTCCGGTGTCGTCGGTGTTCTACAAGTCGGCCATCCGGACCGCGGTCCGCCGGGCGGCCCGGCTCATCGTGCCGTCCAAGGCCACCCGGGACGAGCTGGTCCGGGTGCTGGGCGCCGACTCGACCCGGATCGACGTGGCCTACCACGGCGTGGACCACACGCTGTTCCACCGGCCCGACCCCGAGCAGGTCAGCCTGGTGTCCGACCGCCTCGGCCTGCACGGCAAGCCGTACATCGCGTTCCTGGGTGCGCTGGACCCGCGCAAGAACGTGGCCGCGCTGATCAAGGGCTGGGCCGGAGCGGTGGCCGATCTGGACGAGGCGCCCGCGCTGGTGCTGGCCGGCGGCGGGGGCTGGAGCGACGAGGTGGACGCGGCTGTGGCCGCTGTGCCGCCGCACCTGCGCCTGGTCCGCCCGGGTTACCTGCCGTTCTCGATGCTGCCCGGTTTCCTCGGCGGGTCGCTGGTGTACGCCTACCCCAGCCGGGGGGAGGGCTTCGGCCTGCCCGTGCTGGAGGCGATGGCCTGTGGCGCACCCGTGCTGACCACGCACTGCACGTCGCTGCCCGAGGTCGGCGGGGACGCGGTGGCTTACACCGAGCCGGACGCCGCCAGCATCGAGACCGCGCTGCGTGGCATGCTGGAGGACCCGGCCGGCCGCGAGGCGCTGGCGCTGGCTGGGCACGCCCGGGCGCAGGAGTTCACCTGGGCGGCCTCGGCCGAGGCGCACCTGGCGTGTTACCGCCGTGCCGTCGAGGCCAGTGCCAACCAGCAGAGCGCCGTGTAACGACGGGACCGCGGGCCCCATCACCGACGACCGTGAGGCGACCCACCCATGCCGCGTGAACCACTCGAAGCGATCCTCCTGGTCGGGGGCAAGGGCACCCGGCTCCGGCCGCTGACCCTGTCCGCGCCCAAGCCGCTGCTGCCCACGGCGGGCGTGCCGTTCCTCCGCCATCAGTTCGCCCGGGCCGCCGCGGCCGGCGTCACGCACGTGGTGCTGGCCACCTCGTACCGGGCCGAGATGTTCCGCGAGGCCTTCGGCGACGGTCGGGCTCTCGGCCTGTCGATCGACTACGTGGACGAGGAGGTCCCGCTGGGCACCGGCGGCGGCATCCGCAACGCGGCCAGCCTGCTGCGTGGCGGCCCGGACGACCCGGTGGTCGTGCTCAACGGCGACGTCCTATCTGGTCACGACCTGGGCGAACAGCTCGACGTGCACCGCAAGGCCGACGCCGCGGTTACCCTGCACCTGGTCGAGGTGCCGGACCCGGCCGCGTTCGGCTGCGTGCCGACCGACCCGTCCGGCCGGGTCACCGCGTTCCTGGAGAAGACGCCGAACCCGGTGACCAACCGGATCAACGCCGGCTGTTACGTGTTCACCCGCTCGGTCATCGACGCCATCCCGGCCGATCGCCCGGTGTCGGTGGAGCGGGAGACGTTCCCTGGCCTGATCGAGTCCGGCCGGACCGTGATGGGCTACATCGACACGTCCTACTGGCTCGACCTGGGCACCCCGGCCGCGTTCGTGCAGGGTTCCCGGGACCTCGTACTGGGCAGGCTGGCCTCGCCCGCGCTGCCCGGCCCGGCCGGCCCGGCCCTGGTCCTGCCGGGCGCGTCCGTGGCTGACGGCGCCGTCCTGAGC
>CAXUJF010000334.1:0-6942 GCA_964250865.1 uncultured Streptosporangiaceae bacterium
GGGGCGCGCTAGGCACGGGCGCCACAGCGGCCGGGTGATCGGCCGCGTGTTTCGGTGGGGGCGTGGACCGACAGCCGACGGTGGCGGCGGCGGTCAGGGCCAGACCGGCGATCAGGACTACCGCCCGGCCCAGGATGGCTGTCGCACACCGGGTGATCGACACTTTGCCTGCCTCCAGGAGATCAGCGACCACGACGGTACTAGCCCACGTCCTCGTCGCGGGCAGGCTTGACTCATCCGGCCGGGAGCCCCAGGTGGCGTCGTTCAAGATCCGAGCGCAGAGCGGTGAGGGCCGCAGAAAGAGCGCCCAGTTCAGCAGCGGTGACGGCCCCGCCGAGGGAGATGCTCCTCGGCGACGCCCGCCGGCTCGCGCTGCGCGCATCCGACGCAGAGGTCGACGTCGTCCTCGACATCACCGCGAAAGTGCCGCACGTGTTCCAGTCGTTCACCGGCGTCCTCGACGAGGCCGACGAGGCGCTGGACCGGGCCGCGCTCTTCCTGCGCCAGCGCGTCCGCGGCTGACCGGCACACCACTCCTCGACGGCAGCAAACGTGCCCGGCATGTACTAAAGCAGCTGGTCAGATCTCCAGCGCGTTCACTCCGGGCAGTTCACCGAAGCGCGCCTTCATGTCCCGGCTGACGATGGTCCGGCCCGTCTCGGCCGCATGCGCCGCGATGATCAGGTCATGCGCACCACGCACCGTGCCCGAACGACGGACGTGGGCCAGCAGGCGGCCATGATGGGCCGCCGTGGCCTCCGTGTAGTCGAGGACGTTGACGGCAGAGGTTATGACAGCTAGAGCTCTGGCTCGTTCAGCCGCCCGCTCAACCGTGTCTGCCATCTCGATTCCGACGCGGTACTCGGCCACCGATACCGGGGCAATCGCAAGATCATCCTCGTCCAGCGCCGAGCGGTCAATCGTGCCGCGTTCGTAGGCGATCAGCATGTTTGTATCGAGGATCAGGCGTCGGCCCACGGGTCGTTCACCTCAGATCGGAGCAGCGCGACAGCTTCGGCGATGTGCCTGCTGAACTCCTCATCCGGCGGAGGCACGTCGGCCAGCGCGGCACGCAGACCGGCGCCGGTACGCCGCTGAGCGGGGCCAATCTCCGCGACCGGGTGATTGCCGCGCACGATCGTGATCGTCTCGCCTCGTTCGACGGCATCAAGCAAATCCGAGAAGTGCCGAGAAGCCTCAGTCGCGGTCATGGTCTTCATTCATCCATACTATCTGAGAATCAGATTTTAATTGGAGCCAAGGTCCGAATCCTGCCGGGCGCGCTCGGGGCGGCCAAGGCAGCAATGGTGCCGAGATGGCCGGTCATCGGCGGGCTTATACGCTTAGCGTCGTGGACCTCAACCTCAGTCAGCTCGTCTGACCGGCATGGCGCTGGAGTTCCGGCCTTCACCCCGTCCCACGCTCGGCGTCGAGTGGGAGCTCGGCCTGGTCGACGTCCGCACCGGTGACCTCGTCTCGGCGGCGTCGGAGGTCGTCGAGGAGGCTCGGGCGCAGATACCGGCGGGCGAGTCGCGGGTGCATCAGGAACTGCTGAGCAATACGGTCGAACTGGTCACCGGGGTCTGCGAGTCCGTGCCGCAGGCCACCGCCGATCTGGCCGAGAGCCGCGATGTCGTCCGGCGGATGGCCCGGGACCGAGGGCTGGAGATCTTCAGCGCCGGCACGCACCCGTTCGCCCGCTGGTACGACCAGGAGGTCAGTGAAGGCGAGCGGTACGCCGCGCTGATCGAGCGCACCCAGTGGTGGGGGCGGCACATGCTCATCTTCGGCGTCCACGTGCACGTGGGCGTGAACTCGGTCGGCAAGGTGCTGCCGATCCTCAACGGGCTGCTGCGCTGGTTCCCGCATCTGCAGGCGCTGTCGGCCGCCTCACCCTTCTGGGGCGGGGCCGACACCGGTTACGCCAGCAACCGGGCCCTGATGTTCCAGCAGCTGCCGACGGCCGGGCTGCCCTTCCAGTTCGGCAGCTGGGCGCAGTTCGAGGCGTACGTGAGCGACATGCTGGCCACCGGCGTGATCAGCGAGTTCAAGGAGATCCGCTGGGACATCCGCCCCTCCCCGGCGCTCGGGACGATCGAGGTCCGCGTCTTCGACGGGCTGCCGACGCTGGAGGAAGTGGCCGCCGTCGCCGCGCTGACCCACTGCCTGGTCGTCGAGCTCGACCGCAGGCTGGAAGCCGGCGAGACGCTGCCCACGCTGCCGCCCTGGCACGTACAGGAGAACAAGTGGCGCGCGGCCCGGTACGGCCTGGACGCCGAGGTCATCCTCGACGCCCAGAACCATGAGCGGCTGGTCACCGACGACCTGTATGAGCTGCTGAACCGGCTCGAGCCGGTGGCGGCACGGCTGGGTTGCCCGGCCGAACTCGCGTCCGTGGCGGATCTCATCACCACCGGGGCCAGCTACCAGCGGCAGCGGGCGGTGGCCGCCCGGGCCGGCGGCGACCTGTGGGCGGTGGTGGACAGCCTGGTCCGGGAGATGCGCGACGGCCTGCCGGGCCGCGCAGCTCGCGCGGTTAGCTGAGCTGGTTAGTTGACCTGGGCCAATGCGGTGGCCAGCGGCTCGAGCACGGCCGGAGTGAGCGGCGGCCGCAGGTAGACGATGGCCAGGTCCAGTCCTACCTGGCCGAGCACGGCGGCCTGATCGGCGGTGGCCGAGGCACCCGCGGCGGGGTCGAACTTCACGTGCGACGACAGCGTGATCTCGGCCGGGTCGCGGCCGATGTCGGCGCAGTGCGCCTGCAGGACCTCGCGCTTGCGGGCGAACTCCTCGGTGGTGCCGGCGCCGAAGTTCCAGTGCTGGGCGAAACGTGCCGCGGTCCGCAGCGTCCGCTTCTCCCCTCCCCCGCCGATGCAGATCGGCGGATACGGGCGCTGCGGTCCCTTCGGCTCGTTCGTGGCCTCGGTGAGCTGGTAGTAGCGCCCCTGGAACGAGAAGGCCGGCTGGGACAGCAGGCCGACGAGCACCTCACAGGCTTCCTCGAACCGGTCGCTGCGCTCGCCCGGGGTGCCCAGTTCGATGCCGTAGGCGCCGGACTCCTCCTCGTTCCACCCAGCGCCGATACCCAGCTCAAGCCGGCCCGACGAGATGATGTCCAAGGTGGCGACCATGTTGGCCAGCACGGCCGGGTGCCGGTAGTGGATCCCGGTGACCAGGGTGCCCAGGCGCAGGCGCGAGGTGGCCTGGGCCAGCGCGGCCAGCATCATCCAGCCCTCGAGACAAGGGCCGCCGGCGTTGCCGTCGATCGGATAGAAGTGGTCGAAGTTCCACCCCGACTCGAAGACCTCGATCTGGTCGGCGGCCCGCCACACCTCGAGCACGTCATCCCAGGTGGTGCTCTGATTAGCCGTCTTGAACGCGAACCGCACCGGCGGCGCCCTTTCTCGAAGCAATCGAATACTGGCCCGGTTGATGTGGCTACAGGGCGGCCAGGGCGTCGTTAAAGGTCTTGGAGGGGCGCATCACGGCCTCGACCTTGTCGGCGTCGGGCAGGTAGTAGCCGCCGATGTCGGCCGGCTCGCCCTGGACCGCGAGGAGCTCGTCGGCGATGGTGGACTCCTTCGCCGCCAGCGTCTCGGCCAGTTCCTTGAACGCCGCGGCGAGGCTGGCGTCGTCGGTCTGGGCGGCCAGCTCCTGGGCCCAGTACAGGGCCAGGTAGAAGTGCGAGCCGCGGTTGTCGGTGGTGCCGAGCTTGCGGCCCGGGCTGCGGTCCTCATCGAGGAAGGTGGCGGTGGCCCGGTCGAGCGCGGCGGCCAGAACCTTCGCGGCCGGCGCCTCGGCGAAGTCGGCGTACTGCTCGAAGGCGGGCACCAAGGCGAAGAACTCACCGAGCGAGTCCCAGCGCAGGTAGTCCTCGGCCACGAGCTGCTGGACGTGCTTGGGGGCCGAGCCGCCGGCGCCGGTCTCGAACAGGCCGCCGCCCGCGATCAGCGGCACGACCGACAGCATCTTGGCCGACGTGCCCACCTCGAGGATCGGGAACAGGTCGGTGTTGTAGTCGCGCAGCACGTTGCCGGTCACCGAGATCGTGTCGAGCCCCCGCCGCATGCGCTCCAGTGAGTACTCGGTAGCCAGCTGGGGCGAGAGGACCTGGATCTCCAGGCCGTCCGTGTCGTGCTCGGGCAGGTAGGCCTGGACCTTCTTGATCAGCTCGGCGTCGTGGGCGCGGGACTCATCCAGCCAGAAGATCGCCGGGGTCTCCGAGGCGCGGGCCCGGGTGACGGCCAGCTTCACCCAGTCGCGGACCGGGATGTCCTTGGTCTGGCAGGCGCGCCAGATGTCGCCCGCCTCGACGTCGTGGGACAGCAGGACCTCGCCGGCCGAGTTGGACACGGTGACGGTGCCGTTGGCCGGGATCTCGAACGTCTTGTTGTGCGAGCCGTACTCCTCGGCCGCCTGGGCCATCAGGCCGACGTTGGGCACGGTCCCGATCGTGGCCGGGTCGAGCGGGCCGTTCTTCTTCACGTCGTCGATGACGGTGGCGTAGACCCCAGCGTAGGAGGAGTCGGGGATGACCGCGAGGGTGTCGTCCTCGGAGCCGTCCGCGCCCCACAGCTTCCCGCCGTTGCGGATCATGGCCGGCATGGAGGCGTCCACGATGACGTCGCTCGGGACGTGCAGGTTGGTGATCCCCTTGTCGGAGTTGACGTAGGACAGCCGCGGGCCCGCGGCCAGCGCGGACTCGAACGCGGCCTTGATCTCGGCGCCGTTCGGCAGCGAATCCAGCCCGGCCAGGATCGAGCCGAGGCCGTCGTTGGCCGACAGGCCGGCCGCCGCGAGGTCGTCGCCGTACTTGTCGAAGACCTCCGCGAAGTACGCCTTCACCGCGTGGCCGAAGATGATCGGGTCGGAGACCCGCATCATGGTCGCCTTGAGGTGCACCGAGAACAGGACGTCCTCGGCCTTGGCCGTGGCCACCGCGTTGCGCAGGAAGGCCCGCAGATAGGCGGCCTGCATAATGGTGGCGTCGACGACCTCACCGGCCAGTACCGGGAGCGACTCGACCAGCACCTTCCGCTCGCCCAGGGTGGTCTCGAGGACGATGGTGAGGGTGTCGTCGGCAGGCAGCGTTACTGACTTCTCGTTGTTACGGAAGTCGTGGTCACTCATCGTGGCCACTGAGGTCTTGGAACCGGGACCGAAGGGCTTGTTGACGCTGGGGTGCTTGCGCGCGTAGGCCTTGACCGAGAGCGGGGCGCGCCGGTCGGAGTTGCCCTGGCGCAGCACGGGGTTGACCACCGACCCGATGGCCTTGCCGTACTTGGCCCGGATCTCGGCCTGCTCCGGCGTCTTGGGTGACTCCGGGTAGTCCGGGAGGTCGTACCCCTTGGCCTGCAGTTCCTTGACCGCCGCCTTGAGCTGCGGGACCGAGGCCGAGATGTTGGGCAGCTTGACGATGTTGGCCTCGGGCCGCTCGGTCAGCTCCCCCAGCTCGGCCAGCGCGTCGTCAGCCAGGCCGAACTGAGCCAGAATCCGTCCCGCCAGTGAAATGTCACGGGTCTCGATCTCGACGCCGGCCTTGTGGGCGTAGGCGGAGACGATCGGGAGGAAGGAGTAGGTCGCCAGTAGTGGCGCCTCGTCCGTGTGGGTGTAGATGATCGTGGCCATCGGTATTGCCAGCTCCCGCTCTGGAGGTTTCTTCTCGACGTCAAGATACTCCCTGGCACGCCCCGACCGCCAACCAGCCGGGCCGTTCCTAGAGTCCCGTGATCGACCAGTTGATCGTCTCGGGCGCCACCAGCGGAACCCCCACCTCAACTTGGAGGTTCTCGTGCGATCCGAGCGGCACGTTGCGCGGGCCGCTCTTCCAGACCTTGCCGTTCACGATCACGGTGACGGCGCCCTTGGCCGATCCCACCTGGCCGGCGGACAGCGGCTGATTCCACTCGTCGAAGAAGTCCCCGAGCGTGAACGTCCGCTGCTCGGGTGACTCGATGTGGATGATTCCGTCCGCGGCGTGGGTGTGCAGCCAGTAGAAGCAGCTGCCGGAGTGGACGAACGGTCCTGCGGGCGTCTGCTGGGCCACCTCGTGGGGGATGCCGATCCCGGCCGGCACCTGCCGCTGCTGCCCGTGCACGAAGATCGTCAGGTGGGTGTGGATGTGGAAGACCGTCTGCTCGGCGGTCTGGCACGAAATTCCGTCGATGGCCTGGCCCGAGGGGCCGGCCGACGTCCCGGCGAGCGTCGGCGCGGCCGGGATCGGTACCTTCTCCGGGCCCATCGCCCCGGCGGCCGGTGCGGCCTGGAGCGGGCCGAGCGTGGACAGCGCCGCGTAGTGCGCGGAGTCAGCGGCGCTGGAACCACCGGGCAGCGCGAATCCGAGGCCGGCGCCCAGGCCCGCGAGCACCACGGCCGTGCCGCCGCACGCCGCCAGCCGCCTGCGCCGCTTCCGTTGCGCCTCCTTCTGCCTGACCTGCTCGACTGCGCGCCGCCTGCTCTCCCGCGAGGTCCGTCCCGACACCGGTGCTCCAAATCTACGTATCTACTACGTACTACTTACGTACGGAGATAGTAGCAACTGGGGCGGGGTCCTTGGCCGGAGCGGCCTTGAGGTGGCGGACGCCCGGGACGGCCAGGGCGACGGCGCTTCCGGCCACCGTCCAGCCGGCGGCGAGCCACATGGTGGTGGTGATCCCGATCGCGCTGGCCAGAGGGCCGGCCAGGGCGTAGCCCAGCGGGACGAGAGCCACCGAGCCCAGCCAGTCGTAGGCGCTGACCCGGGACAGGACCGCCGGCGGTACGTGCTGCTGCAAGGCGGTGTCCCACAGCGTTCCGAACACCGCGATGCCGACGCCGGAGACGGCGGCGGCCGCGGCGATCGCACCGACAGGTGCGCGCAGGGCAAGCAGCGCGGCCGGGCCGGCGAAGGTGAACGTGCCCAGCGTGGCCAGGACCAGCGGCCGGCGGGGCCGGGCGCTGGTC
>CAXUJF010000335.1:0-2374 GCA_964250865.1 uncultured Streptosporangiaceae bacterium
CCTGGTCGTCCAGGCCGGCCCGGCGCGCCGGGCCGCACCGGGCCAGTCGCCGGGCCAGGCGCCCGGCCAGTTGTCGGCACTGTCCCGGATGGTGCACGCCCCCGATGTGCACTTCCGGCCGCACACCGCGGGCCAGGTGCACCTGGAAGCCCCCGGCGTGCACGCCGACCTGCACACCGGAGAGCCCGCCCTGGGCGACCTGGCCCGCGAGCTGCTGCGCCGGGCCCAGCGCGTCACCGGCGCCCTGGACTCGGCCGAGGTGACCGGGTACCGGGTGTGCGTCCGCCCGATGCCCGTGGATGGCCAGTCCATCGTCGGCTGGCTGCCCGGCGTCGAAGGTTTGTACGTGGCCGTGACCCACAGCGGCGTCACGCTCGGCGCGCACCTGGCCGAGCTGATGACCAGCGAGTTGATGACCGGGGTGCATGTTCCGGAGCTGGCGCCCTACCGGCCCGGGAGGTTCTCCGGCACCGCGCCGTAGGCTAGGCGGTACGGGGTACGGGGTACGGGAGGTACCGATGCCGGACGCAGAAACACAACCCACGGGGACCAGCCGAGCCGACCAGATCATCGCCCAGTGGCGGCAGGCGGCGGAGAACCACGACCCGGCGCAGGCCATCGCTTGCCTGGCCGACAATGTCGTGCTGATCTCCCCGCTGACCGCCCAGTTCACCTTCGACGGCCGGGACCGCGTCGGCGATGTGATGGCGGCCGGGTTTCAGGTCATCGACGACATCCGGTTCCACACCGAGGTCGGCGACGACCGGACCCGGGCGCTGTTCTACCGCGCCCGCTGCGGCAAGCAGGCCCTCGAGGAAGCCCAGCTGCTCCGGCTGAACCACGACGGCCTGATCACCGAGATCACGCTGTTCGGCCGGCCGCTGCCCGGGCTGACTGCGGTCATGCGGCGGATCGTCCCGCTCATCCTCGGCCGCCAGGGCAAGCCTCAGCTCGGCGCCGTGCTCGGCGCGGCTGTCGTGCCGCTGCACGCGATCACCACCTCCGGCGAGCAGCGGATCGTCCCGCTGGGCGATCCGCGCCGCCCGCCCGGCTTGCGGTGGCGCCGCCGTGTCCACCGTTGACGACGCCGCCCGGCTCGCGCTGGCCCTCCCGGAGGTCACCGAGACGGCGCGGCACGGGAACCGGACCTGGGCCGTGGCCGGTAAGGCGTTCGCCTGGGAGCGGCCGTTCAGTAAGGCCGACCTGAAGCGCTTCGGCGACCAGACGCCGCCGGACGGCCCGATCCTGGCCGTCAGCACCGAGGACCTGGCCGAGAAGGAGGCGCTGCTCGCCGCCCACCCGGACTGCTTCTTCACGATCCCGCACTTCGACGGCTACGCGGCCATCCTGATCGAGCTGCCCCAGGTCACCGGCCCGATCCTGCAGGAAGCCCTCACCGACGGCTGGCTGGCCAAGGCTCCAGCCAAACTGGCCCGGCAGTTCGTCCACGGTTAACCGGTGTCTCAGTCTCTTCATTATTTAATAAGGCATGACCTTGCTGACTCACCGCGGCGCTGGGGCGTCCTTCCCGTCCGCCGGGCAGCCGACGCACATCCTGGCCGGGCAGGACGGCCAGCCCCCGGGGTTCGCGGCCATGGAGATTGCCATGCCGGCCCGGTTCGCCGGCCCCATCCCGCATGCGCACGACGAGTTCGACGAGGCGTTGTACGTCTTGGGCGGCCGGCTCATGGTGGGCGGCGAGGGGGATCTGGAGGAGGCCCGGCCGGGCTCGATGTTCGTCGCCCCGCGCGGCCAGCGGCACGCGTTCAGCAATCCGTTCGACGAGCCCGCGCTGGTCCTGGGCCTGTGGGGGCCGCCGGGGCCGGCCCTGGCCTTCATGCGCGACGTCGGTGCCGCCCTCCGGGCCGACGCGCCGCCCGACCCAGACCAGATGCGCGACATCTACCACCGGCACGCCAGCCGCCTGCTGCCCTGACCCGTTACGGGGCCGGGTCGCCCGGGATGACCAGCCCGGTCTCGTAGGCCAGGATGACGGCCTGCACCCGGTCGCGCAGCCCCAGCTTGGCCAGCACGTTGCCGACGTGGGTCTTGACCGTGGCTTCGGTGACGAACAGGGCGGTGGCGATCTCGGCGTTGCTGCGGCCCCGGGCCAGCAGCAGCAGGACGTCCCGTTCCCGCGCGGTCAGCGAGGCGACCCGGGACGGTGCCGGTGACACCTCGGGTGGCCGGCGCGCGAACGCCTCGATCAGCCGCCGGGTCACCGACGGGGCCAGCAACGCGTCCCCGGCCGCGGCGGCACGGATGGCCGCGATCAGGTCGTGCCGGGGGGAGTCCTTGAGCAAGAAGCCGCTGGCCCCGGCGCGCAGCGCTTCGTAGACGTAGTCGTCCAGATCGAAGGTGGTCAGCATGACCA
>CAXUJF010000335.1:2384-6934 GCA_964250865.1 uncultured Streptosporangiaceae bacterium
GTGCACATACGCATTGTGTTTCCTAATCCCCCCCGTGCGCGGCGCGCCCGCCTCCGGATCAGCCGCGCCGGTGATGAGCCGGGTGGCCTCCAGGCCGTCCATGCCCGGCATCCGGATGTCCATCAGCACCACGTCGGGCGCGGTAGCCGCCACCGCGGCCACCGCGGCTTCCCCGTTGGCCGCCTCGCCGGCCACGGCGATGCCGTCGGCCGCGTCCAGGATCACGCAGAACCCCGACCGGACCAGCTCCTGGTCGTCGACGACCAGCACCCGGATCGGGCCCATTGACCCCAGAGGGGTGGGCGCGGTCATCGGGCCGGCAGCCGGGCCAGCACGGAAAAGCCTCCGGCCGGGGTCGGCCCCAGGGACAGCCGGCCGCCGCACGAAGCGACCCGTTCCGCGATGCCGGCCAGCCCGAGACCAGACCCAGCCAGCGCTGGCCCAGCCGGCACCAAACCGTCCCGCCCCAGGCCACGGCGCGGGCCGGAATCAGCCACGGACACGGTGACGTACCCGGGTTCGTAGGTCAGGGTTACCGTGGCCCGGGCGGCGTGCGCGTGCCGGATGGTGTTGGTCAGAGCCTCCTGGACGATGCGGAACGCGGTCAGGTCCACCCCGGGCGCCAGCCGGGCCGGCGTGCCCACCACCTCGAAGTCGACCGGCAGCCCGGCCCCCCGCACCTGGTCGAGGACGCCGCCCAGCTCGGCCAGCGACGCGGACGGGGCCGTCTCCAGCCGCTCGGACGGACTGCGCAGCACCCCGAGCAGCCGCCGCAGCTCGCCCAGCGCAGCCCGGGCCGTGTCGCCGATGATATCGACCGAGCGCCTGGCGTTCTCCGGCTGAGCCGGCAGCAGCGACGCTGCCGCCTCCGCCTGCACCGCCATCAGGCTGACGTGGTGGGCCACCACGTCGTGCAGCTCGCGGGCGATGGTGGCCCGTTCCTGAGCCGCGGCCCGGGACGACTCCCGGTCCAGCTCGGCCTCGGCCCGGGCGGCGCGGTCCTCGGCCGCGGTCAGGCTGGCCCGCTTGGCCCGGGTCAGCACCCCGGCCACGCCCGCGGTGAGGAAGATGAACGCCTGCGTGATCGCGTCGTACGGCTCGTTGTGACCCGGTGCGGCCAGCGACACCGATATCCCGGCCGCCACGAAGCCGGTGACGATCCAGCGCCAGACGGGACCGCACCGGTCCATGACCGTGTAGTAGGCGATAGCCACCGCGAGCGGGAACGGCGCAAACAACAGCCCGGCCTGGTCGTAGCTGACCCTGGCCCCCCCGATGGCCAGCGCGAACAGCACGGGGTGCCAGCGGCGGCCGACGAGCAGCACCCCCTGCAACGCGACCAGCATGATGGCCAGCCACAGCGGGTGCTGCTGGGCCCGGTACGGCAGCACCGACAGGACGTTGACCACGGCCAGGGCCAGGCCCAGCGCGCCGTCCTGCAGCAATTCCTGCCGCCGCGGCGGCCACTGGTTGACGCGCGCGACCAGCGACTGCGGGAACCTGGCGAGCCGCGTGGCCGTGTACACCACTCGATGCTACGGCCCGCCTGCCCGGCGGCGGATCGGCCGCGCGGGCGAGCAGCCGGCTCATCCGCAGTGGGGAGATGTGCACCCGGCCGCAACCCTTGGGTCCGGCTTGAGGACGAGGGCGGCCTCGCCCGTCCGCTCGATGTGCCCGGGTGGCCGCTGCGACCACGATGGTAACCATGATGACCATCGGCAGCACCCGCCAGTCCGCCCCGGACCAGCGGCCCACGCTCACTCCGGCCCCGGCCCGCTGGATCGCACTGATCGCGGTGGCCGCCTTCGGCCTGGAACTGGCGGTCAGCGCCCGTTACGGCTACGTCCGCGACGAGCTGTATTTCCTGGCTGCCGGGCACCACCTGGCCTTCGGCTATGTCGACCAGCCCGCACTCACCCCGCTGCTGGCCCGGCTCGGCCAGCTCGCCACCGGGAACACGCTGGTCGGCTTCCGGGTGCTGCCCGCGCTCGCGCTGGCCGCCTTGGTCGTGGCCACGGCGGCCATGAGCCGCCAGCTCGGCGCGGGCCGGACCGGGCAGCTGCTGGCCGCGCTGGCCACCGCGACCTGCGGTGAGTTCCTCGGCGCGCTGCACGAGCTGACCACCACCACCCCGGACCTGGTGTGCTGGGCGGTCACGCTGCTGCTGGCCACCCGGCTGCTGGCCCGCCAGGACCCGCGCTGGTGGCTGGCCATCGGGGCGGCCGTGGGTGTCGGGGCCGAGGCCAAGTGGAACATCGGCTTCCTGGTCCTCGTGCTGGCCGCCGGCCTGCTGGCCACCCCGCAGCGGTACCTGCTGCGCAGCCGCTACCTGCTGGCCGGCGTTCTGATCGCGGCCGCCCTGGCCGCCCCCGACCTGGTCTGGCAGGCCATGCACGGCTGGCCCAACCTGGACGTGTTCCGCGCCCTGCAGACCCAGGCCGGGGCCAACCGGATCAGTTACTGGCCGGCTCAGATCTTCTTCACCGGCCCCGCGCTGACCCCGATCTGGGTGGCGGGCCTGGTGTGGTCGCTGCGTAATCGGGTGGCCCGGCCGTTCCGCCCGCTCGGCCTGGCTTGCGCGATCGTGATCGTGGGGCAGTTCGTGCTGGGCGGCAAGCCGTACTACCCGGGCGGGGCCTACACGTTCTTGTTCGCCGCAGGCGCGGTCGCGGCCGAGCGCTGGCTGACCGCCCGCGGGTCCCGGACCACCGGCACGTCCCGGGGCGCGGTCAAGCTGGGCGCGGTCATGCTGATCAGCGCGGCCATTGGGCTGCCGATCGCGCTACCGGTGCTGCCCGCCCGCGCGCTGCACACGCTGCCCCTGCAGAAGGTCAACTACGACCTGGGTGAGACGATCGGCTGGCCCCAGGAAGTGGCGCTGGTCGCCCGCGAGTACCACGCGCTGCCCGCGGCCCAGCGGGCCCGGACCACGATCCTGACCGGCAACTACGGTGAAGCCGGCGCGCTGGCCCGGTACGGCGCGGGCCAGGGCCTGCCCACCGCCTACAGCGGCGCCAACAACTTCTGGCTCTGGGGGCCGCCACCCGCCAGCGCGACCGCCGCCGTTGCGGTCAACGTCGACCCGGCTCTGCTCCGCCGCGAGTTCGCCTCGGTCCGCCAGGTCGCCACCTTCAGCAACGGCCTCGGTGTGGACGACGACGAGCAAGGCGCCCCGGTCTACCTGGCCACCGGCCTGAAGTCCTCCTGGGCCACCGCCTGGCCCGCCTTCCGTGACTACTCCTGACCGGCGGCGGCCCCGGGCCGGTCATCGTCCCCACCGCCCAGGGCGGCGTGCACCAGCTCCAGCAGCTCACCGTCGCTGAGACCGGCCGCGTCCCGGGCCCGGATCTGGATCGTGCCCTTGCTCGTCTTCAGCTCCGGGTGCCGGGCCATGAAGTCCTTCTCCCGCCCCTGCGGCCACCCGTAGACCGACAGCCCGTGCTTCCACACCCCGACGTAGAGCCGCCGCTTACCCACCCAGTAGCTGGGCATCCGGTACGACAGCTTCACCACCGCCTCCGGGTACGCCCCCAGAATCAGCCCGTCCACCCGCCCGAACAGCTCCCGGTACTCACCCGCGATCCCCGCCACATACCGCTGAACTTCTTCATCCACGCACCCATTCTGCGCCCGGGGGTAAGGCCGCTGCCGGGCGGAGACTAGGAGTTGCGCAGGGAGATCTTGTCGGACTTGGCGATGTTGTCGGCATCGACGGCTCGCAGTCCTTCGCCCAGGCGTTCGCGGGCTTGCCGCAGGAGCTTCAGTGAGTTGGTGGCGTGGTTCTGTGTCACGGTTCGATCCGGGTCAGCCTCG
The DNA here is from genome assembly GCA_964250865.1 of uncultured Streptosporangiaceae bacterium. Classification (GTDB taxonomy): domain Bacteria; phylum Actinomycetota; class Actinomycetes; order Streptosporangiales; family Streptosporangiaceae; genus Bog-532. The sequence goes on from CAXUJF010000335.1 coordinate 6,198, forward strand.
TGCTCTTCGAAGAGGTGGGCCTGGAGCGCCGCGGCGACTTCATCAGCCGCCTTCAGCGCGTGATAGATGGCGCGGTCCCGTGCGGTGTCGTCAACCATGCGACCAGTATCTCCCGGGGCAACCGCGGCGACACCAGAAAAACCGGATGCCAGGGCCGGCCGGTGGCTGGAAGGCTCAGCCCATGGACTCGGTGGCCAATGGTGGCGACCCGGCGGAGTACGGGGATCGCATCGCGGACGTGTACGACGAGTGGCACGGCGAACGTGACGACGTGAGCCCGGTGGTGGAGTTCCTCGCCACCTGGGCGGCGCAGGCGGGGGACCGGCCCGTGCTCGAGCTGGGCATCGGGACCGGCCGGATCGCGCTGCCGCTGGCCGCGCGCGGGCTGCGGGTGGACGGCATCGACGCCTCGGAACGGATGGTGGCCCAGCTGCGCGGCAAGCCGGGTGGGGCTGAGTTGGCCGTGACGGTCGGGGACTTCGCCGAACTGCCGGCGCCGGGCGGGCCGTACGGGCTGGTGTACGTGGTGTTCAACACCTTCTTCGTGCTGCTGACCCAGGAGGAACAGATCCGCTGCTTCGCCAGTGTGGCCGCCAGCCTGGTGCCCGGGGGCGCCTTCGCCATGGAAGCCTTCGTCCCCGACCTGACCTTGTACGACCGCGGTCAGCAGCGGGTCCGGGTGGACGGCTGCGCCCCGGAGGCGACCCGGATCAGCGCCACCCTGCACGACCGGGCCG
>CAXUJF010000336.1:0-6925 GCA_964250865.1 uncultured Streptosporangiaceae bacterium
CCGCAGTGGCCTGAGCAGCCGGAGCGGCCGGACCGGGTTCAGCAAACGCGGCGGCCTCGGCCGACGTAACGTCCTCAGCCAACGGAGCGGCCTGGGCGGCCGCAGTGGCCTCGGCAGTCGCCGTGGCTTCGGTGGCCGCAGCCGTGGCCGCATGGGGGGCGGGGGCTTCGGCCGTGGCTCGGCGCCGCGGCTGAAGGTGCGGCGGAACACCTGGCGGAGCCGGCTCGGACGGCTGCTAGGCCGAAATAGGGGAGGCTTTTGATGATGTCGGCGTCACGGCGGCGCCTGCTGGTGCTGTACGTGGTGGTGTTCACGCTGCTGATCACGCTGGGCGGCCGCCTTTGGTACATCCAGGTGATGAACGGCACCAGCTACACCAAGCTGGCCTCGCAGAACCAGACCCGCAACATCATCGTCCCCGCCGTCCGCGGGCAGGTCCTGGACGACGTGGGCAACGCCATGGTCACCAACCGCACCGAACTGGTGGTGTCGGTGGACATGATGACGCTGTCCCAGCGCAGCGACGGCGGCGTGTCGGTGCTGAAGCGGCTGGCTCCCATGCTGAACACGTCGTATCAGCTGCTGCAGGAGAAGACCCGGCTGTGCACGGCCAAGGTCAAGCAGCCGTGCTGGGCCGGGTCGCCCTACCAGCCCATCCCGGTCGACCAGAACGTCTCCGAGCAGATCGCGCTGCAGATCATGGAGGAGCAGAGCCAGTTCCCGGGGGTGACCGCCCAGCCCCAGGGGGTCATCACCTATCCCGCCCCGGACGGCGCCAACCCGGCCCAGGTCCTGGGGTACCTGCAGCCCGCCACCACCGAGCAGCTGAAGAAGGACCACCTGCCCTCCCAGGTCGGCTACTCCAGCGCGGACCTGGTCGGGCAGGCCGGGCTGGAGGAGCAGTACAACCAGGCGCTCACCGGCAAGACCGGCACCAACGTGGTCTCGGTCAACGCGGCCGGCGACGTCACCGGGACCGTGGGCGGCACCGCGGCCCAGGCCGGCGACGACCTGGTGACCAGCCTCAACTCCAAGATTCAGGTCGATGCGCAGAACGCGCTGGACTCGGCGGTCAAGAAGGCCCGGGAGGCCGGGAACGACGCCAACCAGGGCGCGGCCGTGGTGATGACCACCACCGGACAGGTCGTGGCCATGGCCAGCTACCCCGACTACAACCCCAGCGTCTGGACCAACGGCATCTCGCAGTCCCAGTTCAACGCGCTGTTCGGCGAGTCGGACGGGGCCCCGGCCATCAACTGGACGACCCAGGGCCAGTACGCCCCCGGTTCCACCTGGAAGGTGACCTCCACCGCCGCGGCGGTGTCCGATGGCTACCCGCTCGACGGCGAGTACAGCTGCCCGGCCACGGTCACCATCGGCGGTCACGTCTACAAGAACGACGGCGAGCCCAACCTGGGCAACATGACGTTCTCCGAGGCGCTGATCCAGTCCTGCGACACCGTGTACTACAACCTGGCCTACGAGATGTGGCAGAAGGACAACCCCCGGGCCAACATCGTCACCAGCGCCAAGTCTCCGGTGCAGAATATGCAGAAGGAGGCGCTGGCCTGGGGCTTCGGCAAGACCACCGGCATTGACCTGCCCGAAGAGGCCACCGGCACGGTGCCCACCCGCGAGTGGCTGTACTACTACTGGAAGGACAACGCCTACGCCGGCCAGGACTGGTGCAAGAACGGCCGGGCCGACGGCAGCTACGTCCAGCAGATCGAGTACCAGGACTGCAAGAGCGGCAACGTCTGGGAGCCGGGTCAGGCCGCCATCGCCGCCATCGGCCAGGGTTATGACCTGGTCACCCCGCTGCAGCTCACCAACGCCTACGTGGCCCTGGCCAACGGCGGCACGCTCTACCAGCCGCGGATCGGCGAGGCCCTGGTCAGCCCGAGCGGCAAGGTGGTGCAGAAGCTCACGCCGCCGGTGGCCGGGCACCTGCCGGCCTCGTCCAGCTTCCTGTCCTACGTCCGCAGCGCCCTGGCCAGGGTGGTGACCCAGGGCACCGCGGCCAGCGCCTTCTCCGGGTTCCCGCTGAACAAGGTGTGCGTGGCCGGCAAGACCGGTACCGCCCAGGTCCAGGGCAAGGTGGCCACCTCGGTGTTCGCCTCGTTCGCGCCCTGCAACGACCCGAAGTACGTGGTCGTCGTGATGATCCCCGACTCTGGTTACGGCGCGGACGCTTCCGCCCCCGCCGTGCGGCAGATCTGGGACGGCATCTACGGCCTGGAAGGACAGAAGGCCGCGGTACCCAGCGGCCAGGTCCCATCGACGCTGCCGCAGATCGCGGCCACCGGCAAGATCACCGCCCCGAAGGGATACTCCGGATGAGCGGCACCGGCTACGGCCGCGTAGGCGTACCGCAGCGCAGCTACGGCGGTCCCCGGCCGGGTGCGTTCAAGACCCGCCAGCGCTCGATGCTGACCCGGGTCCGGTCCCGCGACAGCCGGCTGCGCCACCTGGACTGGGTGCTGATCGCCGCGGTGCTGGCGCTGTGCGTGATCGGCGTGCTGCTGGTCTGGTCGGCGACCGAGCCGACGCTGGCCCAGCGGGGCGCCAACCCCCGTACCTACGTGGACAAGCAAGCCATCTTCGTGCTGCTCGGCCTGGTCATGATGACTGTGATCAGCCTGATCGACTACCGCCAGCTGCGGGTCTTCGCGCCGATCGTCTACGGTCTGGCCCTGCTCGGGCTGCTGGCCGTGCTGACCCCGCTCGGCGCCACGGTCAACGGCGCCGCGGGCTGGATCGACCTGCCCGGCGGCTTCCAGATCGAGCCGTCCGAGTACGCCAAGATCGCCCTCATCCTGATGACCGCGCTGCTGTTCAGTGAGCTGCGCGAGGGGGCCCGCGACCCGTCCGCGGGCCGCCCGGGTCCCAGCCTGCGCGACGTCGGCATCGTGATCGCCTGCGGCCTGCCGCTCATCGGCCTGGTCATCATCGAGCCCGCGCTGGGCATCTCGATGGTGCTGGTCGTGGTGCTGGCCGGGATGATCCTGCTGTCCGGCATCCAGCTGCGCTGGGTGCTGACGCTGGCCGCGGTGGCCGTCGTCGGCGTCATCAGCGTGCTCAGCCTGCACCTGCTCAAGACCTACCAGCTGACCCGGTTCACCTCGTTCCTGCACCCGTCGTCGGACGCGGCCGGTTCCGGCTACAACGCCATCCAGGCCAAGATCGCCATCGGCTCGGGCGGCATGTTCGGGCAGGGCCTGTTCCACGGTCAGTCGATCTCCGGCAGCTACGTGCCCGCCCAGAGCACCGACTTCATCTTCACCGTGGTCGGCCAGGAGCTGGGCTTCGTCGGGGCGATCGCCGTCGTCGCCCTGCTCGGGGTGGTGGTCGTCCGCGCCCTGCGCATCGCCACCCGGGCCGACGACCTGTTCGGCATGCTCGTCGCCTCCGGCGTCGCGATCTGGTTCCTGTTCCAGTCCTTCGTCAACATCGGCATGACCGTCGGCATCATGCCCATCACCGGCCTGCCGCTGCCCTTCATCTCCTACGGCGGCTCGGCCATCTTCGCCGACCTGATCGCCGTCGGCCTGCTCCTGTCCGTCCACCACAAGCGCCAGGTCTTCGAGTAACCCCGGCCCGCGTGCCCCGGCCAGCCCCGGTTACGCGGGCTGCCCGGCGCTGGTGAAGAACTCGACCATGCTGTATGGGGCGTTGTCACCGAAGCAGATCGTGAGCAGCCATGGGTCCTCTCCGCAGCATTGGAATTTTGTTCCAGAGTTATTATGGAACGCTGTTCCAGCCATGTCAAGCCAGCACAGGCCGGCCGTGAGCCGACCCTGGGCCGGAATAGAGGACCGCTGGTTGTTGCTGAAAACACGTGTCACTAAGCCTCACGTTCCGCGCCGCTGAGCGCTCACACCGAGCGTTCGGTAATTTGCGTGCCGCAACGGCGGCGGAACGACGGCCTGCGCTGGGTAGGCTGGTGTAATGCCACTGGAGTCGGTTTACTCGCGCCTTGAGCCCTTGCTCCCGCGCGTCCGGAAGCCGATCGCTTACGTGGGCGGCGAGGTGAACTCGGTCGTCAAGGACTGGGACACCACCGACGTGCGCTGGGCCCTGCTCTACCCGGACGCCTATGAGGTGGGTCTGCCCAACCAGGGCGTCCAGATCCTGTACGAGATCCTCAACGAGCGGGACGGCGTGCTGGCCGAGCGGACCTACAGCGTCTGGCCCGACCTGGAAGCCCTGATGCGTGAGCACGGGCTGCCGCAGTTCACCGTGGACGGGCACCGCCCGGTCGGTGTTTTCGACCTGCTCGGCGTGAGCTTCTCCACCGAACTGGGTTACACCAACCTGCTCACCGCCCTCGACCTGGCCGGCATCCCGCTCCACAGCGAGGACCGGGACCCGGCCGACGGCACCTGGTACCCCCTGGTCATCGCGGGCGGGCACGCGGCGTTCAACCCCGAGCCGATCGCGGACTTCATGGACGGCGTGGTGCTGGGCGACGGCGAAGAGGCCGTCCTGAACATCACCGACCACGTGCGGGCCTGGAAGCAGCAGGGCCGCCCGGGTGGCCGCGACGGCCTGCTCCGCACGCTGGCCGCCGAGTGCAGCCTGTACGTCCCGCGTTTTTACGACGTGACCTACCTGGCCGACGGGCGCATCGCCAAGACCGTGCCCAACCACCGTGGCGTGCCCCCGGTCGTGGCCAAGCACACGGTGATGGACCTGGACGAGTGGCAGTACCCGAGCCACCCGATCGTCCCGGTCGCCGAGACCGTGCACGAGCGCTACAGCGTGGAGATCTTCCGCGGCTGCACCCGCGGCTGCCGTTTCTGCCAGGCCGGGATGATCACCCGCCCGGTGCGGGAGCGGACCATCACCACCGTGGGGAAGATGGTCGAGCAGGGGGTCAAGGCGACCGGTTTCAGCGAGGTGGGCCTGCTCTCGCTGTCCAGCGCCGACCACAGCGAGATCAACGAGATTGCCAAGGACCTGGCCGACGCCTACGAGGGTACCAACACCGGCCTGTCGCTCCCGTCCACCCGGGTCGACGCGTTCAACATCACGCTGGCCGACGAGCTGGCCCGCAACGGCCGCCGGTCTGGCCTGACCTTCGCGCCCGAGGGCGGCTCGGAGCGGATGCGCAAGGTGATCAACAAGATGGTCACCGAGGAAGACCTGATCCGCACGGTCACCACGGCCTACTCCAACGGCTGGCGGCAGGTCAAGCTGTACTTCATGTGCGGGCTCCCGACCGAGACCGACGAGGACGTGCTGGCCATCGCCGACCTGGCCCGCAAGGTCATCCAGACCGGCCGGGAGGTCAGCGGGCGCAAGGACATCCGCTGCACGGTGTCGATCGGCGGGTTCGTGCCCAAGCCGCACACCCCGTTCCAGTGGGCCGCCCAGTGCCCGCCCGAGGTCGTCGACGACCGGCTCCGCCAGCTCGGGGCGGCGCTGCGGGCCGACCGGACCTACGGGAAGTCGGTCGGCTACCGCTATCACGAGGGCACCCCCTCGCTGGTCGAGGGCCTGCTCTCGCGGGGCGACCGCCGGGTCGGCGCGGTGATCCTGGCCGCCTGGCGCGACGGCGCCCGTTTCGACGGCTGGACCGAGCACTTCTCGTTTGGCCGGTGGACCGCCGCTTGCGAGAAAGGCCTGGCAGGCGACCCGGTCGATCTTGCTTGGTACACTACGCGCGAGCGTGACTACGGCGAGGTACTGCCGTGGGACCACCTGGATTCCGGGCTTGACCGGGACTGGCTCTGGGAAGACTGGCAGTCGGCAGTCCAGCCGGAGGGTGCCGGTGAGGTCGAGGACTGCCGGTGGACTCCGTGCTACGAGTGCGGGGTTTGCTCGGCGATGGGCACGGAGATCCAGACCGGGCCGACAGGAGAGCGGCTGGACGGCCGCCGCCTGCTTCCGGTACTGGCGATTAACGGGAGGTAGCCATGGGCGCAGAGTCGTCGCCCGCGACGGCGACCGCCCGTCCGCCCCGCGCGACCGGCGGCGAGCCGGTCACGGTTCAGCATCTGCTGGTCCGGTATGCTAAGCGGGGAAAGATGCGTTTTGCCAGCCAACTGGATGTGGCGCGGTCCTTCGAGCGAGGCGTGCGGCGGGCGGACCTGCCGATCGCCTACTCGAGCGGGTTCACGCCGCACCCGAAGATTTCCTACGCGGGCGGCGTCCCGACCGGCGTGGCGAGCGAGGCCGAGTACCTGAGCCTCAGCCTGACCAGCCGGACCGGGGCAGACGTGGTGCGGGAGCGGCTGAACGCGGCCCTGCCTGATGGGATTGACGTGATCGCTGTCACTGAGGATACCGGGGGACTGCCGGCGAGCCGGCTCACCGCGTCCGAATGGCAGGTTTCCCTTCCCGGCCTACCACGGGACAACGTGGTGCCGGTGGTAGAAGAATTTCTCGCCCTGACCGAGGCGCCGGTGGAACGGCTCACCTCCAAGGGCTTGCGGCGTATGGACGCGCGCGCGGCCGTGGTCAGCCTGGGTGTCTTCGAGGATCCGGGTACTGGCACGGCGCTGCGCATGATCGTCCGGCACACCGTCCCGTCCGTACGACCGGACGACGTGCTCAACGCGCTTCGAAACGTTTCCGATGTGTTCCCGGCCGGCCAGCCGCTTACGACGCGGCTCCAGCAGGGGACGCTCGGCGAATCCGGGGTGGTCCGGCCATGACCGGCGCCACGACGGAGCTGAAGTACTCATCCATGCCTGGGCCCAGCGCCCGTCTCCTTTCGGCCCGCTCGGCCGCGCGTGACTTCTTCCCGCGTGGCGACGGCAGCGGCCCAGGCGAACGATCACTACGCGCCTTCGCGCGGCGCCCCCTCACCTTGCGTGCGGTCGCGCCCGGAGGCCTGACTGGAGATTGCCCGAATGCTCGACAGCGAGCCCAACACCACCGAGACCAGCACTAACGAGGCCGCTGGCCACCACGCGGGAAC
>CAXUJF010000337.1:0-6921 GCA_964250865.1 uncultured Streptosporangiaceae bacterium
CTGGCCACGGCCGTCCAGGCCCGGCATCCGGCTCGGGCCCGTGACAGGCCCCGCCGCCTCACGGATGGTTCGCACGGCGGTGGCCCGGGCCGGGTCCCGCAGCTCGTCCAGGTCGTCCAGGGTCAGCTGACGGGTGTCGTACAGCCGGCTCAGCTCCGGATCGCGGGCCAGGGCGGCCGCGGCGAGCTTGCGCTCAAGGTCACGCACCATCTTCACAACGGCCTCCTCATCGGCTTGGCTGGGCAGGAGGTCTCGGGCGGCGTCGTTGACGACCACTTCGCCATCCGTATGCCCTCACTCATGCACATAATTAGAACACATGTGCGACGAAACCTCAATCAGAATGTCGGACCCAAGTGCTAGGGGAACACAGGTTCGACTACGGTGCATTACCTTCGGGCAAATCCCCACCTAACGGGCAGCTCACGGCGGTCGTTGCCGACGGTGCCCAGCCGGTCGCAGCGGGCTTTCGAGGGCGCGGGCGAGCTGGGGCCGCGCCGGGTCCACCTGCTGCTTCTCCACGAAGACTCGGTGGCCGCTTCGACGACAGCGCGGCCGCGCTGGCCTGCCGCCCCCCGCTGACCACCGTCCGCCAGCCGGGGAAGACATGACCGCCGAGGTGGCCCGGCTGCTGCTGGCCCGGGTGGACGACCCGGGCCTGCCGCCCAGTTCGGTCATCATCGAACCGGCTCTGGTCGTACGGGAGTCGGCATGACACTCTGCCCTCAGCTAAGTGCGTGGCCGCCGCCGCGTAACGGGTGGACGCTGGGGCCATGCGTGATTTCCGGTTCAGCTGCAACGTGTTCGGCCTTGGTTTCCGGGCCGACTTCGTCCAGTACTGCCAGGACGCGGAGCGGTTCGGGTACTCCACCCTGTTCACCGCCGACCATCTCGGGTCCCCGGCACCGTTCTCCCCGCTGGTGCTGGCGGCCCAGGTCACTGAGCGACTTCGGGTCGGCACGATGGTGCTGAATGTGCCGTTCTGGAACGCTCACCTGCTGGCCCGAGAGGTGGCCACGGCCGACGTCCTGACCGACGGCCGGTTCGAACTGGGCCTGGGGGCGGGCCACATGAAGTGGGAGTTCGACGCGGCCGGCATTGGCTGGCCGCCGCTGCGGGAGCGCGTCGAGGTGGTAGCAGCCACCGTGGACGAGCTGGAGCGGATCTTCCGCCGGGGCGGCTATCCGGAACGGCGCACGCTGGAGGCCGCCAGCGGCCGGACGCCGCTGACCCCGGTCCAGCGAACGGGACTCAACGGCACCGGACCGCCGCTCATCATCGGCGGCACGGGCGACCGCATCCTGGCCCTGGCCGCGCAGCGGGCCAACACCGTCGCGGTCGGCGGCCTGATCCAGGCCCCGGGCCAGCCGCCCGGGACCTTCTTCCTGCAGAGCGCGGCCCAGGCCGACGAACGGGTGGCCTATATCCGGGCCCAAGCCGGTGACCGGGCCGACGAGCTGGAGCTGCACGCTCTCATCCAGATGGTGGTGGTGACCCCGGACCGGCGGGCGGCGGCCGAACAGGTGCTGGCCGAAGACGACCTCGACCTGACCGTGGACGAGATCCTGGAGACGCCGTTCCTGCTGTTCGGCACGGTGGCCGAGATCGCCACCCAGCTGGAAGAGCGGCGGGAACGGTTCGGCTTCAGCTACCTGACCGTGCACGCGCCGCACATGGCCGCCCTGGCCCCGGTCATCGAGCGGCTCGGCGCGGCCTGACCCTCAGCCCTTGTCCATCCGCGGGAACGTGACCTCGTTCAGGATGACCCGGATGCCGGCCGCGACCGGGATGGCGACCAGCGCGCCGACGATGCCGAGCAGCACACCTCCCAGCAGCACGGCAATCAGGCTGACCACCGCCGGGATTTCGACCGTACGGCCCATGATGCGCGGCACGATGAGGTAGTCCTCGGCCAGCCGGTAGATGACGTAGAACGCCAGAGTGGCCAGGGCCACGGGCAGCGAGACGGTCAGGGCGACCAGGGTCACGACGAATCCGCCGACGGTGGAGCCGATGACCGGGATGAGGTCCAGGATGGCCACCAGGAGGGCCAGCAGCACCGGGTAGGGGACCCCGAAGATCATCATCCAGATGAACGTGCCCAACCCGGCGATGACCGACGTCAGCACATTGCCGAGCACGTAGCCGCCGACCTTGACCGTGATCTCGTCAGTGATCAGGATGACCCGGGGGCGGCGCGAGTGCGGGATCAGCCGGTAGAAGAACAGCTTGATGCTGGGCAGGCCGGCCAGGAAGTAGACGGTCAGCACGATCACCCCCAGCAGTTCAGAGAACGTGCTGAGCACCAGCTCGCCGGCCCCGAGGACGCCACCGGCCAGCGATGACCCCTTGCTGGTGAGCAGGCTGGTCAGCTTGCTCTGGATTTTGTACTTGTCGTTGAGCTTGCCCAGCTCGGAGTTGTGGTTCTGCAGGTCCTTGATGTAGGCGGGCACCTTGTCCGCCAGCGCCGTGGTCTGGCTGGTCAGCGGCGGGATGGCGGCGTACAGAAAGAGTCCGACCATCGCGGCCACCGCGAGCAGCACCACCACCACCGCAGCCCACCGTGGCCAGCCCCGCCGGGTCAGCCAGCTGACCACCGGATCCAGGCCGACCGCGATGAACAAAGCCAGCCCGACCACGATCAGGACGGCCTTGGACCGGAGGAACAGTTCCACCAGGCCGAAGGTCACCGCGACGCCGAACGCGCCGGTCATCCCGATCCAGAACGGCGACCGCCGGTTCACCTTCCGGCCCGGCTGCCCCATGCCGCCGCCGGACTGGTCGGCCATCTCGTGGGCGGCTTCGACCGCCTCCTGCACCCGGCTCTCGGCCTCGTCGGTCGCGGTGCCGGGCTGATTGGATTCGCCGGCGGCCGACTCACCCAGGTCGGCGGCGTCCTGCTCCGCCTCTTGCGGGCTTCGGGGCGGCCTGTCCCTGGTCCGGGCGTCACCCGTCCGGGTGTTGCCCTGGCCCGGGTCGATCACGCTCATCGCGCCTCAGCCAACACGGAAATCTCCCCTTGCCGGTCCGCCGGCGGTATCGCTGCCATCGCTGGCAGACATGCTCTCGGCCGTATCGGCCACGTCAGTGCCAGGCCCGTTGGCCCGGGCCGGATCCTGCCCGGTCGGGTTCCCCGTGGGATCGCTTTTATCCGGAGATTGACTGTCCGGGTGTCCAGAAGATCCTTTGTCCGGCTCTCCCCGAGACATCATGCCCGATACGGCGTGCCGCATGGCCCGCAGCCCGGCCCCGCGCGGCACCTTGAGCGAGGCGTAGGCCAGCGCCCCGGCCGGGATTGGCAGCCAGAAGTTGACCAGCCGCCAGCCCAGCACACCCAGCGTGGCCACGTTCCTGGTCACGCCGAAGCTGACCAGCAGCAGCGGGGTGACCGAGTCGACTACGCCCAGCCCGGCCGGGGTGACCGGCAGCGCGCCCGCCACGTTGGCCACGCCATAGGCGGCGAACAACTCGACCGGGTTGACCAGGCCGCCGAACGCGGCCACGAAGCACCACAGCGAGGCCGCGTCCAGGATCCAGTTCATGGACGCCCACAGCAGCGCGTCCCGGAGCACCCGGCGGTCGCTGGCCAGGGCCTGGAAGTTGGCGCTGGCGTCCTTGACCGCCTGCCCGAACCGGTCGCCCCAGCCGCGGGGGAGCCTGCGGCCGATCGCATCCATGATGCGGGACGCCCGGTCGGTGCCGCGGGTGATGCCCAGGATGAGCAGGCCCACCGCCAGCAGCACGAGGGCCCCTACGATCGCCACTGTGACGTAGATGGGGTGGAATCCCGCCAGCGGGATGGAGACCACCAGGGCCAGCCACAGCAGCACGTTCAGCACCACGGTCGAGCCGAGGCCCTTGGCCGCCATCATCACGCCCGCGTCGCTGCCCGAGATCCCCTCGTTGGTGAACAGCTTGTAGCCGATGCCCGCGCTGCCCAGCGTGCCCGCCGGGATGACGTGCGCGACCGCCGCCGCGGCCATGTCGATGCGGAATAGGGTGAACAGGCTCGGGCGCCCCTCCGGCCGCAGCAGGGCGCGGGTCAGCAGGCCGTAGCAGAGCAGCGACAGCGCCTCGAGGACTACGCCGCCCGCCATCCAGTAACCGTTGACCCGGTTGAGCAGGTACAGGTCCTTGCGCGCCCCGGTCAGCTCGGGCACCACCAGGTACTCGACGATGAGCACGATGATGAACAGCACCACGCCCCGCCGAAGCGGTTTGACCAGCAGCGGCAGCCAGCCCGTCCAGCCGCGGCGGCGCCGCGGTGGCGTGGGCGACTTCAGGCCGTCATCATCCCTCGTCACACCAAACGTCTACCCCAGATATGGGGCAGAAAGCGTAAAGCCCCGCCGGCCGGCGTCGCTCCAGGTCACTGCACCAGCGTGGCGTAAGCGATGATGTTGCTGAGGTAGTGCCCGGTGGTCGAGTCAAACGTGCCGCCGCAGGTGATCAGGCGCAGCTCGGCGTCCGGCGTCGCTCCGTACACGATCGAGGTGGGGAAGGCGGCCTTCTGGTACTCATCCACCCTGGTCACGTCGAAGACGGCCACCGACCCGTCGGCGCGCGTCACGTACACGCGGTTGCCGGGCTTCAGGTTGCGCAGCCAGTAAAAGACGCCCGGTCCCTGGTAAGAGTCAACGTGCCCGGCGATCACCGCTGAGCCGACCGACCCTGGCCGCGGGCTTTCGGTGTACCAGCCGGCCACGGCGGTGGTCGACGGCACCTGCAGGCTCCCGTTGGCCTGCAAACCGAGGTGAATAAGCGACGTCTTCACGCCGATGGCCGGGACGGTCAGCGAGACCGGCAGCGCAACCTGCGTGACGCCGGAGAGCCCGCCCGGCGCCTGTGCGGTCTGGTTGGGCACCGGGGTGAACCTGGGCGCGGCCACCGTTGACGGCTTGGCCGGCAGGTGCTTGTCCGGTGCCTGCCCGTGGCTCAGCGTCAGGCCGGTCACCCCGGCGCCCCCGGCCAGCAAGCCGCCCGTGAGCGCCGGGGCGGACCACAACCGCTTGCGCGGCATTTTCACTGGGCGGCCCCGGCGCGGGCGCCCCGGATCCGGCGCAGGCTGCCCCAGCCGGCCAGGGCCAGCAGGCCGCCCGCGACCATCGTCAGCAACCACGGAAGGTTGTTCGCCGGGCGAGGCGCCGTGCCACCGAAGCCGGTGGCCGCGCCGCCGGAGGCGGCGACCTGGCTGCCGGCCGCGTCGGTCAGGTTGTCGACCTCCAGGCCGTTGGCCCCGTCCAGCACGACGATCGTGTGCACGGTGTCTGCGGCCAGCGAGGCCGGCGCGGACGTGTCACCGCCGGACGAGCTGAACTTGACCGTGTCGCTGCCGGCCGGGAGGGTCTTGTAGCCCGTGGCCGAGCCGAAGGCCAGCTTGCTGGCCAGCGTGTCCGACCCGTAGGTCACCGTGACCTGGTGATCTTTGAGCGAGGCCTGGATGACCCGGACGAGCGACTTGCCCGCCGGAGCGCTCAGGTCATCGTTGAACACCTGCAGCCGCAGCCCGGACGCGGGCCCGACCCCGGCCACCGTGTAGGACTTGCCCGCCGTCACCGAGAAGCTGGTCGACAGGACCGGCGCGCTCGAGGGCGCAGCACCGGCGGCGCGCATGGCCACCGTGTACTGGCCGGCCTTGACCGACATGTAGTCCGAGACGTTGCCGTAGGACACGTGGTGCAGGATAACCGGGTTGGCCGTACTGCCGAAGGCATACATGTAGACGTCGACGGCGGGGGTGTTCGGCGACAAGTGGGCGCACCGCACCCAGCCGGTCGCGCTGGCCGCGGGCGAACTGGTCGCCGCGGAGGCCGACACGGCCGGAGCCACGGCCGTCACCAGCGCGACCAGGCCTACGATCAAGCCGGTCAGCGCCGAGAATCTGAACATACGCGCAAGAAATCTCACTGGTCTCACCTCTCATTTTTCATGAAAATGCCCCCCCAGAGGGAGCGGAAAGACGCTCGGGAGCCACGGTCCCACCCGCTACCGGGCGTCTCTTTCGATCAGGAAGTACCGTAAATCAGGAATTACCGCCGGATAGTAGTCCCGGCTGATCAGGCGCACCAAACTCGATGCGCAGTGCGGACTGGCCGTTGGCCAGGTGGACGATTTCGGCGTCGGCCGGGCGGTACGGCTTGCTCTGCGCCTGCGCCTCACCAAGGTCGGCGGTGAGCGCGGCAATACCGGTCTGGCCCGGCGCGTCGACGACGGTGACCTGGCGGTACAGGACCGGTGCGCCCGGTCCGGTGTCGCCGAACGAGCTCACGTCGACCGTTCGCTGCGAGAGCAGCGCGGCCAGTGTGACCAGCAGGCGGGAGTCGACCTGGCCGGCCCGGATCTGGCTGGCGCCCTGCTCGCCCACGTGGAAACCGTTACGCAATAGCTGCGCCCCGGCTTGCTCGCGCCGTACCAGGTCGGCTTGGGCCGCGGTCTTGAACGCGGCGGCGCCGAAGTTGGCCACGGCGCGCACGTCCACCCGGCTGGCGCCGGTGCCGAAGCTGGCGATCAGTTCTGGGGCGTACTCGCTGACCAGCTGGCTGCCGAACTGGCTGCGGACCGAGGCGGTGGCCACCACCACGTCCGCGCCGAGTGGATCCGTGGCGGTGGGCTGGATGCTCATCAGCCGCGACGCCGCCACCCCGTCCGATTCCAGGGTGGAGCAGGTCAGCGGGTCGCAGGCGATGAGGTCACTCGACGTGACCTGCCGGGCGATCCAGGTCGCGGCGTGCGCGCGCGTGGCGTCGGCGGCCGACAGCGCGCCGCTGCCACCGCTCTGGCCGCCGGTAGCGGTGGTCGGCTGGCTCTTGCTGGGCTGGCTCAGCGCACCGGACAGCTGCAGCCCGGCCAGCGCCAGGATGACCAGGACCAGCACAAACGCCACCAGCGGCCAGCGGATACCGCTCCGGCGCTGGTCCAGGG
>CAXUJF010000338.1:0-6915 GCA_964250865.1 uncultured Streptosporangiaceae bacterium
AGGCCGGACGGTGCACCGGTGAGTGCGGGCCGGCCATGACGGCGATGGCGAGGACGATCCCGAGTCCGCCCGCCGACAACAGCGCGAAGTAACGACGGCGCGCTGCGGCGGACACGCGATCCCCCCGTGCCGGCATGGCTTTCTCCAGGTTTCTTGAGCAATCTGAGCCAGAAGCTACAGATGACCAGCGACTCTGCTCAATGACCTAGATCGGCGTTTCGCCCGACTTTTCCGTACTGGGTGAGGAAGTGGCGAATGGGCGTCGCTCAGGCCGCCCGGCGCCAGAAACGCCGGTGGCCCCCCCCCCCCCGGGGGGGGGGGGGGGCCGGGGAACGGGGCCGAAGATGGCTAGCGGGGGAGTGCCTTGACCGGCGTGCGGGCGAACACTTCGAGCTGTTCTTCAAGGTCGGCGGCCGCGTGGTCGCCGCCCTGGCCGGAGCGGGCCAGGGCGTCGTGGACGTGCCGCGTGCTGGAGATGATGCCGCGGATGCGCTGCTCTGGGGGCAGGTCCAGGACCGGGGCGATGGCCTCACCGGCGCCGTCCAGCTCGCCGCGGTGGATGCGGGCCACCGCCAGGCTGGCCCGGCTGCCGGCCGCGTCGCCGAAGGCCCAGTCAGGGGCCGATTCATCGGCGTAGGCCTGGACGGCCTGGCCGGAGTAGTCCTCGGCCAGCTCGGCTTCGGAGGGCAGCCAGGCCAGCGCTTCGGCCGCGTAGTAGAGCTGCCGGGACCGGGTGAACGTGGCGATGCCGCCGAGCTGGTCCAGTTCGTCATCGTCCGTGGTGGCATCCCAGGCCCGCTCGGCCCCCTCGATCGCCGCCCGGGCCTCGGCCGCGTTCCCGAGCGAGGCCCACGCCCGCGCCTCGCTGACGGCCAGCCACACACTGGCCGTACTGTTCGCCAGCTGGGCCGCTCCCGCGCCGGCCTTGGCATAACGGACCGATTCGCGGGGCCGGCCGTCCCAGTAGGTGATGAGCGATTGCAGGCCGCGGATCCAGGCCCGGAGCCCGTTGTGATCGGCGATGTCCGCGCACAGGTAGGCGGTCCGGGCCTGGGTCAGTGCCGCATGCGGATCGGAGGTGTCGTGAGAGGCCTTGGCCAGCAGGCCGGCGGCGACCCCCGCCAGCAGGTACAGCTGGCGGCCGTGCTGCGGGCGTTGCTGGTTCTCCAGCAGGGAAAACAGCGTGTCCTGGGTGGTGACCAAATCCCCCAGTATCGCCGCGAGCGGCTGTTGCGGGTAAGCGATGCACAGGTGGCGGACATCGTCGGCGACCTGTTCCAAGGTCTCTTCGCTCAGGTCTACCTGCCCTGCTTGCAGGGCGAATCTCTTGGCCCGGTTGGCCGCCATGGTCAGCATCTCCTCGTTCGTTACTGCGGCCGGGACGAGTAGCGTCCCGCCGTTGATCACCGGAGTGAGATCGCTGCGGGTCGTGAGGGGAGGGCGGACCAGGTCCGCGAACGGCTGGCCGAACATCGTTTGCAGGACCCGGCGCGTCACCGGAGTGGCGTTCCCGGCTTGGCCCTTGGCCAGCCTGCGCAGGTGCCGGGCGCTCATGGTGGCGGATTCGCCCATGCCCGCAGCGACCCGCAGGAACTCCGCTACCAGCTCCTCGTACGTCTGGTCCCGCTGCCACAGCAGATGCTCTAGGGCCGTCTGGGGTGCGCCCATGTCGGTTCGTCCCGCCATGCCAGCCTCCCTTCGTAACCGCAGCTCTCGCTTTGACTCTCAGGCTGGCGATCACCCAATCGCAAGGGAAAACCGGGCATGTCCGGTAGCCGTCCGGTTATGGGCCGGACCAGGTCCCATTTAAGCCCTAGAGGGGTCATACCCGCCTAGCGCACGCTCGTGATCACAGGGCCGATTAAAGGGAGGGGCGCGCCGGTGCACGAGCCGACCGCAGGACTCCAGATGTACGTACGTACGGACGTACGTACGGAACATCAGACCGCCCCAGCTCTCATCGAGGAGCCGGGGCGCTGGCCTGTGCGGAGGCTAGGACCAATCGAGCAAATGCTCACCGTCGTGAACTCGGACTGCGGTGGCGCACTCCTGCAGGGCATCGGTTACCCGGACCGCCCGCGCCTCGGGCACGTCGCGCCTGATTTGGTCGAGAGTCCACCACTGCACTGCTGCCGACTCGTCCGACATGCGCGCGGCGCCGTCGACGGCCCGGCACCGGAACGCCAGCGAGACCACCCCAAGCTTCATGTTCTTGTACACGCCGGTCAGCGACTCCACGGCGATCTCGTAACCGGTTTCCTCGCGGACCTCGCGGGCCGCGCACTCCTGCGGCGTCTCGTCCAGCTCCAGCACGCCGCCAGGCGGTACCCAGCGGCCGTCATCGCTGCGCTTGATCACCAGCACCCGACCGTCGTCGTCGACCACGACAGCGGTCACGCTGACCGAGTGGCGGGGTAGATCGCTCAATGGTCCTGCCTCCACTTGTAGGTCAGCCGCCATTGCTTCGCGGCAAGCACATTCGAGCACGCTTCTACGGGCCGGTCCTGTTCATCGATCGCCGAGCGCAGGATCTCGTACACGGGCTCTCCGGTGGGGATGCCGAGAAACTTCGCCTCGTCCTGGGTGGCGCCCCGGACCTCGATGTCCTCGGTGAACCGCACCGGCCCATACCCGCGCTCGGCGAGCCGCTTGTAGATGCCGGTCGGGCCGGTGTCCGGATGGGCGATCTCAACCCCGCCCGCGTACCGCACGGGGATGTACGAGGTGGCGATCTGTACGGGCGAACCGCTGGCCCACATGAGCCGCTTGCGGATGACCGACTGCTCCCCGTTGCGCAGGCCCAGGTGCTCAGCGATCCGCGGCGGCGGGACGACCTCGCCCACTTGGGCCAGCTCCGTCTGCGGATCCAGGCCAAGCCGGCGCATCTCCTCGGCGAACGAACTGCCGTAGGTGCCACTGCGGTAATCACGGTCGATCGTCCGGGGCCGCTTGGTCACCGGCACCGCGAGCACGTACGCGCCTTTGCCGCGCCTGATCTGGATCAGGCCCTCAGATTCGAGGATGGCCATGGCGCGGCTGATCGAGGTCTGGACCAGCCCGTACTGCTTGGCCAGCACGGGCTGGCTCGGCAGTTGCTCGCCAGGTCCGTAGTCGCCGCGGTGGATCGCCTCACGCAGGTCATCGGCGACCTGCTTGTAGAGCGCCCGCGGTTCCTGCATCGGTTCCCCTTCACACCACTTCATACATATGCGCTAACCCCAAGGTATCGGCCACCCGGGCTGATAGCTGCCGTTGCCCCGCCGTGCGCCTCTCAGCGTCTTGACACATATGTGGTAAGTCCTTAACGTCCCTCATAGGGGCACTCCCCCGTACAACGCAGAGCGGCCCCGGTGCTGGAACACCGGAGCCGCGATCGGAACCAAATCCCCACCTGGCGAGATGAAGGAAAGGACCCGATGACCACCAACTGTACTGACGCGTCCCCTGCGGTCGCGGTGATCGGGCTGCCGGTCCGCGAGCTGGAACGCCGCGTGCTGGCCTGCTCAGACCGGCCGTGCACGGCACAGCCTGAGGACTACTTCCGTGCGGAGCCGGACGCCCGGGCAGCACGGGCCCGCGAGATCTACGAGGCCCTGGCCCTCGCGCTGTGCCGCGGCTGCCCTGTCGCCGCCGGATGCCTGGAGATGACCCTCCAGCGTGAGGGCCCCCGGCCCGGTTTCGGTATCGCTGGCGGCACGGCCAGCTGGCAGCGGCAGGACATCAAGCGCGGCCGCGGCTGGCCCGTCCCCAAGCGAGGCAACCGGTGAGCCGGGCCCGCGGGCTGGCTGCGCAGCTGCCCCAGCTCGAACTGGCCACCGAGCTAACCCGGATCGAGCTGGGTTACCGGGCCGCGATGGCGATCGAGATCCAGCACGTGAGCCCGACCGCTGTCGGGCACCTGGCCGATGTGGCCGTACGGATTGCCCGTACGCGGCGCGCCGCGGCCGCCCGCCAGCGCCCGGCGCCGGTGGGGATCATCTACCTGCTGCACTTCAGCGAGCCGTACAAGCACGCCAAGCACTACACCGGCTGGACGGCGGACCTGTCGGCCCGGCTGGCCAAGCACGCGGCGGGCGAGGGTGCCCGCTTGCTGGAGGTCGTAGGCCAGGCGGGGATCTCCTGGGAGCTGGCCCGGACCTGGGAGGGCCCGCGGTCCCGGGAACGCCAGCTGAAGCAGCACGGCGCATCCCGGCGGTGCCCGTTGTGCAAGGCAGGTGCGCAATGAGCCACCCATGCCCCGCCACCCGCTGCCCGGCGTCCGTTGGCGGCTCGATGCTGATGTGCCGCCCGCACTGGTACGTGGTCCCCAGGCCGCTCCGCGACGCTGTCTGGACCGCCTGGGCTAACGGCGCCGGTGCTGGCAGCGCGGCCCACCGGGCCGCCATCACCGCCGCGGTCGACGCGGTGAACCGGAAGCTGGCACAGCGGTGACCGGGCACCCGCGGCGGTGGCCGCTGTTCCTGATCGCCTCGCCCGCCGCGGTGGCGGTCTGGTCCGGCTGGGTCGGGCTCGGCGGCCTGTGCGGGTTCGGTGTCATCCACCCGCTGCCCGGCATCTGGGACGGCGCCCGGCTGAACACCGCGATCACGCTGCCGATCGGCGTGGAGGCCTACGGGGCGTACGCGCTCGGTGCCTGGCTCCGGCCGGGCACCTCGGGGCAGGCCCGCACGTTCGCCCGCCGGTCGGCGATCGGCGCCCTGGTCCTGGGCATGGCCGGGCAGGTCATTTACCACCTGCTGGCTGCGGCGCACGCGGCCCGGGCCCCGTGGCCGGTGGTGATGCTGGTCGCCTGCCTGCCGGTGGTCACCCTCGGGCTCGGCGCCGCCCTCACGCACCTGCTGCACGCCGCCAGCGACGCCGGCACGGAATCGGCCGCCGGTGAGCCCGTACGGGCCGCTGAGGCCGTCCTGGAGCCGCGTACGGGCGATCTGGAGGCCGAGCCCCGTACAGCCCGTACGGAGCCGGACAGTGCCGCCGGTGACGACCTGGAGCCTGAGCCGGAGACTGGCCCGGATACCGAGCCTGAATGGGCCGGCATGGACCGTGCGGAGATCGTGGCCGAGCTGGCTAGCGAGATCCGCGTCGCGATGTGGGCCGGTGACCGGTGGGCCCCGGATTATGACGCCCTGATGGACCGGACCGGGTTCCGCCGGTCCTGGTGCGAAAAGGCCGTCAAGGACGCCCGCGCGCAGGCCTTCGCCGACGCGGTGCCCGCCCCCGCTGACCAGGCGGAGGAGGTGCCGGCATGAGTGAGTGGCTGAACGGCGAGCTGGCCCGCGTGGACGCCAAGTGCGGCGTCCTGAGCGCGGTGGCCACCGGCGCGGCCGCGTTCACCGCGACCCAGACCGGCGGCCACGGCCCGCTGGCCGCCCGGGTGATCCTGGCCGCCGCCGGGGTGGTGTTCGCCGCCGCGGTGGCGGTCCTGCTGGCCACGTTGCGGCCCCGGCTGGGCACCGCCGGCTGGTGCCGGTATGTGGCCATGCCCGCGGCCGACATCGAGCACCTGGCCGACTATGGCTGGGTCGATCACGGGGCCGTACGGACCTACACCGATGACCTGGCCCAGGAGGACCTGGCCGCGCTGGTCGCGATCACCCGGGCCAAGTTCGCCCGGCTGCGGCTGGCGGTCGACCTGACCGGCACCGGGGTGGTCCTGCTGGCCGCTGGTGTGGTGGCGGGGGTGATCGCATGACCTCCGGTACGGCTTATGACCTGCTGGTTGAGGAGTACAAGGCCCTCAAGGCGGAACAGCAGCTGCGGATCGGTATCCGGGACAACCTGCTGTACGCCACGATGGCCGCGCTCGCGGCCGTGGTGGCCGCGTCCGCGTCCGCGCACAACCCCGCCTACCTGCTGCTCACGCCCCCGGTCTGCCTGGTCCTGGGGTGGACCTACCACGCCAACGATCAGAAGATCTCCGCGGTCGGCCAGTACGTACGCACCGGGCTGGCCCCGCACCTGGCCGCCCTGACGGGCAATGAGGCGCCGGTGTTCGGCTGGGAGACCGCGCACCGGCTCAGCGGGTTCCGGGTCACCCGGCATGTGGCCGGCCAGCTCGCCACCGACCTGACGGCGTTCGGTGTGCCGCCGGTCGCCGCGGCCGTGGCGTACTGGCTCACCCGGCCGGCCCCGGCCGTGCTCCTGGCCGCCTCGGCGGCTGAGGTCGCCGCGGCGCTCACGCTGAGCGGCCGGATTATCTGGTGCGCCCTGGGGAGGCGGGCGTGATGCCCGCGGCGCCGGTGGCGCGCGAGCGCACTTTCCCCGGCCAGCCGCAGACTCCTGGCGAGGTCCGCGTGTGGCTGGCTGGCCTGCTGGCCGGCTGCCCGGTGCTGGACGACGTCGTGCTGTGCGCGACCGAGCTGGTCACCAACTCGGTCCGCTACAGCCGGTCCGGGCAGCCCGGCGGCCAGCTGGCCGTCCGGATCGAGACCGGCGCCGGATGGGTCAACGTCGACGTGGCCGACCAGGGCCCGGCTGGGCCCGGCGCCGCCGCGGCGCCGGGGCTCGGCGCGGGCTGGACGATCATCCGCGAGCTGTCGGACTGGGCCGGCCATGACGGCGGCCGGGCCTGGTTCGTGACCTGCTGGGAGGCTTGCCCGGCCTGTGTCGGCCGTGGGGTCGCCAACCAGTTTCGCCGTCAGCCTGGTGGCCCACCTGAGTACATGCCGGGCTGCCCGGGCTGTGCCCGTCGCGCAAGCTTGCGCCTGGTAGCGGGCGGTGCCCGGTGACGGCCCGCCTGGTGTACCTGACCGGCGCCGAGCGGCCCGGCCTGCATGAGCAGGTGATCCGGGCTGCCGGTGGCCGGTGCCAGTGCACCGGCCGGTGCGGCGCGGACCATCTCGCCGGGGAGGGCCGGTGCCTGATCGAGCACGGCCGCTGCGGCCAGGTCCTGCTGGCGGCGCCCCGGGCCCTGGC
>CAXUJF010000339.1:0-2648 GCA_964250865.1 uncultured Streptosporangiaceae bacterium
CGGGCCGCCGGGCGCGCCCCCCGCGGCCCCGCGCCGCCCGGGCCGCGGCCGCGGCCGCCTGCGCCTCCATGGCCGGTATCCCGGCCGCCCGCACCGCGACCTCGATGTTCTCGGCCGCGGTGAGCAGCGAGACCAGGCCGTAGCCCTGGAGCATCATCGACACCCCGGGCCAGGGCGCGGGTGTCCCGCTGCGCCGTTCCCCGGCCACGTACACCTCACCGGCCGTGGGCGGGGCCAGCCCGGACAAGATGGCCAGCAGGCTGGTCTTGCCCGACCCGGACGGCCCCACGATGGCCAGGCTGCCACCCGCGGGCACGGTCACATCCACCCCGTCCAGGATGGGCTGACCCTCCCGGACGTAGCAGATGCCGCGGGCCTCAAGCATGTCCGTTCCCCTCCAGGTTGGCCCGGCGCAACGTCACGCCGTCGGGGGTGGGGACGGCCTGGATCAGCGTGCCCGGCGGCAGGGTGGTCTCCAGCACCTCGGTCGGCAGCTGGACCGAGCCGTCCCGGGAGACGACCAGGTAGTCCCGGCCCGCCTGGCCTTCGGCCCCGACCCGCCCGTCGCGGATGGTGACCGTGCGGTGCAGCGAGTTGCCCACCACCGGGTCGTGGGTCACCATCACCACGGTGGTGCCCTCGGCTTCGTTGGCCGCCCGGATCAGGTCGATGACCGTGGTGGCCGAGGCCCGGTCGAGCTGACTGGTGGGTTCGTCGGCCAGCAGCAGCTGGGGCCGGTTGGCCAGGGCCACGGCCACGGCCAGCCGCTGCTGTTCGCCGCCGGACAGCCGGCCCGCCCGGCGGTGCGCCACCCGGGCCAGGCCCATGGCCTCCAGCAGTTCCGCGGTCCGGCGCCGGCTGGCTGACCGGCCGGGGTGGGCGGGCCGCTGCGCGAACATGACGTTGCCGGTGGCGGTCTCGTTGGCCAGCAGGTTGCGCCCGGGGTTCTGCAGGACCACGCCCACGTCGTGCAGTCGCATGGCCGCGGCCGACCGGCGGTTCAGGTCGTTGACCCGGCGGCCACACACCTCGACCCGGCCCGCGGTCGGCCGGAGCAGCCCGGCCAGCAGCCACAGCAGCGTGGACTTGCCCGCGCCGGACGGCCCGAGCAGAGCGACGGTGTCACCGGCCGGGACGGTCAGGTCGATGCCGCGCAGCGCGGTCACCTCCTGGCCGGGCGTCCCGTACACCTGGACCAGTCCATCGCAGCGGACCACAGTACTCACGCTGTAGCTGCCGCTCACGCCGGCGCCTCCCGGAGCTGGTCGAGACTGACCCCGCGGATGAGCGTGACGCTGGCCGTCGCCGCCGTGGCGGCCAGCAGCCCGGTTGCCACAGCCAGCAGAACTACCAGCGGGAGCGCGGGGGGGACGTAGGACAGCACCGCGGCAGGCGGTGCGGTGAGGAACTCGGGAACGCTGTGCAGCGTCAGTATCGCGGCGATGGCGCCAGTGACCGCTCCGATCACACCGCCGAACCCGAGGACCAGAGCCAGCTCGGTGAGTACCGCCCGGCGCAGCGTGCGGTGCGGCACGCCGGAGGCGGACAGCGCGGCGTACTCGTACCGGCGGCGGCGGGCGGACAGGTACAGGTCGAGGACCGCGGCCCCGGCCGCCAGCAGGGTGGCGGCCGTCGCGTCGGCCAGAAACAGCACGCTGGCCAGAGCCGGTCCCTGCCGGGCGAAGCCCGCGGCGACGTCGGCGGCGTTGCGGACGCTGGCGATGTCTACCCCGTCGGCCTGCAGACGGCTCTCGATGGTGTGCTGCGCGCCGTCCGCCACCCACACCTGCTGGGTGGCGCCGGTGAGGTTCTCGCCCGCGGCCAGCTCCGCGTAGGCGCGGTCCACGATCACCCCGCTGGTGGGAGCGCCGGGTACCGCGGTCGCCGCGCTGATGACCTGGAGGCCGACCGGGCTGCCGTCCAGCCCGACCCCCGTGAGCTGAGTCCGGCCCGGGCCCAGCATGGCCGCCGGGACCACGGCCGGCAGCAGGCGGGGCCGGTTCGCCGAATCCAGCACCGCATCCTGGCGCGGATGGGACTCGAACTGCCAGGACAGGCCCGCGGCGCTCGCCTGAAGCTGGTCCGGCGGCTGATCGGCGTGGCCGGGGCGCCAGGCGTCGGCCTGGGTCAGGGCGTGCGGGCTCGCGGGCACCCAGCCGGAACCGTGCTGCACCTGCAAGCTCGTGATCGTGACCGAACCCTGGACGGGACTGCCCAGGGCGGTGGTGGGCGGGCTGATGTCGAGGTCCTGCAGCACGCACGGGCAGCCGGTCAGGGATCCGGTCAGCGTCGCCGTGCCGCGGGCGGGCAGCGCGCCGAGGCTGACCGGGGATGAGCCCGTCGTCACGTCCGCGGACAGCTGAGCACCTGGCAGCGACAGGACACTGACCTGGACGCTGACGCGCACCGCGCTGCCGGTGAGCACGAGCGGGGCCGGCGCCTGCGGGGCCAGCCGGGCGGCCAGGCTGACCGGCGATGGCTCGCCGTGGACGGCGGGCCAGGCGGCCACCCGAGCGAACCGCTCCGGGTCAACCGCCAGCGTGGTCAGTCCGGCGTTGCCGCTGGACAGGCTGGTATAGCTGTCGACCACGGCGGCCTGTCGGCCCCCCCGCTCCGCCCCGGCGACCCCCGAGGCCCGCTGCCTACCC
>CAXUJF010000339.1:2658-6876 GCA_964250865.1 uncultured Streptosporangiaceae bacterium
GTGCCCAGGTCCTTCCCGGCCGGAACGCCGACCGTGAGCACCGTCGGCGCCCCCACTTCCAGGTCGGCGACGCGCTGCTCGTTGGCGTGCCCGACCGCCCAGGCGCTGACCGCGAAGGTGGCCAGTGTGACGGCGGTGGCGAGCACCATGGTGGCCCGCACGCCGCCGGGGCGGCGCGCCACGTGCCGGATGGCCAGGAACACCCCCAGGTCTCCGCCCCGGCTGGTATGCGGGAAGGCGGCCCGGCAGGCGAGCGGCAGCAGCCGGGAGGCGATGACCGCGACCGCCAGCCCGATCAGGCCCGGGACCAGCAGGATGAGGGTGCCGGGGCGGGCCGAGCTGACCCGGCCGGACAGAAGCAGTTCGAGCAGGCCCGCAGCCGCCCCGGTGGCCAGCACGCCGTCCACCACCCAGCCGCGGGAGGTCAGCCGCAGGCCGGAGCGCCGCCACTCCTCCAGCACCGGCCGACGCAGGGTCCGCTGGGCGGCCAGCACCGCGGCGGCCAGTCCGCCCGCCGCCGCCACCGCGGCGCTGACCCAGGCCAGCGCGGGCAGCGGCACCGGGGTGCCGGGCCGCAGCAGCACGTGGGTCAGCAGGGCGGTGGCTCCCCACCCGGCCAGGGTGCCGACGGGCAGCGCCAGCACCAACAGCAGGACCGGCTCGGACAGCCCGAACGTGGCGGTCGAGATCGCCCCGCGGCCGCGCAGCTTGGCCAGGGCGATCTCCGGGCCCCGCGCCTCGATCGCGTCGGTGACCGCGAGGAACAGCAGCAGCAGGCACAGGGCCAGCAGCTGCAGGGTGATGAGCACGACCGGGACGGTCATCGAGCTCCAGCCGGACGTCACCGACTGGAGCGTGCCGGGGATCGCCGTGGTGACGATCATCTGCTGCTCCGTCAGCACCTCGCTGTCGAGGAACGCGGTCATCGCTGTCTCCAGCGGCGCCACTTCATCACCGGTGACCCGGACCGGGTCGAGCAGATCGTCCACGACCGCTGTGCCCTGCTGCTCGGCGGGGCCCTGCTCCAGGGTGGACCGTGAGGTGAAGAACGCGTCGATCGTGGAGTTCTGCGGGAAGTAGGTCGAGCCGCGGCCGAACCAGAAAGCCTGGTTCTGGTCCGGCAGCTGGTAGATCCCGGTGACGGTCATCCGGTTCTGGCCGGAGAAGCGCAGTTGCTGGCCGATGTGCCAACCGGTCGTCGCGGCCGTGGACCGGCTGACGATTACCTGGTCGCGGGCGGCCGGGCAGGCGCCATCGATCCGCAGGTGGGCGCAGACCGCGGTCCGCCAGATGAGCGGGATGGTCGTGGTCTCCTGCGGGAACGGCAGCGTGGTCTCCAGCGAGTAGATCGGCGGCGCAAACACCCCGCGTCCGGCCAGGCCGCCAAGGTCGCCGTTCAGCTGGTTCTGCTGGGTCTGGACCAGGGTGCTGAGCAGGTCCGGCAGCGGCCCGGTCTGGTTGACCTCGTAGCCGCGGGCGGCGGCGGGCGCGGAGGTGATGGTGTCCCGCAGGATCGAGGTCCGCGCGGCCTGGTAATAGATCGGCCCGGCCGCCGCCGCGGCCGCGGCCATCAGGGCCACGACGAAGATGACGCCGGTCGTACCTGCGCGCTGCCCCAGGCCGCGCAGCCAGGATGCCCCGGTCATGCCACCAGGGTCTTGACCGCGGCGGTCAGGGCGCCCAGCGCGCTTTTCGCGTCGGCGAAGTACATGCTGGTTTTGGGGTCGGTATAGAGCTCGTTGTCGATGCCGGCGTAGCCGGACGCCATCGAGCGTTTGATCACTATGACGCTCCGGGACTGGTCGACGTCGAGGATGGGCATGCCCGAGATGGCGGTGCCGGCCCGCCGGGCGGCCGGGTTGGTGACATCGTTGGCCCCGATGACCAGGGAAACGTCCGTGCGGGCGAACTCGGGGTTGATCTCTTCCATCTCCTTGAGCTGGGGGTAAGGCACGTTGGCCTCGGCCAGCAGCACGTTCATGTGGCCCGGCATCCGGCCCGCGACGGGGTGGATGGCGTAGCTGACCTCCACCCCGCGATCTTCCAGCACGCTGGCCAGCTCGGCCACCGCGTGCTGGGCCTGGGCCGCGGCCAGCCCGTAGCCGGGCACGATCACGACCTTGCTGGCGTAGGCCAGCTGGATGGCCGCATCGTCGGCCTGGATCGACTTGACCTGGGCGTCACCGGCCGGCCCGGCCATAACAACGGCGCTGTCGCCCGTTCCGAACCCGCCCACGATGATGTTGGCCAGGGACCGGTTCATGGCGTCCGCCATCAGCTTGGTCAAGATGCCGCCGGACGCGCCCACCAGCGCTCCGGCCACGATCAGGGCCCAGTTGTCGATGACGATGCCGGCCATGGCCACCGCCGTGCCGGTGAACGCGTTGAGCAGCGAGATGACCACCGGCATGTCCGCTCCGCCGATCGGCAGCACCATCATCACGCCGAACGCCAGCGACGCCAGCACCACGATCAGCAGCGCGGGCAGGCTGGCCGTCCCCAGCATGAACGCGGCCGTGCCGATGATGACCACGCCCAGCGCGATGTTGATCAGCCGGCTGCCGCGGAATATCACCGGCTGGCCGGTGATCACGCCCTGCAGCTTGCCCGCCGCCACGAGCGAGCCGGACAGCGTGACCGCGCCGATGATCGCGTCCAGCAGAGTGGCCACGGTGGTGGTGCCGAGTACCCCGCCGGGCAGGCCCTCCGTGTGGATGTAGTCGTAGATGCCGACCAGGGCGGCGGCACCGCCGCCGACCGCGTTGAACATCGACACCAGCTGGGGCATGGCCGTCATCTGCACGGTCCGCGCGGAGTACAGGCCGACGGCCGAGCCGGCCAGCGCGCCGCAGATCAGCACGATCCAGCCCGCCGCGGTCACGGTGCCGTCGTGGATCAGCAGCACCAGCGTGGCCGCCACCGCGACCACCATGCCGGCCGTGGAGACCTGATTGCCGCGCCGCGCGGTGCCGGGCGAGTTCATCAGGTGCAGGCCGATCACGAAGCAGGCCGCGGCCAGCACGTAGACGAGCTGGATGACGGCGGCGAAGCTGGTCACGCCGGCCTGCCGTTGGCCGCCGCGGAGGTCTCACCGGTGGCCGGGCCAGCCGATGCGCCCGGACCAGCCGGTACGGCCGGAGCCGGCGGGGGCGCCGGTGCCTTGCGGCGGAACATCTTCAGCATCCGGCCGGTCACCACGTAGCCGCCGACCACGTTGGCCGCGGCGAAGAACGCGGCCACGAAGGCCAGCACGTAGCCGACCGCGTTGTCCGCGGTGACCCCGATCAGCAGCGCCCCGGCCAGCACGATGCCGTGGATGGAGTTGGCCGCCGACATCAGCGGTGTGTGCAGGGTCGCCGGGACCTTGCCGATAACCTCGATGCCGACCAGCAGCGCCAGCACGAAGATGGTCAGGTCAGTTACCAGTGCCGTCGACATCGGCCCCTCCCTCGCTCGTGGGCTGCAGCAGGGCCGCGGTGGCCTGCTGGACGACCTTGCCGCCGTGGGTGATGACCACGCCCGCCTGGATCTCGTCGTCGAGGTCGACCGCGAGCGCGCCGTCCCGGATCATGTGCAGCAGCACGGCCGACACGTTGCGGGAGTAGGCGTTGGAGGCGGCGGTGGGCACGCTGGCGGGCAGGTTACCCGCGCCGATGATCGTGACCCCTTGGCCGGTGACGATGGTCTGGCCCGGCTCGGACCCGGCCACGTTGCCGCCCAGCGCGCTGGCTCCCATGTCGACCAGGACCGACCCGGGGCCCATGGCCTTCAGCGCGTCCTCGGTGACCAGCAGCGGCGGCCGCCGCCCGGGCACCTGGGCCGTGGTGATGACGATGTCATGCCGGGCGATGTGGCCGGTCAGCTCGTCCTGCTGGGCCCGCCGTTCCTCGTCGCTCAGCTGCCGGGCGTACCCGCCCTCGCCCGCCGCGGGCCCGACCGAGGTCAGCTCGATGAAGGTGGCGCCGACCGACTCGACCTCGGTCTTGGTCGCCGGGCGGACGTCGTACCCGCTGACCACCGCGCCCAGCCGGCGCGCGGTGCCGATGGCCTGCAGCCCGGCCACCCCGGCCCCCAGCACCAGCAGCCGGGCCGGGCGGGCGGTGCCGGCCGCCGTGATCAGCAAGGGGAAGAACCGGCCGTAGGTCTCGGCCGCGACCAGCACGGCCTTGTAACCGGCCCCGTTGGCCTGCGAGCTGCGCGCGTCCATCGGCTGGGCCC
>CAXUJF010000340.1:0-6875 GCA_964250865.1 uncultured Streptosporangiaceae bacterium
GTGGCGCCGCGCTGCTCGGCCGTCATCTGCCGGGCGGCCGTGCCCGAGCCGGGGCCGGGGGAACTGCTGGTGGCCATGAGCGTGGCCGGGATCTGCGGGTCGGATGTGCACGCGGTGCAGGGGTCGCACCCGTTCGTGCCGCCGCCGTTTCACCCGGGACATGAGGTGACCGGGACCGTGCAGCGGGGCGGCCCCGGGACGTCGACTCCGGCCGGGCGCCGGGTGGTGGTGAACCCCGTGCTGTACTGCGGGCGGTGCCTGCGCTGCCGGCAAGGGCAGGTGAACCTGTGCCGGGAGATGGCGGTGTTTGGCTGCGGCACCGCGGCCGGGGGCATGGCCGAGTACTTCATCGTCCCGGAGCGCAACGTGGTGATGCTGCCGGACGAGCTGGCCGATCTGCAGGCGGCGCTGATCGAGCCGCTGTCCACGCCGGTGCACGCGGTGCGGCTGGCCGGGCCGGACCTGACCGGGCAGACGGTGGTGATCCTGGGCGCGGGCACGATCGGCCTGCTGACGCTGGTGGTGGCCAGGCAGCACGGCGCGGCCACGGTCGTCATGACCAACCGGTCGGCACCCAAGCGGGAACGGGCGCTGGCGCTGGGGGCGGACGCTGCGTTCGACCCCCGGGATCCCGGCGTGCTGGACGCGATCCGGGCCGAGCTGGGCGGCGAGAACGCCGGCGTGGTGTTCGACTGCGTGGCCGTCCAGGACACCGTGGACCAGGCCCTGGCCCTGGTCCTCAAGGGCGGTACGGTGATGGTGGTCGGGGTGCCGCCCGGGCCGGTGACCATGCCGCTGCCGGACCTGCAGGACCGGCAGATCCGGCTCCAGGGCAGTGCGGTGTACCTGCCGGCGGACTACACCGAGGCGATCGGGCTGCTGGCGGCCGGGGTGGTCCGGCCGGAGGACTTCGTCACCGCGCAGTATCCGCTGGCCGAGGCCGCGGCCGGGTTCGGCGCCGCCGCCTCCGGCCAGCAGATCAAGGTCGTGCTCACCGCCCCTTAGCGTCCGAGGAGGATCGCGGTCACTGCTCCGGGACAGGAGAGTCTGTTAAATAGCGGTCTGCCAAGGTGCGGTACCGCACTGCTGCCTGACCTGGTTCAGGGCGTTGATGAT
Source organism: uncultured Streptosporangiaceae bacterium (assembly GCA_964250865.1). Classification (GTDB taxonomy): domain Bacteria; phylum Actinomycetota; class Actinomycetes; order Streptosporangiales; family Streptosporangiaceae; genus Bog-532. The sequence goes on from CAXUJF010000340.1 coordinate 1,117, forward strand.
CTTGAGCCCGTAGGTGCCAGAGTCCGGCTTGCTGTAGCTCGCGGCGTAGATGTGCGCGTTGGCCGCGATGACCTGCTCGGCCTGCTTCAGGGGCGTGGTGATCCCCTGCTGCGACTGGTCGTCGGTGAAGGCCTGGGCGTTCTGGCCGAGGTTGACGGCCAGCTTGGCCTGCATCGCCTGCTGCTTGGTCAGGTTCGAGCCGGCCGCCGGGGTGGCCTTGGCCGCGCCGCCCATGATCGTGTTCAGCGTCGCGTTGATGGCGTTGCAGGCCGCGGTGCCGGTGGCCGGCCCGGTGGTGGCCGCGGGCGTAGGACTGCTGGCCGCGCTGGTGTCATGCGCGCTGCCGCCGCTGCTGCTGCAACCGGCCACTGCGACCGCCGCCAGCGCCATCGCGCCGATGGCCAGCTTCTTCCTCATCGTGTGTTCCCCTCGGGTCCGGCCGATCTTCCGGCATCGGCTGGTGTCTGCTGGTGTCTTCCGGGTGCCGACCATAGCCGGTTAAGCACAATGAGTGACGAGTGTTTAGCTTTCTGTGCACATCTTCACAGGTTGACCCGAGTCCCAGGCAAATCAGGACACCACCCGCTTAAACAGCTGCGCACCGGGGTAAAACGCGAACCGCCCAGTCAGTGACGACGGGAGGGTCCCATGCGTCGGTCCGGTTGGATTCCTGGTTGGTCGCGCCGGATCGGAGCGCTCGTCGGAGCGCTGTCCCTGGGCGGCCTCGCGTTCGTGGCGGTGCCGCTGGCCGGATCGGCCGCGACCGCCGCGACCACGGCGACGGCCGCACCTACGGCGCCTCCGTACAGCTGCGCCCCGAACGGGCCGACGGGCGGCCAGACCGTGTACGGCACGTTCGGTGACGCCAGCGCGATCGGCTGGGCGGGCAACAGCCAGGGCGTGGTCGCCTGCCTGGGCGGCAGCTTCTGGGTCGACACCAGCGGGCCCAACGGCGGGCCGGGCAGCGCCAGCACCACCGCCGTGAGCGGCACCACCTACGGCTACGGCGTCTACGACGACAGCAAGACCTCGTGGACCAACGCCGGCGGTTACCTGCCCGCCATGGTGACGAGCTTCTCCCGGGACGGGGCCAAGATCTCCATCACCAACTTCGGCGACCAGGTGACGGTGGGCGGGCACAGCTTCGTGATCATCTACAGCCGGGTCGCGGTGACCAACCCGACGGGCCAGGCCATCACGGTCGACCCGCAGGCCTCGGCCGGGCTGATCGCGCTGAACTCGGCCTCGGACACCGTGCCGGCCCACAGCACGGTGGACCACGACTACGCGGTGCCGTCGGACAAGTTCGGCGGCAGCTATGCCTACCCGTCCAGCAGCGCGATCGTGGCCGCGGGCGGCTACAGCCAGCACTTCAGCCACATGAAGTCGTTTTGGGACGGCCAGCTGGCGGGCATCGCGCAGATCACCCAGCTGCCTGACAGCAGCCTGATCAACGCCTACAAGACCGGGTTCATCTACACCCAGATCATCCGGTCCGGCGACGAGCTGAAGACCGGGGTCAACGGCTACGACCAGGAGTTCAGCCACGACGTCATCGGCATCCTGGCCAACCTGTTCACGCAGGGCTACACCACCGACGCGCACGGGCTGCTGCTGCGGGCCCGCACCGTCAGCGGCAACCAGCCCCAGTACCTCGACGGCGTGTGGACCTACCCCTGGGTCTGGGCCATCTACCTGCTGAAGACGGGTGACAAGAGCTTCGTCAAGGCCAACTTCGCCACCGAGGGCCCAGGCGGCAAGAAGGACCCGAGCATCGAGGACACCGCGCACACGATCGCGGCCGACCGGACCGGGCCGGGCGGGATCATGGAAGAGACCAACGACATCGACGCCAACGGGTTCTGGACGATCGACAACTACGAGGCGCTGATGGGGCTGTGGTCTTACCACTGGCTGGCCCAGCAGCTCGGCGACACCTCCGAGGCGTCGTGGGCGCTGTCCCAGTACAACAGCCTGCTGGCCGCGACCAACAAGACCCTGAACGCGACGATCTCGGCCAACCACCTGAACTACCTGCCGTGCTCGATGACCGAGCCGAACACCAGCAACCGCTGCGTGAATGCCGAGGACGCCAACTGGGCCGCGCCGTTCCTGTTCGGCCGCTGGGCCTGGGACGGCTACCTGTTCGGCGCGCCGCTGAGCGGACCGGGTATCTCGCTGATCGACGCCACGTACCAGTACGGGTTCGGCCGGCTGAAGGGCGCGCTGCCGGCCAACACGTTCGGCGGCTACCCGACGCAGTACTACACCACGGCCTACAACGCCGGGTACGGCGAGTGGGGGCTGGCCAGCAACGACTATCGGGACCAGGGCATCTTGTCGTATGAGTTCATGGTGTCCAACGGGCAGGCCGGACCGTACTCCTGGTGGGAGAGCGAGCAGTTCCCGAACCCGGGGTCGCCGTGGACCGGCACCCACCCCGAGTCCGGCAACGGCTCGTCGCCACACGCCTGGGGCATCGCCAACGCCAACATGGTGCTGCTGGATTCGATCGCCGCGCAGCGTTCCGACGGTTCGCTGGTGGTCGGGCGCGGGATCCCGTCGTCGTGGCTCAGCTCCGGTAAGGCCATCAGCGTGGCCAACTTCCCGACCACGGACGGCAAGCACATCAGCCTGACCATCCGGGGCCAGGGGTCCACGGTCAAGCTGACGGTCAGCGGCGCCGGGGCGACCGAGCCGGTGCTGCTCCAGCTGCCGGCGCTGCAGGGCAACATCGCCCACGCCAGCGCCGGGACGGTGGACGCCAAGGCCGGGACGGTCACGCTGCCGGCCGGGACCCGGTCAGTGGAGGTACAGCTCACGCACGCGGCCAGCTGAGGTGGAAAGTAAGGTGCTCTTCCGGGTGGGACCGGGTTAGCATTGCGCCCGTGCCAACGCATGAGGTCACCAGCGCCGATCTGCCCTACCTGCGCCGCTGCGTGGAACTGGCGGCGCAGGCGGTCGACGCCGGCGACTTCCCGTTCGGCTCAGTGCTCGTCGGCGAGGACGGGACCGTTCTCACCGAGGACCGGAACCGGGAAGTGACCGCGGGAGACTCGACGCGTCACCCGGAGTTCGAGCTGGCCCGCTGGGCCGCGGCCAACCTGGCTCCGCAGGAACGAGCCGCGGCAACCGTCTACACCTCAGGCGAGCACTGCCCGATGTGCGCCGCCGCCCACGGCTGGGTGGGCCTCGGGCGCATCGTCTACGCGACCTCAGCCAAGCAGACGAGCACCTGGCTCGCCGAGCTGGGAGTCAGCCCGGCCCCGGTTTTGCCGCTGGCGATCCCGGATGTCGTACCCGGCGCCGTGGTGGCCGGCCCGGTCCCGGATCTGGCCGAGCAGGTGCGCGAACTGCACCGCAGATTCCGTTCGGCGTAGGGTACGACGTACGCGCTCGTTCTGGAGCGCGCGGAACGTCGACCTCATCCTGGACGGCATCGCGACCCGGCTGCCCTGAGGGTGGTACCGGCCCGGCGGGCGGCGGCCCTGGGGTGGCGGCCTGGGTCACATGTGGATGGCGGTACCAGGGTGCTCGGGGTCGAGCAGGTCGGCGTACTCGGGATGCGTCTCGATGAACTCGGCCGTGAACGTGCAGAACACGGTGATCTTGCGGCCCTTGGCCCGCAGGTCGTCCAGCGCCCCCTGGGACAGCGCGGTGGCGACGCCGTGCTCGCGCTGCGACGGCTCGACCCAGGTGTGGGTCAGCACGGTCCGGTTCCCGGCCAGCTCGTAGACCAGGGTCCCCACGATTTCATCCCCGATCCGGGCCTCGTAGGTCCGGTTCTCCGGGTTGTCCCGCACGTCAATCGTCGCCATCTCGTCCATGCCTGTATTCAATCAGGGCCCGGAGGCGGCCGCGCTGTGGCGACGGGTGGCTTAACAGTTTGATGTCGTGGGCGTACGCTGAGCAAACCTGGAGGAGGTGGGTTCCCCCATGCCGTCCTGCTATACGTCGTGATCCCGTTCGCTGCCCTCTTGGCCTGGGGGGTCATATACGACCTGAACCGGCGTCGGCATGGTGTCCCGGCCCATAATTTTGCTCCGGGAATGAGGGCGGCCCGGGCGGACGCGGACGCCCGCCGCGTAGCTGGCGGTCACTAGCGAGCTCGACGTACCGAGGTGGCCTGCAGCGCCGAGGTCCCGGGGCGGGCGTGAGGCTTGAGGCCGAGTGGGCGCGGCTTACGCGCAGGACGGGCCGGGCTGGTCCCTCCCGAGGACCCGGATGGGCCGGTCACTCGAGGAGGCGTTCCCACATGATGACGTCGCGCCACTGGCCGCCCAGGAGGATCTGGGAGTGGGCGACGCCGTAGGCGATGAAGCCATTGTTGCGCAGCACGTGCTGGGAGCCGACGTTGTCCAGCTGGGTGGTGGCCTGGGCCCGGTGCAGCCGGAGCTGGCCTGCCATCAGCTCGGTGGCCAGGCCGACGGCGCGGGTGGCGTGGCCGTGGCCCTGGTGGGTGGTGGCGACCCAGTAGCCGAGTGAGGCGCCGCGGACCGGGCCGTACTCGATGTTCTGGACGGTGATCTGGCCGATGACCTCATCGCCGGACAGGATGACGGCGGGCCAGATCTCGCCCTGGCCGTGTTGAGCCAGCAGCCGGCCGATCCGCCGGTGCTGGCCCGGGACGGTGAAGAACTCGGCCGGGCGGAAGGGTTCCCAGCGCTCGAATGCGTCGGCGTCACGGATCAGGTGCCCGGCCAGGGCCTCGGCGTCCCTGTCCCGGATGAGCCGGATGCGGGTGGGTCCAGGAGTCACCCCGTCAGGGTACGAATCCGGCTCAGCTGCCGGAGCCGGAACAGGGCGGGGAGGGGGTGACCAGCTGGGGCATCCGCCACGCGCCGGCCGCCTGGGCCACGGCCTCGGCCGCCTCCTGCAGCGTGGATTCCGCGCTGACGGCCTGGCCGGCCAGGAAGTCGCGGACCGTATCCTGGACGCCGGGGTCGCCGAGCAGCCCGCCGTGCAGGGCCGCGACCACCACCGTGTGGGCGGGCAGCTGACAGGCGGGCAGCGTGAGGCTGTCGGCCAGGGGCAGCACGGCCAGCCAGCGCTTGGGGTTCAGCTCGTTCTCCCGCACCGCGGCCTGGGCGTAGCTGGCGCCGGTCTGGTCGACCGAGTTGATCAGCTTCTCCGCGCCGGAGGTGCCGAACGGGGACAGCGCGCCGATGAACCAGACCACGGCCTGCAACGCGTAGCCGGGGACGGCCCCGCGCGCGTCGCGGTCGTCGGCCGGGTAGCTGACCTGGCCCGGGGCGATGATCGGGCTGAGCAGCACCACCGACCCGATCGGCAGGTCCGGGTGCCGGGCCAGCATCGCGTACACCCCGAGCGTGCCCTCGCTCTCGGCCACCAGGTCGACCGGCCGCCCGGTCTCGGCGTACAGCCGCTCGACCTGGGCGGCGATGCGGTCGCCCAGCACCGGGAGCGGCAGGTCGCTGGCGGCCGCGCCCTGCGGCAGCGGCTGGCCGCGGAAGTTCAGGCCCCGGTAGGAGAACTGGGGGGCGACCGCGTGGCCGGCGATGGCCCGCAGCGGGGACGCGGTGGAGCAGCAGGACGACCCGAACCCCTGGATCTCCAGGACCGGCGACTGGCGGGCGGCAGCGGACGAAGCCGAACCGGCTGATGACGACGGCGGCGTGGTCCTGGCGCCGATCGCGGCCTGGGCTTGGGTGGACCGGTGGTGCGGGGTGGCCGCCACCGCGAAACCGGCCCGCGCGATCCCGATGACCAGGCCCATGGCCAGCACCGCGGCCATCGGC
>CAXUJF010000341.1:0-6853 GCA_964250865.1 uncultured Streptosporangiaceae bacterium
GATCAGGCGAGCGCGCAAGCGGGGCCGACCGGGCCCGAGCAACTCTATGATGTGGTGATCGAGGGCGCGGCGGGCGACCTGGTGGCGGGCGCGCCGGTCTCGCTGCTGGGCTACAAGGTCGGCGAGGTCCGCGCGTCTCACCTCGTGTTCGCGCCGGGCTCGCGTCACCCCTACACCGCCGCGACGGTCGCGCTGTTCCCGATGAAACTCGATGTTGGCGTGCCCGGGCCCGCCGCCCCCGCCAACCGGCCCCGGGGGGCGGGGCCGCCCGCGCGGGTCTGGCCGGTGGGCAGCCGGGCCTGGCGGGCCCGGGGATGGATGCGGGCGCCCTCGGTCGCGGCGATGGTCCCGGGATCGGCGCCACCGCTCACCGCGACCCGGATCCACCGGCCGGCGGTGAGCTCCTGCAGTTCGGCCCGGCCGCCCAGGGTGCCGGTCAGGTGGTCCAGCACCGCGGTCGGGGTGTCGGCGCCGCCCAGCACGGTACGGGCCAGGTCCAGCAGGGACGCGGTCTCGTCCCGGCTCACCGCGGCCTGCACGGCCAGCCGGGCGGCCAGGTGCACCACGCTGCTCACGGCCACGGCCACGGTCACGAACAGCACCAGGGCGAGCAGGTTGCGGGGCTCGCCGATGGTGAACGTGTGCAGGGGCGGCGTCAGGTACCAGTTGAGCAGCAGGCACGCCGCCACTGCGGCCAGCACCGCGGGCCAGAAGCCGCCGACCACCGTGACCGTGACCACGGCCAGCAGGAAGAGCAGCAGGTCGTCGGCGAAGTTCAGGTGGTCGTGCGCCGCGACCAGCAGCCAGGTCAGCAGGGGCAGGCCGATCAGGGCCAGGGCGACCCCGGACACGCGCCGCCGGGTGTTGATGGCCCCGGTCCAGGCGGCCCGGCGCCGCCACCGGCCCCGCGCATCCTCCGGGCGTGCCTGGGCCGCCAGGCGGTCGTCCGCGCGCGTATCCACGTCTTCCAGTGTGAACCGCCGGATCAGCGAACGGAACACCATGCCGGCCAGCGCGCCCGCGCCGGTCGTGATCGCCAGCGTGATCGCGGCGTCGGTGGCCAGCGCGCCGGTGGGCCGCAGGTCCGCGTACGGCGGCCGGGAGAAACCGATCACGGTCAGCCAGGCGATGACGCCCAGCGGGAGCGCGACCAGCGGCTCGGCCAGCAGCGTGGTCACCCCGGCCACGACCGCCGCCGCGACCAGCACGCCGGAGCCCGGCAGCCGGCCGTTCAGCGCCGCGGTCAGCGTGCCGAGCAGGAACAGCGCAGCGAAGGCGGCCGGCAGCGCGTACGGTGCCGGGATCCCGCTGCGTCCCTCACGTCGAATCATCGTGACTTCATTCGACCCCGGCCGGCCGCCAAAATTAATGATCTTGATGGGGCCTTAACGCCGGCCCACCCAGTCTTGACGCCGCGCTTGCGGATATCCCCGGAGCCAGCGCCTAGCGTTTTGAACTGGATAAATACCGACGAGCAGAGGCGGAAAACGACGTGGCGGTCCGTAGGGCGGCTGGGTTGCTCAGCCGGAACGACAACGACGTTCCGGAGACGTTCTCGTACTCGCTGAAACGGCGGCTGCTCGGGCCGCCGCTGGTGAACGACCAGCTCGGGGAGGAGCGGCTGTCCAAGCCGCTGGCGCTGGGCGTGCTGTCCCCCGATGGCATTTCCTCGTCGGCCTACGGCAGCGAGGAAATCCTCATCGAGCTGCTGCACCGTGGCCTGGGGCTGGCCGCCTTCACCGTGCTGCTGCCGATCACCGGGGTGGTCCTGCTCGTCCTCGTCCTGGTCGTGCTGTCTTACCGCGAGGTGGTCAGCGTCTACACCAGGACCGGCGGCTCTTACGTGGTGGCCCGGGACAACTTCGGGCCCAAGGTGGCGCAGATCGCCGCGGTGGCGCTGCTGATCGACTACACGGTCACGGTGGCGGTACAGACCGCGGCCGGGGCGGCCGCCATCGTGTCCGCGTTCCCGGCTCTGGGCACGCTGTCGTTCATCAGCCCGGCGGAGATGCTGACGCTGATCTCGGTGATCGCCATCCTGATCATGTGTTACGGCAACCTGCGCGGCATCCGGGAAGCGGGCCGCGCGTTCGCCCTGCCGACCTATTTGTTCTCCGGGTCAGTGATCGTCATGATCCTGATCGGGCTGGGCCGGGAGGCGTTCGGCCATCTGCCGGTCGTCGACCCCGCGACCCTGCACGGGACCTACTATCACACCAGCCACGGCGCATCGCTGCTCATCTCGTTCGCGCTCGTGCTCACCCTGCTGCGCGCGTTCGCCAACGGCGGATCGTCCCTGACCGGCATCGAGGCGGTGTCCAACGCGGTCAGCGCGCTACGGCCGCCGGAGGGGCGCAACGCACGCCAGGTTCTGGTCACCCAGGGTGTCATCCTGGCCTTTCTCGTCGGCGGCATCTCCTGGCTGGCCCACATTTCCCACGCGACGCCGTACACCAGCGGGACGCCGACGGTCATCTCCCAGGAGGCGAGCCTGGTCTTCGGCGGCGGTCCGGGCCGGATCATGTTCTACTTCGTCCAGTTCGCGACCGCGCTGATCCTGTTCACCGGGGGCAACACCAGCTTCAACGGGTTCCCGTTCCTGGCCAGCTTCGTGGCCCAGGATGCATTCCTGCCCCGCTGGCTGACCAAACGCGGTCACCGGCTGGTGTTCTCCAACGGCATCATCGTGCTGACGGTCGTCTCGCTCGCGCTCATCCTGGCGGTCGGCGCCAACGTCAACGGCCTGGTCCCGTTCTACGCGATCGGGGTGTTCACCGGGTTCGCGATGGCCGGCTTCGGGATGTCGAAGTATCACCACCAGCACCGGGAACGGGGCTGGCGCAGAAAGCTGGTCATCAACTTCTCGGCCGGGGTCCTCACCGCCATCGTGGTGCTGATCTTCGCGGTGGTGAAGTTCACTGAGGGCGCCTGGCTGGTGGTCATCATCGGCCCGATCCTGGTCTTCGTCCTGATCCGGCTGAACCGGGAGTACCGGGCTGAGGACCAGGTGCTGGAGAACATCGGGGACCGCCGGGCGGCCGGCATCGCCCCCCGCCAGCAGAACTACACCCGCCGGGTGGTGCTCGTGCTGGTGGACAGCATGGACCTGGCCACGCTGGCCGCGCTGCGGTACGCGCGCAGCCTGCGGCCGACGTCGCTCCGGGCGGTCCACTTCGTCATCGACACGGCCAAGGCCAACCAGCTGCAGGAGCGATGGGTCCGGTTCGGCCAGGACATCCCGTTCGAGATGATCGACACCCCGGACCGGCGGCTGGACCACGCGGCGCAGGAGCTGGTCCGGCGCGAGGCCGAAGTGCCCGGCACCCAGGTCACCGTGGTGCTGCCCCGACGCGGCTTCTCCCCGCTCATCGGCCGGCTGCTGCACGACCGGACCGCGGACAAGATCGCCGCAGCGGTGAGCCGGATCCCGGACGCGGCGGCCACGATCATCCCGTTCGACGTGGAGAGCCGGGTCCGGGTGCTGGAAGCGCGCCAGGCCGACCGGTCCGGCGAGCCCGGTGCGCTCGTCCTGGCCACCGGGCCGGCTCCGGCTGACGGTGCCGCCCCGGCCAAGGCGGAGGCCGCGGACGGGGATCCGCAGACCGAGGGGGTCACGGTGGCCAGCCTCGGCAACGGGAGCGCACCGGAGCCGGCTGCCCCACCGGAGCCAGCCCGCCTGGAGGTCAGGCCGGTTGGGTCGCTGACCGAGCCGGGCCGGGTGACGGTGGAAGGCCGCGTCGTTTCCCTGGCCATCCGCCCAGTCGAGCGCAACTCCGTGCTCGCAGTCGAGATCTCCGATGGGACCGGCACGCTGACCGCGCTCTTCTACGGGCGAACGAAGATCCCCGGGCTGATCTGCGGCAGCACGGTCCGGCTCCAGGGGCCGGCCGGATTCAAGGCCGCCCGGCCGGTGATGATCAATCCGCAGTACGAACTGATCTCCCAGGAGGCCTGACCGCCGCGCAGGCTCAGGACTCGGGTTCCGGGGACCCCACCAGCTCGTAGGCCGGGTTGATCATGACCGGGTGGCCTTCCTTGAAGCCGACCGGCCCGCGCAGCCGCAGCTTGCTGCCGCAGATCACGCCCGCGATGTGCGACCGGCCGTAGAACAGCGCGGTCATGTCGCCGGAGGAGTCGGTGATCTCCAGGGCCAGGACCGAGTTCTGCTCGACCGGGCGGATCTCCAGCGCGCGCACCCGGCCCTCGATGACGGCCTTGCCCGGCTCGGTCAGCGTGCCGATCGGCTTGACCCCGGACGGGGCCTTGGGACGGTCGTAGGCGGCTGCCTTGCCGTCACCTTCGGCGGCGTCCCTCTCGTCCCGTCCCTTGAGCAGGCCGCGAAGCTTGCGCACCGATCTCATCTCCTCTTCCGACGCGGATTCCTGGCTGGCCGCCGCGGCCGCCGTACCCGTCGATTCCGGCGGCTCCGCCCCGTTGGGCGGCACGTCCGCCCCGTTGGGCGGCGCGGTACCGTCCGCCGCTACGGCCCCGTCCGCACGCTCGGGGCGCTTCGGTCCGGCGGGATGTTCTGGGCGCTTCGGCTCGTCCGGCCGGTCCTGGCGATCTGGCCGTTCCGCAGACTTGGCGGCGGCGCCAGGGGTAGCCGGGCCGCCGAGTGCGGTGCCGCTGGGCAGGGTGGCCGGGATGCCGCCCTGGGGCGCGTGGTGCTCCTGCAGCACCCGGACCCGGCTATGCACGTCGTAGGGCACGATCGTGGCCGCGGAGCGCGGGATCCGGCTCACCACGGCGGCGATCTTGTCCGCGGTCCGGTCATGCAGGAGCCGGCCGAACCAGGCCGAGTAGCTGCGCCGGGGCAGGATGACGGTGACGTGCGTGCCCGGGTCCTCCACCTCGTGCCCGACGAGTTCCGCGGCCGCGCGGGTCAGCCGCCGGTCGGGCACGTCGATGAAGTCGAGGACCACCCCGCGGTTGGCCCGGGTCCACTCTTCCCGCAGCTTCTCCGCCCGCACGTTGTCGATGACGAAGTGCACCGCCCGCAGTGAGGTGGGCCGCAGGCTGCGGGCGTAGCGCAGCGCGGCCAGCGTGGCCAGGTCGAAGCTGTCCACGAACACGAACACGGTCCGCCGGGTGTAGTGCGGTGGCGGCGGGGGCTGGGCGCCGGTGATGGCGGCCAGCACCTCCGACTCCATGCTGTACTCGCGGTTCAGCCGGATCAGCGCCGGGACCAGGATGACGAACAGCACCACCACGAGCCACGCACCCTCGGTGAACTTCACCACCGCGAAGATCGCCACCACGATCGCGGTCAGCACGCCGGCCGAGAAGTTGATCACGAACCGGCGGCGCCAGCCGCGTCCCTTCCGGCGCTGTTGGTAGCGGGCCATGCCGAACCCGGCCATCGAGAACGCGGTGAACACGCCGATGGCGTACAGCGGTACCAGGTTGTTGACGTTGGAGCCGCGGATGATGAGCAGCGCCACCGAGCAGATGGTCAGCAGGATGATGGCGTTGGAGAACACCAGCCGGTGCCCGCGTTTGAGCAGCCAGCGGGGCAGGAACGCGTCGCCGGCCACGTAGCTGGCCAGGAACGGGAAGCCGTTGAAGCTGGTGTTGGCCCCGGTGTACAGGATCAGCGCGGTCGACGCCTGGACCAGGTAGAACAGGACCTTGCCGAAGAGCGAGTGCCCGAAGACCAGGTCGGCTTCCTGGGCCAGCACGGTGGGGTAACCGGTTGTCCGCGGGGTGGCGTGGCTGGCGTGGGCCAGCCAGGAGATACCGGCCACCAGCACCCCGAGGATCACGCCCTCGGTGACCAGTACCTGCCGGGCGTTGCGTCCCTCCGGTGGCCGGAAGCCGCCCACCGCGTCCGACACCGCCTCGATACCGGTCAGCGAGGCACCACCGTTGGCGAAGGCCTTCAGCAGGGTGAAGACCGTGACCCCGAGGACCAGGGTCGATACCCGGTGCACCTTGATCGTGTCGTGCACGGTGGCCAGGTCCAGCACCGGCAGGTGGAAGAAGAGCTGCCGGAACAGCCCGACCGCGATCATCAGGACGACCGCGCCGGAGAACAGGTAGGTCGGGATGGCGAAGAACCGCCCGGCTTCCTTGATGCCGCGCAGGTTGCCGAAGGCCATCAGCAGCACGACCCCGATGCTGATCCATAGGTCGTAGGGGCCGATGGCCGGGAACGTCGACGCGATAGCGGCCGTGCCCGCGGCGGTCTGCACCGCCACCGTCACGATGTAGTCGATGAGCAGGGCGACCGCGCACACCTGCGCGGTCTTGGGCCCGAAGTTCTGCCGGGCCACCACGTACGAGCCGCCGGGCCTGATGTAGACCATGACCACTTCGCGGTACGACAGGATCACCAGCAGCATGACCAACAAGATCACCAGGGTGAACGGCAGGATCAGGGTGAACGCGGCCAGGCCGAAGTACGGCAGCAGCTCGATCAGGATTTCCTCGGTGCCGTAGGCCGAGGAGGAAATGCCGTCCGGGGAGAGCACACCCAGCGCAAGCGGCTTGGACAGCCGCTGCTCGCCGAGCTGCTCGTTGACGAGCGGCGGCCCCAGCAATCGGCGTTTCACCGAGTACAGGAAGCCCTCGGGGAGGTCAGGCCCTCCGTCGAGGACGCCCGCCGCCTTCCTCATGGCCACGAATTCGCGCCTTTCCTATTTGTACGCTGACCTGGCTTTCATACCACCCGCGAGGAACCCGCTGGAACACGGCGGTCCCCCGGGGAGTTACCCAGCCCCGGACCGGGGTACGCGGGCGGCGGTGGTCATTCCGCCGAGCGGGACGGAACCCGGCGGTGACGCGGGGACGTCCAATTCGCGGCTGGTTGCGCGGAGAGGGGTGTCATGGCTGGTCCGGCGGGCGACGATAGCCG
>CAXUJF010000342.1:0-6850 GCA_964250865.1 uncultured Streptosporangiaceae bacterium
GCACTCGCATTCGCCGTCGCCGCCCGCGGGGCCGAGCTGACCGCGGCCGCGGGCCGGTCGGTGTTCGACGAGCCGCCGCAGCCGGCCAGGGCCACGGCCGTCACGGCCAGTCCGGCGGCGGACCACAGCGAGATCGAAGTACGGGAGGTCACGGAGGGATGATTCCAGATGCGCTCCGTGATCACGTCCCACTCGGCGTAAAAAATCCAGTGCGACGGCGGCGGCAAAAAGGCAAGCTCACGGTATGACGAACAGCATCCCCCCCGGTGTCACGACCGGGGGAACGGGCCGCCGCGCCGCGACCCTGGAACGGGTGCTGCCCGCGATCGGCGGGGTGGACACCGTCCAGCGGCTGGCCGGGCTCAGCGGCAGCGACTTCACCAGCGTGATGCTGGAGGTGGCCCGGCTCCGGGCGGCCCGCGAAACCCCGGCCACCGTCCGGCGCCGGTACTCCCGCGACCGGTTCACCACCCCGGGTCACACGCCATGGCACGCCCTGCGGCGGGCCGAAGAAGCCCTGCTGGCCTGCCTGCCGGCCGACGTCGAGATGCTGACGCTGGCCCCGGTGGTGCCGCTCGGCGCGCACTCGGCCCTGGCCACGGTCAGCCAGGACAAGGTGCTGACCACGGGTCGGCCCTGTGAGGTCGTGGCCGACCCGACCAACGCGCTGGCCCTGGAGGCGTCGGTGCGCCGGGTCCACGACCGGATCGCGACCGTCCGGCTGGGCGCCCTGCAGCGGGTCGTCCGGGCCCAGCTGTTCGGGCCCGGGGCCCAGGCCCACTTCGGCTTGTTCGGGCTGGTCACGGCGGGTCGCGACGAGGGCGATTACCGGTTCGAGCGGCGGGCGCTGGCCGAGCACCTGCGGTTCGCGGTGGCCAGCCTGGCCGCGGCCCGGCTCCGCTACGTCCAGCTGGCGCTGACCCCGCTGTCGGAGGCGGGGGAGCGGATCGCGGCCGCGGTGACCGGTGACCTGGGCGCCCCCCAGGACAGCGGAACGGCCGCGGTGATCGTCCTGGACCACACCCGGTCCGCGGGCCGCGGTTACTACCGTGACCTCTGCTTCAAGGTCAACGCCCAGACCGGCAGCCACACGACCGGCAGCAAGCTGGAGGAGATCGGCGACGGCGGTTTCACCGACTGGACCCAGCAACTCGTGGCCAGCAGCAAGGAGCGCCTGCTCATCAGCGGCATCGGCGTCGACCGCTTGGCCGCCGTCGGCCCACCCTGACCATGCGCGGGCGGCCCGTCCGGAACGACTAGCCGCGGCCGCCCGGCCCCCGTTAGTCGTTCCGGGCGACCTCGGGGCCGGTGACCCGTTTCAGCAGCGGCAGCGTGGCCGCGATGATGCCGAGCGCCGCCACCAGCCCGGCCACCACGATGCCGTAGTAGCCCGCCCCGGGTGGCCGCAGCGTGTAACCGAGCTGGGCCCGCAGGAACAGCTCGGCCCCGCCGAACCCGACCGCGATCGACAGCACCGCCACCACCAGCAGCGGCACCGCGCTCTCCAGCGTGACCACCCGGCGCAGCACACCCAGCGGGGTCCCGGCCAGCCGCAGCAGGCTGAACGGCCGTTTCCGCTCGGTCAGCCCGGAGATCACGCTCGCGGCCAGGGCGCAGCCGGCGATGGGCAGGCTGGCCAGGATGATCACGTCGGCCAGCTGCTGTTCCATGATCAGCGTCTGGTTGGCCGGGTTGTAGGCGTTGGTCTCGGCGATCGTCTCGGGCACCCCCAGGAACGGGTGGAAGTCCGCCAGCACGGTCTGCACCCGGTTGACCGCGCCCGCACCGTTCGTGGCCACCACGACCGCCGTGACCGGGAGCCGGTCCAGACGGCTGACCGGCAACGCGGCGGCGTGCCACACGGTCGACGCCTGGCTCGACTGAAACCCGTCGATGCCCTGCACCGGAACCGACGCCACCTCAGCCCCGGCGACGCAGCGGCCGAGCACCGGGGTGCGGGCCAGCTGGGCGCAGGAGGCCAGCCCGGCCGGCGACATGAAGCCCTGGCCGTTGGCCCGGACCACGACGTTCGTCCCGAGCGGGTTGGTGTGCACCAGCGTCACCCCCTGGACCCCCGCCGTGGACTGCAGCCGGGCCAGCGTCGCCGCGGGCATCGGGACGGCCTGCGGCAGACCGCTGCCGGGGTTCTGGAAGTTGTCCACCACCGTGTTCCTGACCTGCGGCGTGGCCGTCGGCCCGGTCCGGTAGTCGGCCATCGTGGTGATGATGCCCACGGTCACGCTGGTCACGAACAACGCCACGACCAGCCCGCTGATCGCGCGGAACCCGGCCTTGGGGTTGTCGGCCAGCCGCCGTGCCGCGATCAGCGGGGCCGGCCGCTGGGCCCGCCGGGCCATCAGCCGGGCCCCGGCCATGGTCAGCCACGGCCCGGCCACGATCAGCCCGGCCAGCAGGAGCAGGAACCCGGGTAGGAAGGCCCGGATCTGGCCGCCCGTGGTCGCCGGGCGGCCGATACCAACGATCACGGCCAGCTCGGCCAGGCCCGCCAGCAGCGGGATCAGCCGCCAGATCCGCGGCGGCTTGGGCGTCACCCGCCTGGTCGCCCCGAGCGGGGACACCTGCACCCGGCGCAGCGCGATCAGCGCGGCCACCGCCGCGGCCACCGGCACACCCACCGCCACGGCCAGGACGTCGGCCAGGTTCAGGGACAGGTCATTGGTGAAAAACGGTGCGCCGGTGAACGAGATTCTGGCGATGGCCGGCCGCAGCGCGTAGAACAGGCCGAACCCGCCCGTCGTGCCCAGGATCGCGGCCACGCCCGATTCGATGGCGGAGACCACCGACACCTGCCGCGGCGTCGCCCCGACCAGGCGCATGGCCGCGAATCGCTGCTCCCGGCGGGCCGCCGACAGCCGGCTTGCGGTGCCGATGAAGATCAGCACCGGGAACAGCAGCCCCGCCGCCACGCAGGACAGGATCAGGTCGATGCCGTTGGCGTCGATGCCCACCCCCAGCACGCACTGCTCGCCGTTGCAGCTGCTCGGCGGGATCGTCTGGATGCTGGTCACCTCGCGCGCTTCGGGCTGGTGGGCCAGCTGCGCCGGGGTGCGGCCCACGATGACCAGCAGGGAGTTCGGCGAGGGCAGCGCGGCCGCTCCGATCGTGCCCACCTGGTGGCCGGGGAACCTGTCCGCCAGCTCGCCCGCCGGGTGGTCGTGCAGCAGCCGGGTGAGCGCGGGGGAGGCATAGAACTGCCCCGGGCCCGGCACCCGGGGAATCCCCGGTGGCACCGGCGGATGGGCCCCGGTCGGGGCCACGTCCACCCACCCGAGGAGCTGACCGTCGACGAAGCCGGGGTTCAGCACCCACCACATCGGGTCGTGAGCCACCGTGCCGGCCGCGTGGGGGTGGTCGAACGCGGCCCCGCTACCGAGCCAGGCGTACCGGCCGTTCTGGGCGTTGACCGCGTTGATCCCGGCCAGCGCGGCCAGCAGCAGCATGACCCCCAGGGCCACCGCCGCCGCTGTGACGACCAGCCGGATCGCGGCCTCGCGGCCCCCGGCCAGCGTGAGCCGCAGCCCAAGCCGGATCACGGCGCCTCCTCCCCAGGACCCCCGTCGGCACCACCGGACCTGACCGCCCCCGCAGCCGTCAGGTACCCGACCCGGCCGTCGCGCACCACGACCTCACGGTTGGCGTAAGCCGCCACCCGTGGCTCGTGCGTAACCAGGATGACCGTGGTGCCGCGTTCCCGGGTCGCCGCGGTCAGCAGCTCCATCACGTGCTCGCCCGTGACCGAATCCAGCGAGCCGGTCGGTTCGTCGGCGAACAGCACCTCGGGCTCGGCCACCAGGCCGCGGGCCAGCGCCACCCGCTGGGCCTCACCACCGGACAGCTCGCCCGACCGCCGGTCCTCCAGCCCGTCCAGGCCGAGCCGTCCGAACCACGGCCGGGCCTGGGCCAGCGCCGCCTTCCGGTGCGTGCCGTCCAGCAGCAGGGGCAGGGCCACGTTCTCCACCGCGGTCAGCTCCGGCACCAGCTGCCCGAACTGGAACACGAACCCGAAGCGCATCCGCCGCAACGTGCTGCGGGTGGTCTCGCCCAGGGTGTCGATCCGCTGCCCGCCGAACCACACTTCACCGCGGTCCGGGGTCAAGATCCCGGCCAGGCAGTGCAGCAGCGTGGACTTGCCTGAGCCGCTCGGGCCCATGATGGCCAGCATCTCGCCCGCCGCCACCGACACGGTGGCCCCGCGCAGCGCCGGCGTCGCCCCGAACGACCGGAACAGCTCCCGTCCCTCGATCGCGTTCATCGTGAACCCCCCGCTTCTGGCTGAGTGGCGGCCTGACCTGGGCGGACGGCCTCGCTCAGCGGGCCGAGCCGGGCCGCGGTCATGTCGATCCAGCGCAAATCGGCCTCCAGGTGGAACAGCCCGTGGTCGGCCAGCAGCGAATCGACCAGCTCACCGGTCCGCTTGAGCTCGGTCAGCTCGCGCATGCGCTGCAGGTGCGCGCCGCGCTGGGCGTCCAGGTAGCTCCCGGCCGACCGGCCCAGCATCAGGGCCAGCACGACCTTGGTGAACAGCAGCGTCTGCAGGTGCGGCTCGGGTTCGGCCGGTGTGGCCAGCCAGGTCTCGAACTCGGTCACCCCGGCGTCGGTGATCACGTAGCGCTTGCGGTCCGGCCCGGCGCCGGGCTCGGCCTCCCCCGCCATCACCTTGCCGTCCCGGGCCAGCCGGCCCAGCGTCGAGTACACCTGCCCGTAGGGCAGCGGTTTGTCCCGGCCGAAGAACGTGTCGTAGTCGCGCTTCAGGTCATAGCCGTGGCTCGGCTCCCGTTCGAGCAAGCCCAGCAGGGTCAGCGGAACACTCATGCCATGACTATAAACTAAGTGTATACCTCTCGTCTATACACTTAGCAGAGAAGCTAACCGGCACGACGAACGCCGCCGTAACTCTGCGGAAACAACGACACGGCACACTGGCAGAACGCGATCGGGAGGCCAGGAATTGGTGGGGTGCGTCTAAGGTGAGAGGCGTGGACAGGCAGCAAGAATTCGTGCTGCGCACGCTCGAGGAACGGGACATCCGGTTTGTCCGGCTCTGGTTTACCGACGTGCTCGGCTACCTGAAGTCCGTCGCGGTCGCTCCAGCTGAGCTGGAGGGCGCGTTCGCGGACGGTATCGGCTTTGACGGATCGGCGATCGAGGGTTTCGCCCGCGTGTACGAGGCGGATATGATCGCCAAGCCGGACCCGTCGACGTTCCAGTTGCTGCCCTGGCGGGGTGAGGCGCCGGGCGTGGGCCGGATGTTCTGCGACATCCTGTTGCCGGACGGGTCACCCTCCTACGCCGACCCGCGCTGGGTGCTCAAGCGCGCGCTGGGCCGGGCTTCGGACCTGGGGTTCACCTTCTACACCCACCCCGAGATCGAGTTCTTCCTGCTCAAGGGGAAGCCGGAGCCCGGGCAGCGGCCCGAGCCGATCGACAACGGCGGCTACTTCGACCACACCCCGCACAGCGTCGCCCATGACTTCCGCAAGACGTCGATCATGATGCTGGAGAGCATGGGCCTGTCGGTGGAGTACAGCCACCACGAGGACGGCCCCGGCCAGCAGGAGATCGACCTGCGCTACGCCGACGCGCTGACCACGGCCGACAACATCATGTCGTTCCGCCTGGTCATGAAGGAAGTCGCGATCGAGCAGGGCGTGTACGCGACGTTCATGCCCAAGCCGTTCACCGACCACCCCGGCTCCGGCATGCACAGCCACGTGTCGCTGTTCGAAGGCGACCGGAACGCGTTCTACGAGCCCGGGGCCGAGCTGCAGCTGTCGAAGATCGGCCGGGCGTTCATCGCCGGGCTGCTCCGGCACGCGGCCGAGATCACCGCGGTCTGTAACCAGTGGGTCAACTCCTACAAGCGGCTGTGGGGCGCGGCCGAGCTGTCGGCCGGCGCGGGCGGCGAGGCACCGGCCTACATCTCCTGGGGCCACAACAACCGGTCCGCCCTGGTCCGGGTGCCCATGTACAAGCCACACAAGGGGAACTCGACCCGGGTCGAGTTCCGCTCGATCGACGCCGCCTGCAACCCGTACCTGGCTTACGCGCTGATCCTGGCCGCGGGCCTGAAGGGCATCGAGGACGACTACGAGCTGCCGCCGGCCGCCGATGACGACGTCTGGGCCCTGAGCCCGTCCGAGCGCCGGGCCATGGGCATCAAGCCGCTGCCGCACGACCTGGGCGAGGCTATCGCGGTCATGCAGGACAGCGAGCTGGTGGCCGAGACCCTCGGTGAGCACGTGTTCGACTTCTTCCTGCGCAACAAGCAGGCCGAGTGGAACGAGTACCGCCGCCAGGTCACCGAGTACGAGCTGGACCGCTACCTGCCCACGCTCTAAGCGCTGTCCATAACCGTGCCCAGCGGGACGGGCGTGAGCAGCGGCCGCGAACTCAGATCACCGACCGCGGACAGCCCACGGCCAGTGGCGTCCGCGACGGCCTGCTGCAGCGCGGGCCCGCACACCCGGCCCTGGCAGTAACCCATCCCGCACCGGGTCACGCCCTTGACCGCACGCACATCCCGGGCGCCGTCCGCGACCGCTGCCCCGATCGCGGCCCACGGCACCTCTTCGCACCGGCACACGAGCGTGTCCGCCCGCGGCCAGTCCAGACCGCCCGGCCGCCACGGATACACGGCGTCCAGGCGTCGCGCGAACTCCCGCGCCCGGGCCAGTGCCGACCGCATCCCGCTGGTTTTTTAATTAACAGGCCCCCTGGCCACGAGGCCCAGGTACTGCGCGGCCGCCGCGCCCGCGACATAGCCTTCCAGCTCCGCCACGTCGGCCCCGGCCACCCCGGTCGTCTCCCCGGCCGCGAACACCCCCGGCAC
>CAXUJF010000343.1:0-6520 GCA_964250865.1 uncultured Streptosporangiaceae bacterium
GCCCAGGCCGAGCGCGGCCAGCGCCACCCCCGACGGCTGTCGCTGGCTGTGGGCCAGGGCCGGCGCGGTGAGGCAGACGAACGAGCCGATGCCGGCCACCACGGCGATCACCGCGGCCCAGGTGGCCGCGCTCGGCCAGCGGCCGGCCCGCAGGTGCACGGTGCCGACGCTGAACACCAGCGAGGAGGCCAGCAGCATCTGCACCACGGTCAGCGGGCCGGACCGCAGGGCGAAGGCGTGGGTAGCGAAGCCGCCGAGTTCCCCGACGATGCCCAGCAGCCACCAGGGGCGGCGCATCAGCAGCAGGAGCAGGCCCGGACGGCCCGCCGCCCGGTCCGGCGCGGCGGCCGCTTGATGCTGCTGCAACGCGGCACCCGTGCCATAGAGCACGGCCGCGCTGAGCGCCCATACGATCGCGATCATCGCTTGCCCCCGTTCAAGTCTTCAAGAACACCGTGCCGCGCGGTGGGTATTCCCCGCATCTGGTTAACCCCGTGCAACAACGGACCTGCGCCGAGGCCCCGAATCATCGGTCGCAATGTCATGTCATTGACGCTATGGGCGACCTCTGACACTCACCAGGGGATTGCCACCCATCTTGCGGTGGGGGTTAACCCCACTTTTGATCCGCTACGGGTCGGGACAATCGCCCGCCGGGGCGTGGTCGTTTATCGTCGGTACCGTGAGCGTCGACGCGCAGCCAGGCCGCCCAGGGCGGCCGTATGCCAGCTGGCGGACGTTCTTGCGCTTCGAGGTCTTCATCTCGGTGCTCATCGGCGGCGGGCTCGCGCTGGGCTGGGCGCTGACCGGAGCGCACGGGCACTTCTGGCCGGCCTGGGTGTGGTTCGGGCTGGGGGTGCCGCTCTGGCTGCAGGGGTCGGTCCTGTGGGGCCTGCGGCCCCCGCCGGGACGCCGCGCCCTCCCCCTGCACCTGTCGCTGTCGTTCGCCCTCTCGGTGATGTTTCTCGTCATCTGGATGCTGACCGGGTTCCACTACTTCTGGCCGGTGTGGCCGATCCTGGGCCTGGGTGTGCTGCTCGCCTTGCACGTGTGGATGGCGCGAGGCCGGATTGACGCGCGGGAGCAGGCGCTGACCAACCGGGTCGACGTGCTGACCCGGACCCGGAGCGGCGCGCTGGATATCCAGGCCGCGGAGCTGCAGCGCATCGAGCGCGACCTGCACGACGGTGCGCAGGCCCGGCTGGTGTCGGTGGCGATGAGCCTGGGTCTGGCCGAATCGCTGCTGGCCAGCAAGCCGAACGAGCTGCCCGGGCTGCTGACCGAGGCCCGGTCCACGACCCTGGCCGCCCTGGACGACCTGCGCACGCTCATGCGCGGCATCCAGCCGCCGGTCCTGGCCGACCGGGGACTGGAAGGCGCGATCCGGGCGCTGGCCCTCGACGTGGCCGTGCCGGTGACGGTAACCGGCACGCTCCCCGGGCGCCCGCCGGTGCCGGTGGAGTCGGCGGTCTACTTCACCGCGGCCGAGTGCCTGGCCAACGTGGTCAAGCACAGCGAGGGCACGTCGGCCTGGGTCGGCCTGCGGTACGACGCGGGCCTGCTGTCGGTCCTCGTGGGCGACAATGGCCGGGGCGGCGCCCGGCTCGAGGCCGGGACCGGCCTGCAGGGCGTGGCGCGACGGCTGGAATCGTTCGACGGCACGCTGGCGCTCAGCAGCCCGCCCGGCGGCCCCACCACCGTCACGATGGAGGTGCCGTGCGAGTTGTCATCGCTGAAGACCTGACCCTGCTGCGGGACGGCCTGGCCCGGCTGCTGCGGGCGCACGACTTCGACGTGGTGGCCGAGGTCGGCAACGCGGTGGAGGTAGCCCGGGCGCTGGACGAGCAGGCCCCGGTGGACGTGGTCATCATGGACGTCCGGATGCCACCCACGTTCACCAACGAGGGCCTGGTGGCCGCGATCGAGGCCCGGGCCAAACGCCCAGGCCAGCCGGTGCTGGTGCTCAGCCAGTACGTGGAGCAGCTGTACGCCCGCGAGCTCATGGAAGACAGCACCGAAGGCGTCGGCTACCTGCTCAAGGACCGGGTCTCGGACGTGCAGACGTTCGTGGACGCGGTGCGCCGGGTGGCCGCGGGCGGGACCGTGCTCGACCCGAAGGTGGTCGAGGCGCTGCTGAGCCGGCACCAGCGCAGCGCACCGCTGGCCCGGCTGAGCCCGCGGGAACGCGAGGTGATGGGGTCGATCGCGGAGGGACGGTCGAACGCGGCCATCGCGGCCTCCATGTTCATCACGGGCAAGGCCGTGGACAAGCACATCAACAGCATCTTCACCAAGCTGGACCTGCCGCTCGACTCCGATGACAACCGGCGTGTGCTGGCGGTGCTGCGCTACCTGCAGGACACCACGAGCACGGGCCACCCGAACTGACCACGGAAGGGACCGATCTTGGCTGAGAGCCCGTCGCTGGGAGTGACATTCCGGCCGCAATCACCGCCGGAGGACCTGCGGGCCGCGGCGCAGGCGGCCGACCGGGCCGGGATCGCGGAGCTGTGGCTGTGGGAGGACTGTTTCGCTGAGGGCGGCCTGACCTCCGCGGCCGCCGCGCTGAGCTGCTCGGCCCGGATCAAGGTGGGCGTCGGGCTGCTGCCGGTTCCGTTGCGAAACCCAGCCCTGGCCGCGATGGAGATCGCCGCCCTGGCCCGGATATGGCCAGGGCGTTTCATGCCGGGCCTGGGGCACGGCGTGCAGCAGTGGATGGGCCAGATCGGGGCGGCGGTGCCGTCCCCCATGACGTTGCTGCGCGAGTACACGGCGGCCGTCCGGGACCTGCTGCACGGGAGCACGGTGACCGCGGACGGCCGGTACGTACAGCTGGACCAGGTCAAGCTGGACTGGCCGCCCGAGCAGGTGCCACCGCTGCTGGTGGGCGCGCGCGGGCCGCGGACGGTACGGCTGGCCGGTGAGCTGGCCGACGGCGTCATCCTGGACGACGTGGCCACCGCCGAAGACATCCGGGCCGCCTGCGGACTGCTGGCCGAGGGCCGGGCGGCGGTCGGCCGGGACGTGGCCACGCACGTGACGGTCTTCACCGAGCTGGACGTGGCGGCCGAGCCGCTGGCCATCCGCCGGGAACGGTTGCTGGAACGCGCGGCCGAGCTGGGTGCGGCCGGTGCGGACAGCGTGGTGTTCCACGGCACGGACACGCAGCCTGACCCGGCTCCCTACATCGAGGCGCTGGCCCAGGAGCACCCGCTCACCGGCGCGGCCCATCCGGTCGGCTACTGCCCCGCCACCCCCGATGGCGGCGGCCCGCACGGCTAGCTCCCGGGTGGCGCGGTTACAACGTTATCCAGCCGGTGACGACGCTGGGGCCCCCGGCGGTCCGGCAGCGGAGCCGGAACGGGCTGGGCGGGATCGGGCTGATCGGGAAGCAGCCCACTTCGTCCACGGAAACGGTGGCGACGTCGCCGGCCCGGGTCTGCACGTCGATCGTGCCCTCTCCGGTTGGCACCAACTGGCCCAGCAGCGCGTTGTCACCCACTTCGAGCTCGATGGTCAGGTTGGGTGAAGTGAAGGTGAGCGCACGGATCGAGGCTGCCTCGGACCGTACCCCCGCAAGTGCGTCCCGGTCCCGCTCAGAGTCGTAGCTGAGCTGGGCCAGTTCGTCGTCGACACCATGCCAGGCGTAGGCGTTCTTGCCCGCCTCGATGAAGTCGGAAGGCACCGCTTGGCTGTCCTGCAGTGCCTCTTTGAGCAGCGCTAGCAGCTGCTCGTCGTCCCACATGTTCGTATCCACCTCTCGTATCACTGGTTTGCCCGCTCGATGTCGGTGAACGCCGACAAGGACGCAGAGCGGCGCATCCGGTCCAGGCACCGGGCCCGCTGCGGGCCAATACCGCCGATCGGGATCGACAGCGTGGCGCTGATCTGTGCGTACGACACCGGAGGGTCGCTGATCAGCATGGACAGCAGCTGCCGGCAGCGATCTGGCAGCTGGGTGAACGCGGCACGGACCGCCGCGCGCAGTTCCGCCGCCAGCACTTCCTGCTCGATCATCGGCGCTTCGCCGGGATCGAGCTGGCCGTCGCCGGGCAGCTCGTGGTGGTCGTACCGGCTGGCCGTCCGCAGTACCCGCAGGCATTCCCGGGCGGTGGTGGTGGCGATCCAGCCCGGCAGCGCCGCGGGCTGCCGGAGCTTGCCGAGCTGTTCCACCAGCAGCAGCCACACGGTCTGAGCCACGTCGTCGGTGTCGGATCGGCCCAGCTGGTAACGCCGACAGATGGCCCAGACCAGCGGCGCGTACCGGTCCACGATCTCGTCCCAGGCACCCTGGTCACCATCCCGGGCCGCAGTGACCAGGGCGATGACCTCCGGATCGTCCCGCATGGATGTCCTTCGCCGGCTCGCGGTCGGGGGGCTGGCCCGCATCATGCGGGGCCTGCCATGGGGCCTGCTGTAGGGCCTGCCATTGGGCTCATCATCGGGTCCTTCGCCTAGTTGATCAAGAGCCCGGGCTGAGGCTCGTAGCGAAGCGAGCCCATCAGCTCATCCAGAGCCTGGCGCGCGGACCGCCGGCCCGGCACGGTCCTGGCGGCGATGATGCCGGTCACCACGCCGGCCGCGAACGAGCACCCAGCCCAGTTGGCGGTGCCGGAAAACGTCACGGGCCTGGCCTCCCGCGGCAGCCGTACCTCACCGGTCAGGTAGGCGGCGTTCAGGTCGACGCCACGGGCCAGCAGCGAGATCCACCGCGCGTCCTTCGGCGTGAACTTGGCCTCCTTGCCGTCGGCGTCGATCGCGCCCACGCCCGTTACCTCCGGCAGGGCGGCCGGATAGGACGTGGTGTGCGGGGTGACGCCGGGCGGCACGTCCTCGTTCCGGTGGTTGTCCACGTTGCCGTTGTTTCCGGCCGCCGCGATCACCACGGTGTCGCGGCTGAATCGCCGGATGGCCGCGGCCAGCACCATCGGCGCGGAGTCGACGTCGGTCATGTACTCACCGAACGACAGGTTGACCACGTCCAGGTTGTGCGTGGCCAGGTCGGCGATGCCCACCGCGGCCTCCCAGGCCGTGCCTTCGCTGTTGCTGTTCAGCACGCTCCGCAGGTACAGCTGAGCGGCGGGTGCCTGCTGCAGGATGCAGGAGGCGACGAAGGTGCAGTGCCCGTCGAACTCGGTGAACTCGGTCTTGTCGGCCGGCTGCAGGTCAGCCGGGCCGCCGATGTAGCGGCCGGTGAGGCTTGGGTGCGGGAACAGTCGGGTGTCGAGCAGTCCGACCCGGACGCCGCGGCCCCCTTCCTGGCCCAGCGCGGGATCGATCGCGCCGGTGAATGGGGCCTTGACCGGAGTCGGCTTGCCCTCGCCGCCGGGTTCGGTGTGCGGGTAGCCCCTGATCAGGGACGGCCGGTAGTTCTTGCCGATGGTGATCTCCCAGCCGGGGTAACGCCGATCGAGCTGCAGCAGGAGTCCCTTGATCAGCAGAGCCAGGTCGGACACTGAGGGAGCCTCGGGGTGGGCGGCGTTGCGCACGTCGCGGTAGGCCCTGACTTCCTGGCCGACGGATGGGTCATGCTCCAGCTGGCGGGCGGCCGCCTCGATGCCGGTCAGTCCGGACAGCCGGGCCAGGGCCAGCACCTCGTTCTCCTCGACGCACCGGTCGCTGACTTCCACCTGGCACGCCTGCAGCGCTTCCCGTACCGCGCTGAGCTGGGACAGAGGGACGATGAGCTCGTCGTCGTGGAATTTCTCCACCCAGCCTTGCCGAACGTTCATGGTTCCTCCCGCGCTGGTCAGCTGCCTCCTGGTGATGCGGAGGCGCGTTACCGGCCCCTGATACGCCTGGGATGCGAAAAATTCTCGCTTGACGCCGACCTGCCCCGTCGTGCCTAGAATCGGCTGTGGAAGTGCAGGCCGGGGGGCTGGCGGAACGGGCCAGCGAGGCTCACCACCTGGCCGAGACGAAACCAGCTGAAGCGGCGGCCCTGGCCAGCCGTGTCGTCGAGCAGGCCCGGCAGGACCGTGACTTCGCCTCGTGGGCGGTGGCCGAGCGCTCCTTGGGCATGGCCGCCCTGCGGCTCGAAGACCTGGACGCGGCGCTGCGGCACCTACGCGAGGCGGTGCGGCTCGGCCAGCGGGCGGGCTCGGCCGAGCTGGTCGCGGACGCCCGGACCGGGCTGGCCTTCGCCCTGAACGTCCGCGGTCAGAGCCGCCAGGCCCTGCGTGAGATGGAGGTCGCGCTGGCCGACCTGACCGGGCTGGCGCGGGCGCGGGCCCAGGCCCAGCGGGGCGCGATCTTGTCCATGCTCGGCCGGCTCGATGAGGCGCTGCCCGACTACCGTGCCGCCCTGGCCACCCAGCGCCGGGCCGGGGACCACGTGTGGGTCGAGCGGTTGCTGGCCAACCGGGCCGTCATCTACGGCTACCGGCAGGAGTTCACCGCGGCCGAGAACGACCTGCGCGAGGCCGAGGAGCTGTGCCTCAAGCACCACCTTGACCTGCCGTTCGGGTTCGTGCACCAGAACCAGGGCTGGATCAGCGGGCTGCGCGGTGACGTGCCGACC